>CAMZDZ010000031.1 GCA_947305535.1 uncultured Fibrobacter sp.
CCGAACTCCCGAACGACATCAACGCTTTCAAGGCGCAGCAGTTCCGCTGGGCAAAAGGCTCCATCCAGACAGCCATCAAGATCCTGCCCCGCGTGCTCAAGGCCAAGGTCCCGCTCCGCGTCAAGATCGGCGCCATCCTCCACACGACGCACTACTCGATTCACCCCTGCATGCTCTTTACCGCGCTCTGCGCATGGCCGTTGCTCGCCTTCTTCGAACCGGTCGCACACATCCCGGGCTGGGGATACACCATCGGCTTCAGTTTCATTTTCCTCGCCGCTATCGCTCCTTCCGTTCTTTACTTTGTCGCACAGCGCTGCTCCGGCTACACCGGCTGGAAGATCCGCCTGCTTTCCCTCCCCATCCTGATGGCTCTGGGTGTGGGCATCGCCGTGAGCAACTCCCGCGCAGTGTTCTCCGCAGTGATCGGTTCCAAGGGCAGCTTCGTCCGCACCCCGAAGAGCGGCGGATCCAAGAAGAAGGCCAAGAGCCACTACGCACAGAAGTTCCCCTGGCAGGCGATTGTCGAACTGGGCGTGGGCGTCTACTGCATCTTCGGTTTGCTCGAATACATCGGTGCGCAGAAGTTCATCATCGGACCGTTCCTCGCGCTCTATGCCGTCGGCTTCCTCTCCGTGGGTACGCTGAGCTTCATGCACTACGTGAGCAACCTGCTCGAAATGCACAAGGCTCGCGTCGAGGCCAAGAAGGCCGAGAAGCTTGCCGGAGCCGGACAGGCGTCCATCTTCTAACAGGTCGGACTTAAAGGGTTAGTTCGGGCGGATCATTCGATCCGCCCTTTTCTTTTTTTCCGGGAGGTCCTGCGGTACCGCCGGGAAGACCTTCCGCTGCGTTTCCTGGACCTGCCTTATCAGCCCTGCCGACTCGTCCGCATAGGACCTGAGCACGGCGTGGTACGACCGGACATTCTGCCCCAGGAAGGCGTAGGCCGACAGGACGACAATGGAGGCTGCGGCCATGGCGACCAGCATCTCGACCAAGGTAAAGCCCGACTTCGACGGACTGGACGGTTTCGGCGACTTTAGCGGCAATAGACCAGCCTCCTGAGCCGGACAGGACCGGACGGCATGACAGCCGGAGCGGTGACGGGCTCGACAGACAGCCACAGCATTTCCGCCCTTCCTGGCAGCACGGTCTGACCAACAAATAAACTAACGTCACGGGTTACAAGCAAGGTAAAGCTCGTGTCGCGGCACGGCGGGGGCTTAGCCACGGCCCTTTCGACATACTCCGTGGCCGAGACGAAGGCGAAGACGGCAGTACGCTCCCGCGCTCGCATTTCGCCAAACACGCGGAAGAAATACCCGGTAGAGGTCGCGAAGATGGAGAGGACGCACATCGCGACAAGGACTTCGACCAAAGTAAAGCCGGAACAACCGTGGCGTGACCTATCTGAACGTATTCTGTTCGAACGCAACGGGAACCCCCTGCACGTAATAAGGAAACAGGGCGTCCGTAGAATCCCACCGCGCCGTGGTCTCCACGTCCACGTGCCCGTTGGGGGCGGCCACGACGCCCTCGACCCTGGAGCGGCCCTGCAACTGCACGTCCGAAAGCGGCGTGCCCATCGCCAGCACCACGCTCGGGAATGACGCACGCGCGTTCCCGGAGAACGTCACGCCCATGCGTCCCCAGACATGACCGCAGACTTGCGCATTCCCCTCCACGCGCACGACTTCCCCGCTGTAGATTTCCGCCCAGCCGGCGTCCAGGTGTGCGCCCACGGTAACGGGACCTTCCGCATAAACAAGAAGCGTGTCCACGCGGAGGCTCCCCTTCAGCAGGGCGGAACCTTCCACATAAAAGGCGGCCCGCTCGACACGCCCGTCCGCGTCCAGCGTGAGGTCCCCCGATACGACCGAATACTCCATTCTCGGTGATGCCCTGAAGAAGCGCCGGTTGCCCGAGAACCGCCGGGAGTGCGCCTCGACGCGGCTGCGCAAGGCCTGCCGGTACTGCTCGGCACCGTCGGCCCACTCCGCATAGCGGGGCCACGGAGCCTTCGAGCGCGACTTGCCCACCAGCACGAAAACGCGGACGGAAGGCACGCCAGAACTGCCACGATGCCCGCCCAAACTGCCGGGGTGCCCGCCGGAAACACTCCCCGGAAGCCCCGTCTCCGCGGTCCACAGCCCCCACGGTCCCAGTTCCCCCTGCGACACGGGCGGAAGTCCGTCGAAATATCCCGACGGGAACCCCGCGAGGCTCGCGAGCAGCGCCGATTCCGCCCGGTAGACCTCGGCGATGCTTTCCGCCTTGCGCTGCGCATACCGCGAAACAGCAAGCGGCACGCGCAAAAGTCCCGACAGCAGCAGCGTGACCACCAGCGCGACACCGAGGACTACCGAAAGCACCATCCCCCGCTTACTCCCCATGCTTTACGACCATCCTTTCCCCGCCGCACACGAGGGCAACGCGGTCGCGACCGACCGAATCCACGACAAAGGTCCCGACGGAATCGCCGGGGCGGAACCAGCCCAACGCGCCCCCGACATCTCCCTGGAAGAGGACTCCCTGGACGACACTGCGCAACTTGAGCGGCGGGGCGCTGCACCTTGCGGCAGGAAGCGGGCGCATTGGCGGCGGCGTTTCCCGGATTTCGGACACGGCTGGCATTGGTGGCGGTGCGGAAAGCGTGATGTCTTCACCGAACTCGGCCCCTTCCACAAAAGAGACATGTGCAACAGCGGCATTTCCGACAGCAAAACCTGCAGCCGACTCCGGCCATAACTCAACAGCCCCAGACCTTAGAACGCCCGCCCCCGCCAACGCGGCCACGGCCAAGAAGCAGCCGACGGCGATTTTCCTGTGGAGCGGGCGCACCCTCGGGGCGCAATCCAAGTCCAGGCGCCGCCAGAACGGATCGCGGGCGGCCCTGCGGAACTCCCCGCGCATCTCCGCCGGGTCCACCCGCTCCCGGAATTCCGCATACGGGCAGCCCCTGGACAGATATTCGTCGCGCGCGAGGAACTGCCGGAAGCGTTCCATGCGCTCGGCATAGGCAGCACCTGCGAAACCTTCTTCGTAGCCCACTTCTTCGGACCAGTGGCAGAGCCGCCCCTCGCAAAACACCAGTATCACCAGGCGGGAACCGCACAGGAACGAGAACAGCGCATTCCCTCCACCGTCGGCATGGTCCGCTCGGTTTCCAACTGCGTCACCATGCGCACCCCCGCGCACACCATACGCTATGCCGCCAGTGCGGATAACGTTATCCGCCTTCCCGTACAATGCCGCCCCTTCGGGCAGCACGCGGTCGAACTTCCGGCGCATCCCGTCGACGCCCTCCGCCGGCACCGCGACAAGGTAGCGCACTTTCCTTCCCGAATCCCCGTTGAAGGCGACCATCTTCCAAAAGCGGGGGTGCCCGCGCGCGGACGTCTCGGGGAATTCCCGCGCAAACGTTTCGCGGAGTCGGGCCTCTCCGGGCTCGTCGTCAAAGGGGACCGACATTTCCCAGGTAAACAAGGGAGCCCCGACCCCGCCCACGCGCTCCAGCGCGGCGACCAGCCTACGGAACATCGGAGCCTCCCGCAGGTGGGCCCTCCACTTCGGGCGTTATGAAGATGGCCAACTCGCTCAGTTCATCCTGCGTGGACGTATAACTGAAAAGCCGCCCCACCAGCGGGAGACTCCCCAAGAACGGCACGGCCGTGCGCACTTCCGACTTGTTCTTGCGCATGAGCCCGCCCAGGCAGAGCGTCTCCCCGTTGCGCAACACCACGGACGTCTTGAGGTTCCGCGTGCTGATGTCGCGCGGGCCGTCGCCGGAGCTCCGCCCCGCCGTCTTGATTTCGGGCGCTACGTCGAGCGTGATGCTCCCCTCCCGCGTCACCACGGGCGTAAGCTCCAGCGAGATGCCGTCGTTGAACGAGCGGTAATCCGTAATCGGGTAGCCGTCCGCCGAGACCTGGCTCACCAGGTAATAGACCGTGTTCGTCACGTTCAGTTCCGCCTTGCTCCCGTTCAGCGTCGTAAGCCTCGGACGGGCGAGCACCTCGGCCATGTTGTTCTCCTCGAGGCTCGCGAGTTCCATCTCGAAGCGGTCCGGCAAAAAGCCGACCTTACCGAACGCTCCCGACTTTGACACATCCTTCCCCAGAAAATCAAGGAAGCCCCGGAACCCGATATCGCCCGCGGCGGTCTTCCGGGCCGTTCCCCCGCGCAGGCCGATCTCGAAGTTCTTGCCGCGCTTGATCTCCACGATGATGCACGAGAGCGTCACCTGGAGCGCCGGCATATCCACCTGCACCAGGAGCGATTCGGCCATCGCGATTTCTTCTGGCACGCCACCCAGGAGCAGCGCGTTCTGTTCCTTGACCTCGGCGGCAACGAAACTGCTCCCGGGCATAAACTTCGAGAGGTGCGCAAGCGCCTTCTCCGAATCGATATACTTCAGCGGATAAAGGCGCGTCTGCGAAAGCGCATTGCGCACCCCCGTCTCGGCTACAAACAAATTTGCAGAATCCAGCACGTAGGCGTAGCGACTCCCCCGGAACACCGCCCCGACGAGGTCCCGCAGCGGAACGCGGTCGAACTTGAGGCGCACGGGCTCCTGCATGTCGCCGTACATCGCTAAGTTCAGCCCGGCAGCCGCCGCGATCTCGCGCAGGACGCTCGCCAGGGGGACGGCGACCAGGTCGACGGAATACAGGGAATCGTCGCAGAACACGGACGCGCCTTCCGGACCCGCCCGGTCGCGGCGTACCGACACCCGCAAGCAACCGCCCTCGGAGCGAACGGCAAACCCCTGCGACTCCATCAGAGTCCGGAACGCCGCCACGGCGGGCATGTTCCTCAGCCGCCCCGACACCTTGCCCTGCACGTCAGGTTCCACAAAGATATTGAGCCCCGTATTCGCGGCATACTCCGACGTAAACTCAACCACGTCCTTCCCCTTCACGGTCAGCGAGATGCCGGAATCCGACACCGCGAACTCCACCTCGCCACGCTCCCGGACGCGGCGGATATGCAGCACGCGCCCGTCCTTGACCACCTCGAGGCCGTGCGCCCCGCAAATCGCGGAAAGTCCCTCCAGCAGCCCCACGCTGTCGAGGTGCAGCGTCACCGGCACCTCGGCGCCATCGTCGACGACGATGGGCGTATCGTACGCCAGCGAGAGGCTGCGGGCCACGTCCGAAAGCGTGGCATCGACAAAATCGAGCGAGACGGTGCCGGTGTGCACGGATGCGTCGCGGGACGGCGCGCACCACCCCCCGACAGGGCCGAAGATACACAGGAAAAGGGCTAGCAGAAAACAGGCCGCGGCAAGCGGCGGGGTACACCCCATACGCCCCAAAGGGATTCTGGACACGGGGGCCTCCTTGAAAAAAGCATACCCGCCGTGACCGTTGAAGGCCGGCAGCCCCTGCCCGGGATGTACAAATGCACCCGAAAGTGCACAGGACATTCGCCTGTTCGCCGTTTAATATACAAAAAACGCCATATTCCACCCAGGATTTGCGTTTAATCACACTTTTAATTTTTCCGTCCCCAAAATCGCCATCGTTTTTTAAATTTTGCATACAGATTTATTACAAAAGGAGAAAAACAATGCTCAAGAAGATCGTTCTCGCAACTGCCCTCGTGGCAACGGCATCCTTCGCAACATGGGACAAGTTCCCGGTCCTCGAAACCCACAAAGGCCAGGTCAAGGTCGGCGAGGTCTACGGGATTCCGTCAGACAAAACCAGCATGGACGACATTTACGTCGGTGCACGCTTCACCGTCGTCCAGAACTTGGAATTGGCAACGCTCTTCAAATACAGGGTATTCACCGATTTTGACGGAGTGGACGGTCCCGACGGTATCTACAACCTCCCGCTTATGGTCCGCTACCAGTTCATGCCCGTCCTGAACGCCTTCTTGGACGTGGACTTCCCCATCGGTGAAGAAGACATTGGTCAGAGAGATGGTTTCGGCTTCCACTTCGGTGCCCAGTTCTCCCAGAAGTTCGGCATCGTGGCACTCGGTTCCGAGCTCGGTCTCCAGATGGAAACCAGGGGCGACGACAAGACGACTCCGCCTTGGACTCTCAACCTCGGTCTGGAAGGCGACTTCGCCGTGACCAGCATGCTGACTCCGTATGTCGGTATCGACCTGTACATGTACCTCGGCAAAACAACCGTTGACGGTGACAATGTTGGCGAAAGCAGAACCGGCGACCTCGGTGTGGCCCCGTACCTCGGCATGGCCATCGCGTTCAACCAGATGTTCGCACTTGACCTTTCTGGTCGCTTCCAGTTCGGCGAAGACTTCTATGGTTACGACGACACCCAGATGTATTTCGACATCCACCTGAACATCAACTTCTAATAGAAGATTACGGCATTTTAAAAAGCGGTCCGCACAAGCGGGCCGTTTTTTGCATAAAAAAGAGTGAACACAAGTGCACTAGCTGAAAAATTTTCTATATTATCCCCCGACCGGGGTATCTCCCCGAAAAAAGTTTAAAGGAACCTCATGGCAGCCAAGTATACAGAAGACAGCATCAAATCCCTCGAATGGCACGAACACATCCGCCTCCGTCCCGGCATGTACATCGGGAAACTCGGCGACGGCAACAGCCCCGACGACGGTATTTATGTTCTGGTCAAGGAAATCATCGACAACTCCATCGACGAGTTCGTCATGGGCGCCGGAAAGAAAATCGAAATCGACATCGAGGACCGGTCCGCCAGGGTCCGCGACTACGGCCGCGGCATTCCTCTGGGCAAGGTCATCGACTGCGTATCCAAGATCAACACGGGCGGCAAGTACGATTCCGAAGCCTTCCAGAAATCCGTCGGCCTGAACGGCGTGGGTACCAAGGCGGTGAACGCGCTTTCGACCAAGTTTATCGTGAAGAGCTTCCGCGACGGCCGCATGAAGCAGGCCGAGTTCTGCCGCGGCGTCCTGATCAAGGAATACAGGGAATGCGCCACCACCGAGAAGAACGGCACCGAAATCTATTTTGAGCCGGATGCGGACATTTTCAAGAACTACCGCTACCTCCCGGCCTACATGGAAGAGAAGGTCTGGAACTACGCCTACCTGAACAACGGGCTCACGCTTGTCATGAACGGCAAGACATACACCAGCCCGAACGGCCTTTTGGACCTGCTCCAGAAGCACGTGGACGATTCCATCCGCTACCCCGTCATCCATTTCAAGGACAAGGACATCGAGTGCGCGTTCACGCACGGCAACCAGTACGGCGAACACTACTACAGCTTCGTGAACGGCCAGCACACCACGCAGGGCGGTACGCACCAGCAGGCCTTCCGCGAAGGCATCGTCAAGGGCGCCCGCGACCACTTCAAGAAGGACCTCGACCCCTCCGACGTTAGAAACTGCATCATCGGCGCCATTTCCGTGCGCATCCAGGAACCGGTTTTCGAATCGCAGACCAAGACCAAGCTCGGTTCCACGACGGTATCCCCGGGCGGCGCACAGCTGCGCACCTGGGTGGTGGACTACGTGGCAAGCCAGTTCGACAACTACCTGCACAAGAACCCGGAAACCGAGAAGGCGCTGCTCAACCGCATCAACCAGAACGAGCGCGAGCGCAAGGAAATCGCGGGCATCAAGAAACTCGCCAACGAACGCGCCAAGAAGGCGAACCTGCACAACCGCAAGCTGCGCGACTGCAAGGTCCACCTCACCGACACGAAGAACGCGCTCAACCGCGAATCCATGATCTTCATTACCGAGGGCGACTCCGCATCGGGCTCCATCACCAAGGCAAGGAACGTGCAGACGCAGGCCGTGTTCAGCCTGCGCGGTAAGCCGCTCAACAGCTTCGGCATGACGAAGAAGGTCGTATACGAGAACGAGGAATTCAACCTGCTGCAGCATGCGCTCGACCTCGAAAACGGGCTCGAGAACCTGCGCTACGACAAGGTGATTATCGCGACCGATGCCGATGTGGACGGCATGCACATCCGCCTGCTCCTGATGACGTTCTTCCTGCAGTTCTTCCCCGAACTCGTCGAACAGAAGCACCTGTACATATTGCAGACCCCGCTGTTCCGCGTGAGGAACAAGAAGGAGACCAAGTACTGCTACGACGAAGCCGAACGCGACAAGGCCGCGAAGGAAATCGGCAAGACGGACCTCGAGATTACCCGATTCAAAGGCTTGGGCGAAATCAGCCCCGAGGAGTTCGGGCAGTTCATCGGCGAGGACATGCGCCTCGAAACGGTGAACATCCCGCCTGACGCTAGCCTCGGCAAGATGCTCGAATACTACATGGGCAACAACACGCCCTCCCGCCAGGAACATATCGTGCAGAACCTCCACGCGAACGCCGTGGAAGAGCTCTAGCCGCATTCCGGCAGCCTCGAAAACGGGCTAAAACGCTAATTTCATGACTATCATGGAGTTAGCGTTTTTTTTATTTCCATGCGATATTTGGGGCTTTTTTCCTCGTTTTTTTGCGACTTTTTTTATTATCTTTGTAACGTATGGTACAAATGAGTCAGACATCGTGGCAAAATTCTCCCTTGGCAGACATTAAGGAGATTCTCACTTTCGCCCCAATGAACCTGGCCATTGGAACCACCCCCGTTTTACACTACACCCTCCCCAAGGAACTTGTCGCCGGCGAAAAGATCAAGTACACGCTTGTCGCCGGGTTCAAGACCATCACGTGGACAGGCATCATCGGCGCCATCAACGAAGGCAGGCTGATGGTCCGCCTCGAGAAGGGCCCGTTCCGCGGCTTCACGGCCACGCACTGGTACGAGGCCGAAGGCAGCTTCACCGCCTGCTGCGACGATTTCACGTTCCAGGGATTTACCGACATTTCGGAAAGTACGTTCAAGGACCTGATCGACAAGACCCATGTCGTCTACGCGCTGGCATCCCGCAAGGCCGCCCGCGAAGTAGAACTCTCCGTCGAAGCCAAAAAGCAGACGCAGTCCTTCGAAAGCCTAGAATCTAGCGCAACCGCGGGGTAGGCCATGTACACCTCCCTCGAACAGGCCCTGCAGGATCTTGAAAGAGCGGGGATGCTGAAAAGGATCAAGGAAGAAGTCGACCCCGACCTCGAGATGGCCGCCATTGCGCGCGAGGCGTTCGCCCGTGGAGACAAGGCCATCCTGTTCGAGAAGGTCAAGGGCTCGCGTTTCCGCGCCGCATGCAACATCTACGGCACCGAGAAGCGCATGCAGTACCTCTTCCGCAAGGAAATCAAGTCCGTCACGGACGCGGTCGCCTTCAAGGCCGACCCGGCGGGCTTCTTCAGGAGAATCAACCCGTTCCGCTGGTACCGCGCGGCCAAGGCCGGCAAGGCGAGCCTCCCCCTCAAGGCCGGCAACATCCACGATTTCGAGGAATGCAGCCTCGCGGACCTGCCGCAGATCAAGTGCTGGCCCGAAGACGGCGGCGCGTTCATCACGCTGCCGCAGGTAGCCACGCGGCCATCGCCCAAGGCGCGCATACTGGAAACCAACGTGGGCATGTACCGCATCCAGATTTCGGGCAACAGCTACATGGCAAACGAGTGCGGACTGCACTACCAGCTGGGCAGGGACATCGCCAGGCACCACCAGGCAGCGCTTGCGGAAGGCAGGCCTCTCAAGGTGAGCATCTTCGTGGGCGGGCCTCCGGCCCACGCCATAGCCGCCATCATGCCCATGCCCGAGAACCTCTCGGAACTGGTGTTCGCCGGCATGCTCGGCGGCAAGCGCTTCCGATACTTTATCCATGACGGCTATGTCGTGTCCGCGGATGCAGATTTCTGCATCCTCGGGGAAGTTGCTCCGCAACTTAAGCCGGAGGGCCCCTTCGGCGACCACATCGGCTACTATTCCGCGGCCCACCCCTTCCCCTACATCAGCGTGAAGAAGGTGCTCTGCAAGAAGAACGCCATCTTCCCGTTCACCGTCGTCGGGCGCCCCCCGCAAGAAGACACGCTGTTCGGCAAGTTCATCCACCAGATTACAAGGCCGATGATGCCGGCCTCGGTGCCCGGCGTCCACGCCATCAACGCGGTCGACGACGCGGGCGTGCATTCCCTCTGCCTCGCCCTTGCCGACGAACGCGAGTGCCCGTACAACAACGGCAGGGAGCCCCTGGGCATCCTGAAAATCGCAAACGCGCTCCTCGGTTTCAACCAGGTGAGCCTGAGCAAGTACCTGATGCTCGCGGCCAGGCAGGACAATCCCGCGCTGGACGTGAACGACTTTCCCGGATTCTTCACGCACGTACTCGAGCGCATCGACTTCGGGCGCGACTTGCATTTCCAGACTTCCACGACCATCGACACGCTGGACTACACGGGCACCAAGCTGAATCACGGTTCCAAGCTCGTCATCGCCGCGGTCGGCGAGCCCCGCCGCCTCCTGCGCAACAACGCGCACGACCTGGACTCGCTCCCCCTGGCAGACGGTTTCGACAACCCGAAGGTCATCTTGCCCGGCACCCTCGCCATCCGCGCCAAGGCGGACGCCGACCTGGACGCCTTCCGCAAGGGCATCGAGAACTGGGGCTACCGCGAAAACTACCCCTGGATCAGCCTGGTCGACACCACGGACAGCATGGACCTCCGCGATTTTATCTGGACGACATTCACGCGTTCGGACCCGGCGCAGGACGTGCACGGGCTGAACGAGGAATTCCGCGACAAGCACTGGAGCATCCAGCCGCCCTTCATCGTCGACGCGCGGACCAAGCCGCACCACCAGAAACCGCTTACCGTCCCCGACGCCATCACGAGGCGCGCCCGGGAAATTCTCGACAGGGCCAAATGATGCGCATAACGGCAATACTTCTCGGCCTGCTCCTCGCCTGCACGGGCGCCTTCGCGCAATCCAGGACCTGCGCCACTTCGAACCTATTCCATCACAAGCATTATTACAACAAAGGCAAATTGCAGGCCAGCAAGAAACAAGCTGTGCAGTTCCGTGTCACCAACTGCGAACCCGAAGCCTACTACAACAACGTGCTTTCCAAAAAGACAGAACACTTCCAGATATTCTACACGCAAGAAGGCCCCCATGCCACACAAAAGGCTTTTGTCGACAGCGTGGCCGTGAACCTGGAACGCGCCTACAAGCACCACGTAAACGAACTGGGCATGCGCAAGCCAGTCGGCAGTGCAAAGACATTCCATTACCAGGAAAAGGTCGACGATTCGCTCTACCCTGTGGAAATCATTGATCTTGACCTGCTTCGTAGAGGGGACAGCATCTTTGATGGCAGCATTTGCGGGAAATGCTATGGGCTCACCCTCCCCCAAAGCGAGTTCAATACGGACTCCACACTGCTGATTATCGACAACGACTTCCGGTACGTAAACACGACAGGCAAGCGCAAGAGCATGGATGACAATCCCGAGTGCACCTACATTGAAAATTCCCTACCGCTCACGCAACAAATCACCGGCGAAGATTTCAGCGAGCACTGGGACAAGGCCATCAGGATAACCACGTTCCACGAGCTCTACCATGCAAGCCAATTACGTTATCTGAACATGTTTGAGCATATGACTTTCTGGTTCGAGGCTTCGGCAACAGGAGTGGAGGAATTCGGAGATCCAGACGTAAACGACTATTTCGGCTACATCAACAAAGCATTCAGGAAAATAGGCACCCCGCTCAACGAAATCAACGACGAAAGCGTCTACGGCCTAAGCACGCTCTACCTATACTTCTACACCAATGTCGACAAGAAGTTCGACAAGGAAATCTGGAGCGGATTCAACAAGAACCCTGAAAAAACAGCCGACATCCATTTTGCCAACTACCTTTCCAAGAAGAAGCTCGACGCCGATTCCGTATTCCACGATTACGTCGTACGCCTTTCTTTTTCCGGTGAGCGCAGCAAGGCCGTCAATTCAAAGATGCTGATTTACAAGGACGAAAAAGACTGGCCAACCATCAACTACGCAAAGACCTCTGTTTTTGAACCGGATACATCAAGATTTTCTTTCGCTTATTACGCAGGCGGTCAACCGAACCTCGCCAACTACAAGGGCGAAGCGAGTGCAGTCATTTACAGCAAGGGGAAAGCAACCGTCATCCCCGTCAAGACGACAAACACGGCCGATTCCGTTTACGGCACCATGTCCCTCGTCGATTCCACTGTCTGGATTTTCAGCAGGCTAGGCGAAAGCGATTATGTCGAGACCTTGGTCAAGGACAAAAAGCTCAAGGCCTACCCCACTCCCTGGAGAGAAGGCTCGCTATGCTTCAGTCCGCTCCCACGCGACAAGGACTACATCGAAGTCCGCAACCGTCGCGGGGCCATCGTCATGCAAGAGCGCTACCAAGGGACAATGCACTGCATCGACGAAAAGAAGGTGCGTGAAGAAATGTCGCCCGGCGTTTACTGGTTCAGGGCGGGCAACAGCGGCAAGGCCGAAAAATTCATCATTATTTACTAAAGATGTTGTCGTTGGATTCGAGTTCGATCAGAACGGGAATCTCGATTTCGTCCAGGTCTTTGCCTTTAGACTCGGCAAGCACCATGCAGGCCTCGCCGAACAGCGATTCGACACCCAGGTAGTGCGACTCCAGTCTGCGGCGAGCATAACCTTCGGTCGAATGGTTGTGAATCATGAACGCCCAGTCCGAAGCCTGGAACAGCATGAGCTCGCGTTCCATCTGGCGGACATAGCGGTCCATCAGCGAACGGGTTCCAGCATTGCGCACAGAGGAAATCTTGCCCTTCAAGAGGTCTATCCGGGAGCGCATCCGATACGATTGCGGATAGTACTGTTCCGTCTCGGGATTGATCCATACCGAGGCAAAGCCGCCCTCGCCCCACGAAGAAAACGCCGGTTCATGCGCATCCGGGTCCGCAGAAGAAGTCATCACCTCGTCGGCACCTGCAAACTCGAGCACGGAACTTGATGCCGCGCGTTCGAGCATCGCTTCCAGGAACAGCGGACCCTCAAACCACCAGTGTCCAAAGAGTTCCGCATCGTAGGGGCAAAGCAGCGCGGCCTTGTTCCCGCCCATTTTCGGAATCAGGTCCGAAAGAGTCGCCTCCCTGTTGGCGACGAAAAGACGGGCGTGGTCTTGCACCAGGTGCATCGCGTTCCACGGGCGATAGAATTCCTTTTGCTCGCTCCCCGTAATGCGGTAGTACTTGAAACCCGTATCGATGGGCGTGTCGCCGGAATAGAAGTATTCGCCGAGATAGGCGCGCTCGCGTTCCGACGCGATGTCCTTGAAGAACTCGCGGTATTCCGGATGGCCGGGGTAACCCGTACGACGGCTCCACACTTCCATGGAACTCGCCTGTTCGCGACCCATGCAGTAGAGCCCCGACGGCGTACGCAGCGGAGTGAACACGCCGTACCTGGGCGGAGGCGACGCCAGCAAGACGCCGTGCGTCTCCAGGAAAAAGTAGTGCAGTCCGTATTCGGCCAGGTAACGTTCCAGGCCGGGGAAATAGCCGCATTCCGGAAGCCAGACGCCCTCGGGCTTGCGACCGAAAGCGCTTTCAAAGCATTCCACCGTCGCGTCCAGGTGCATGCGGATGGACGCCGGATCGCTCTGGTAAGCCGGCAAGAAGGGGTGCGTTCCCACGCAGGTGAGCAGGTTGAGTTTACCCGCAATTTCCAGCGCCTTGAATTCCTTTAGCAAGTCGCGGCCGATACGGTTTTCCCACGTGTCGACAAGCGAACGTTGGCGATCCAGGTAAAAGCGAGCAAGAGTCGCCTGGGGTCCATCCTTGAAGCGAGCCGTTTCCTTTTCGGCCAGCTCCAACTGTCGCTGCAGATGGCCCGATATCTTTGACACCAGGCTTTCGTCGCGAAGCATCTCGATCAGCGGAGGCGACACGCTCAAGTTGAGCTTGCCCGGCACCCCCTTCTCGAGCAGGCGCCGCATGGACTGCACCAGCGGCAGGTACGATTCCGTGACTGCCTCGAACAGCCAGTTTTCCTCGTAAAAGCGCTTATAGTCAGGATGCCGCACGAAAGGAAGGTGCGCATGCAATAAAAAGAGAATTTTGCCTGGACGGGACAAGCTGATTACCCGAGATCAGAATTACTCAGTACGCTTGACAACGATAGGAACGATTGTCGTCGGGAAGTCGCCATCCTTGTCCGTGGCAAACACGGGAATGATTTTCGTGGAATCCGGGAGATCTTCTTCAAAGCTGAAGGTGCCATCTGGATTCAGCGGGAACGGTTCGCCGCGAACCTGCAAATGGGCGTCGGGACGGGTACCGCCGTAGACGATAAGGCGAGTCTTGACCCACAGGAAGAAATCCTTGCCGTAGTTGACGGAATCCTTCGGAGCAGCAATTTCGTTGCTCTTGAGCGCAGCACTGGAAAGCGCACCGGAGAACATGGATTCCGAAGAGCTGCCCAGGCGGAGGCTGTTGAGCCAGGACTCGGCAGTCGTGCTGGAAAAGCCGGAGCTCATGAAGTTGCCGTTCACGCTGCCACCCAGGGAAGCGCGGACGAACTCGTCATCGAGAGACGGGACCACGGCGTTCTTGTCGAACGTGAGCACCGGGGACGATTCAAGGATAGGCATGAACTGGGAACCTTCAACCGAGCCGAGAACAGCCATGCAGCTGTTGCCGACAGGATTCTCGACATACCAGCTACGAGCATCGGCCGGGACTTCCACATCGTGGAACTTGCGCTTCTTGCCGCGTTGCACGGTCAAGTCATCCGAAATGTCGAACAAGCGAAGCACGAGCTTTTTCTTGCCGTTTTTGGCCTGGTTGACACGCTTTTCGGAGACTTCCCAGAAGGCGTGCAGCCAGTTCGGATCCTTCTGCATGAGCACAAGGTATTCCGCATCGAAGGACTGTTCCAGCTTGGCGGCAGACTTCGTGGCGGCTTTGACGACAGGCTTCACGGCCGGCTTAACGGCAGCCTTTGTTGCCGGCTTCGCGGCGGGCTTGGCAGCAGCCTTGGCAGGGGCCTTGGCTACGACTTTTTTTGCGACAGGCTTTGCGACAGGTTTTGCCACAGGCTTGGCAGCAGGCTTTGCAGGGGCTTTCTTAGCGACCGGCTTCGCCACAGGCTTTGCGGCAGCCTTTGTCGCCGGCTTCACGGCGGCGGCCTTCGGAGCTGCCTTCGAGGCCGGCTTGGCAGCAGCCTTGACTACAGGCTTGGCAACGGGCTTCGCGGCCGGTTTAGCGGCAGCCTTTGTCGCCGGCTTCGCGGCGGGCTTAGCAGCAGCCTTGGCAGGGGCCTTGGCTACGGGCTTGGCAGCGGGCTTCGCCGCAACCGTCTTCACACTCTTTGTTTCTTTCTTCGTTTCTTTAGCAACTTTTTTTACGGCCATTTTATCGCTCCTTCCTTTATAAATCAACCGTTCCCGCAATTACCTTCCGCGGGACTGTCCCCAGGTACCGACACCCATCAGACCAATGCGGATTCCAAAGAACAATTCTTCCCAGTTTCCGTCACCGCCCGTGGTGCGCTTACCTCCCTGCAGGGCCAAATCAATCGTAGTCCCCTTCTTGCCCATAGGGAGGCCAGCTCCAAGGGAACCGCCATACTCGTAGACATCCTTCACATACCAGCTCTTCATCCAGCCACCGATGCGGAATGTCGTGCGTTCCAAATACGGATCGTAGAACAGCGAGCTACCATCACGCTGGTAACCGACAGAAACCATGAAATCGTTCTGCGTCTTTGTCACACTGGGCATATCCCAGCTTCCCGCAATATTTTCGATATCGTCCTCCCAGGCGCGCCACTGCAAATCCATCATGACGTTGTGCCGCTTGTACAGTCGGTAGTTCACGCCCGTTGCAAAAAGCGCGGGGACCTTGATTTCTCGCGTGTAACGCGTCGGCACGAGAGTATCCAGCTCGCTGAACCGCAGGTTGTAGGCCAAGTCGTTCTGCAAGACATACGGAGTCGTAAAAGAGAAGAAATACGAAGATTGACGACCGCGGTATTGCAAGGCCACGGAGTAGTACGCAGGGTGGTTCTTGATTTCCCAATTTCCGCTTACGTAATCGGTCACCTTCGAACTGTTGGTCGCCCAGGAATCCTTTTTGTCTACGGCGCTATTGTCCGGACCAAAGGAAAGGCTACGTTCCACGCTGCCAATGACGAAGTGCGCGGAACCGCCAAGCGAAAGCATGCGGAAGAACGGCAGGCGTACCGCGTAGGTCGGGACAAGCTCGTAAATGCTTCCCTGATATTTCACCTGGGCATCCATGTTGGATGCGGTATCCTTAACATCTTCATCCATATTGGAGGAGTAATGTTGCCACAGGGAAAGTCCAAGAGCTCCGTACGCCCCCATGGGGAACGAGAAGTTGAACGACGGCAATCCAATATTGTTTGAAGAATAAGCATAGTCGTCTTTCTCGATTGCCGTTAAGTCGATCAAGAAATTCAGGTTGAATACGACCTTGGTATCGAAAGCGACTCGAGCCGGGTTCACAACGGACAAGCCCTCGGCATCGCCGGTCTTTGCGCCACCGGCAAAGCCGCGTCCGGCAGTATTCGTCATCCCGCCATGCACCTGCTCTTCACCCAAAGCATCCATGCCCAGCATAGAAGCCGAAGCAAAACAGGCAACACAAAGAATTAAAAACAAGAACTTATTCATCGTCGTCTCCTCGCTTTGTTGCAAGCCAGAGCTTGAGCGTTACCGGTTTCTGCATCATGCTGGAGAAATCATAGCGAGCATAATCGTGATAGCTGAGGAACACGTAGCTTGTGTCCTTCTGGATCACAGTTGTTTTAACCGTATCCCCGTTAGTAACTTTCGTCTTCGTCACTTCGCGTTCAACGACGTGCGTCTTATAAGTAGAATCCTTGTCCTGCAACTGCGGAGCGCCCAGACGCATCATCATTTTCAAAGTTTTCCCACTGCTCGCACGGTTGATGAAGTTACGCACGCCCTGCGTAATCTGGAGAGTCAAGGAGTCGCCTTCGTAAAACACCATGTTCTTGTGTCCACTCTTCACAACTTCCTTCCTGTTCACCTTATACAATTCCCTTATGTAGCTTTCCTTACCGGCACTGTCGAGATACGTCCCCGTCAACACCTGGATCGGCAATCCCAAGTAGTTTTCGCCCTCGGAATCATCACGCGCAAAAGTCAACTGCGCAAGCACAACGGCCTGGCGAACATCGTTGCCATCGCCCTTCGTATACGGGAATTCATCGCCATAGAAATCAGCCAGGGCGTTGAGGATAGGTTCCGACGGAAATTCCAGAACCAGGGAATCCGCGACGCCGCCATGCAGCACGAGGCAATCGGAGCAGTCGTTGTTGACAGTGACGTCTGCCATACGGAACGGCGAATACGACTTGAAATAGTTGAGCGTATCCCCTTCGTTAACCGCCCTCATGCGGAATACGGGATAATTTTTCTTCTGCGTGGCATAGAACCGGTACAGGTTTTCCGTTTCGGGAGCAGCAAAGCGTACTTCCAAGTGGCAGGATTTGTAGCAAGTCTTGATGCTGTCCAGAAATGCGTCCGGCATGTCAAAGTAAACCAGCGAATCCGCCTTTTTCACTTTAATTTTGTAAGTCGTGTCAACAACGACATCCGGTTCCCAGTCTTCCAAACTTCTAAGCCAAACGGAATCCGAAACCGAGGCCAAGCTGTCTACAAACTTCTTGTACTTTCCCTTACGGAGCGACCAACTGACACGAACTTTCAAGTCCTCCTTGATCGGCAGCAAATCGACGGGGATATCGTCGTCCTTATAAAACGGCGTTAACATCGAGAAAGAAATGTAGGCGCCAATCGTATCGGCTTTACTGAATCGGTCCAGATATGCCGAATCGGCCCTATACAGGAATTCGAGCGCCATTTCGTGCGACATGTTCGCGGAATTTCCAAAAACAATGCGGTCATCCGCAATATGCGGGGTCGTGTCCCTATAAACATCGACTTTCGACGGGACAAGGCCTTCGACACTCAGCGTCTGAACGTTGTAGCTGTCCGGGAGCCCATGGTCCGAAAGCCAGTTGCTCAAACCTTCTTCATCGGAATCGAACAGACAGGCCGACAAAGCGATTGCCCACACAGTCAAAAAAGACAATAGAATAATTTTTTTCTTCACGCGGATCTCCGAATCGTGTTGATCTTTTTTCGAGCTATAATATAGAAAATCTCCCCTATTCCAACCCAAAATGCGTCCAAAAAAGGGAGCCATACTGCGGCAGGCCGTCCACAGACAAAAAGTCAACAAAAAAGACCATCAAAAAAGGATTCGGGATAAAAAAAAACATATTTTAACCATAGAACTTCTACAACATTTTCGAGGCGGTCATGAAACGTAGATTCTTCATAAGCAAGTCCCTTTTAATCGTCGCCAGCTTCTTCTGGGCCAGCTGCGGTGAAGACGACTCGCAACCCATCAGCATCAATGAACCCGCCCCGGAATCTAGCAGCTCCGGAGACGTCTTACCGCAATCGAGCAACCCAAACGACTCCGAGCCTGCCAAAGGGATATCTAGCAGTTCTCCCGAATCGTCATCCTCGGCTCCGACTGGGGACGTTTCCAGCAGCAGCGGCGAGCAATTCAAGCTCGCCAGCGACACAAGCGTAACCTGCACATCGAAACAAACCTCCTACAGTGAATGCGTAAACACAGCCGGTTCTTCTGGCGAAACTTGCTACTCCATTGAAAGCGATTTGCACTACAACACAACACTAACAATCGAAGAACTGATCAAAATCGAAGACCGCCTGGAAAATTGCATTGAAGCAGTCACCGTTTACGGTGTTTCTCCCTGTATGCCGCGAGCAATAACGTTTACCGAATATAATTGTTCCAACGGCAAAACCTATACATATTTAAAGGACGGGTTAGTTTATACAAACGCCGAGTACGACAGCTTGTTCAATAGCAGTTCCAGCGAGGCATCCAGCAGTTCGGCCGCTCCGTCTCCGCTTTGTCAAAAAACGGATTTCATATCCAAGGACGGAGCGATTCTGCGCAGCAAGGAAGAGAAATTGGACAGCCTTGTGGCGGCAGGCGAAACCGTTTCCGACAGCCTAAAAAATTGCGTCAGACGTTCGTTCCCGTATGAGAAAGGGAAATATGCACAGACCCAAATTTGCGACGGCGACACGACGGTGAACCCGTATTACCAAGCAAAGCTGGATTCCATCCGCAAAGAAGTCGACAAGGCCATCGAGAACTGCAAAGCCGCCGAAGTCCCGGCCGACAGCACAAAAACACCGGCGGACAGCACAGTGACCCCAGCAGACACCACCAACACCCCCGCCGAATAGTATTATTCCCCATTCTTTTCCCCGCATCTCGGGCCTCGAGCCTCGAGCCTCGAACCTTGTTCCTCTTGTCTATTTTACTATCTTTACCCTCGTAAAAATCAAGAGGAAACTATGGCCCAATTTAACGCGCATTTTAGGAACATCAACGGGGACGATACCTACCCGCTGACCGACGTCATTTACCGCAGCAAGGTCGACGGCAGCCTGCTCGAAGTCGAGCACGACCGCAAGGCCCTTGCAAGCAAGAGCCCCGACGAATGGAAGAAGCTGTTCGCCGAACGCCGCATGAGCTTCGAACCCGCCGACATGAGCGGTATCTGGAGCAAGCGCGAAATGGTTCTCCCCGACATGCCGCTCGAAGACATCGTGACGATGCGCGAAGGCTGGAGCCCGCTCTTTGACGCCGCCCCGCTCGCCCGCGAACTCGGCATCGGAAGCCTCAAGGTTAAGCTTTGCGGCAACTCCCACACGGGTTCTTTCAAGGACCTCGGCATGACGGTCCTCGTGAGCCAGGTGAACCACATCATCAAGAAGGGCATCCACCCGATTGACGCCGTGGCCTGCGCCTCTACCGGTGACACCTCCGCCGCTTTGAGCGCCTACTGCGCCAAGGCCGGCATCCCGAGCATCG
>CAMZDZ010000032.1 GCA_947305535.1 uncultured Fibrobacter sp.
CGGCCAAGGTGGCATGGGCGGCATGGACTGGAGCGCCTTTGGCGGCCAAGGTGGCGGTGACGCCGGCCAAGGTGGCATGGGCGGATTCAACTTCGGCGACTTTGACTGGAGCAGCTTCGGCGGCTTTGGCGGCGGAGACGCCGGCCAGGGCGGCATGAACTTCGGCGGCCAGGGTGGCAACCAAGGTGGTGCCCAGGGTGGCAATTCCGACTTCAGCAACTTCGACTGGGGCGGAACCAACACTGGCGACCAGACGACCACTCCGACGACGAATCCTACGACGACCTCCCCGACGATTACCCCGGTGGACCAGAACGGCGGCATCATTGCGGCACTTCCCTCCGAAATGAAGATGTCCAACGGTTCCAAGGTTTACCGCGTGTTCAATGCAACCGGACGTTACATGGGTACGCTTGAGCTCGCCTCGGGCTCGACCTTGAGCGAGGCCATCTTCGCCAAGTTCGGCAAGGCTGGCATCTACATGGTCAAGAGCGGATCCAAGACAATGACCGTCAAGGTCGCTCACTAAGGCTTTTTCACAATACTCCTTACAATCAGAAGGGCACCTCGGGCAACCGGGGTGTTCTTTTTTGTAGGACGCTAGAACGTCAGAGTGCTAGAATACTAGAACGCTAGAATGCAAGAAAGGCCAGCGGATAACCGCGGGCCCTTTCGATTTGATTAAAAGTACCGGCTAGTATGTTACGTAGCAGATGGTCTTCATCGAGGCTTTCACAGTAATCTTCGTTCCAGCGGCAGCACCGTCTTTACAGCTCTTGGGAGACACGCTCAACGAATAGCCCACTACGTATTCCTCACCGTCAACCTCGAGAATGGCTCCTTCGGCACCGGCACCGCACTGCATTGCGCAATTCACGGCATCGGGCGGGTACTGGGCAACCAAGGTCTCGCCGGTATTGAACGCCTTGCTCGAATCCTGGACGGAACGGGCGATAACCACGTCCACCTGGTTCGGGTCGACAACCGACACCAACTCGCAAGCATAATCCTGCACGGTCTTGTCGCTGTTGGTCACCGAGACAATGGCATTCACGGTCTTCTTGTGCATTTCTCCGATAGCCATCATCGTCGCGGACGCTCCGCTTCCCGTGACCTCGGCATCATCCGACCTCCAAGAGTATCCGGTAATTTCGGCTTCGGATTCGGCTTCCACGGTCCAAGTAATCGTCTCGCCCGCATTGACGGCATTCTTCGCCGCCTTGCAGGACGTGACCGTGATGGGAATGCCCTGCACGCGGAGGGGGGCACATTCGACAGAGTTACCGTCAACATCCAAGGTCGCCTTGTAGACACCGGACACTTCGTATGTCTTGTTCACCTTGTCCATCCCGTTGCCCTTGAGGACCTTTCCGTCGTCGAACGTCCAGACAAACGGGGACATAATCTGGTCAAACACATCGCCGGCATCGCGGTAGAAGACCCACGTCGCCATCCCGCCCTTCTCTATTTCTTCGTTCTTCGGGGCACAGGAGCCGTTCACGACCTTTTTCGCATCGGCAAGGGTTTCCTCGGAACTGACAGTTTCTGTCGCAGCGGAAGATACCGGCATCCAGTCCGCATTCGAGGCGGATTGCGGAGTCGGCTTGTTATCGTCACCGGAAGGAGAGGCGGAAGACTTCCCGTCGGCGGGCTTGTTGTCTTCGGAAGTTCCCGATTTCGGATTTTCGACGTCACTGCCACCTTGATCGACGGCGCCAGATGACGACGAATTGAGGAGATTCTGGCCATCCTCGACGCTGACGACGGAATCATCGTCATCAGTCCCGGAAGACGATTCCGTGCTACAACTGGAAAAACAGAGCGCAAGCGCAGAAGCACCCGCCAAAACAGGAACAAAAAAATCATTCAAACGACGCATAATAAAGAAATATAAAAAAAGAAGCGCATAATCATCGTAAAAAAAGATTACGTGTCAACAAAACGTGATTAAAATGGCTATTTTCTATATAAGTTTATTATATGGCATTGGGATAACACGTTAAGGAGGCTTTATGCCGTTTTTTATTGTTCTCTTTTTTGCACTTGCGATAAATCTTATCGCAGCAGAACAGGAGCAGCCCACCCCCTACGACCTTATCAGGCCCATATGGCCGATGAAATGGGACACGGCCGCCACTGACGAAGGCGGAACCGTAGAAAGTTTCAGCAAGTACGTGCCAAACAAAGAAAAGCACAACGTAGTCCCCCCTGTCGGTTCCATGCCGCAGGACTTCGTTGCAAACGGTTTCATCCCCGACACGCTGGACCAGGCCTTCCGTGATGCCCAGAACCTCCGCATCGGCCGTATTCGCGTGAACCAGGCCGGTTACCTCCCCGACGATCCCGAAATGCAGTTCTATTACGTCTCCTCGGGCAACTGCTCCGAGTCGTACTCCATCGTCGACATCAACGGCAACGAAGTCGCCACCGGCGGAACCTTCACATCTTCTAATCTCAAGACATCAGCACACTGGGAAATCAAGGCCGGCACCGACGCCGCGACAAACAACCAGGGCCGCTACGAGACCACGGCCGACGCCCCCTCCGGAACAGTCTGTATAGGCAACATCGTCCAGTTGGCCGGCAACCTTTCCCTGGAAACCCGCTACCGCATCAAAGTCAAAAAACAGCTTTCTTCGACCTTCATCATCAGCCCGCGTGTCTACTCCATGGTCCGCGACGCCTTGCTCAAGTTCTATGGCATCAACCGCAGCGGAAATTCCGAATCCTGGTTCCACAAGCCGAGCCACACCAAGGATGGCGCAGGCCCGGTGGTGAACGACGTCGGTGGAGCCGTGGCCGGTGCGGTCTCCTTCAAGGAAGGCGACCTGCAGGGCGGCTGGTACGACTGCGGCGACCATCTGAAGGAATCCTACACGCAGGCTTACGCATTCATGGTGCTTGCCGTGGTCGCTGGCGGCAACCCCGACCGCGACGACGACCACTACGCTTACAACCATGGCGAAACAATCAACACAGACGGCGTCCCCGACATCTTGCGCGAAGCGAAGCACGGGGCGGACTTCTTCCTGAGAGCTTACCGCGCCGCGAACGGCGTCATTGACAACATGGCCGTCTCTATCGGAAACTTCGGCGCCGACCACAGCTGGTGGGGCCGTCCAGAAAACCAGGATGCACTCCCAGCTACGCTCGCCCGTCGTGGCGGCCCGCACGAACGCGACGTGCGTCTAGGCGAACTCAATGCGAACGTCTCGAGCGAAATCGCCGCAGGCCTTGCCATCTTGGGCCGCGAATACGCCACCTACGACAAGGCGTTCGCCGACTCCTGCAAGATGGTCGCCGTGCAGCTCTACGAATTCGCCAAGGACCTGGCCCTTGGCCGCAAGACATACGGCAACAACAAGTTCACGGGCAATTGGGGCACACCGGCCTATAATGGCGGAAACAGCTACCTAGACGATATCAGCGTCGCCGCCATCGCGCTACACTTCGGCACCTACCCAGATTCCGGAATGAAGTATTTAAACGACGCGGTCGAAGACCCTGTACTGGGAGCCGCCAAGGTCAGCGAAGGCGTCTTCCGCGGCGGATGGTTCGCCAGCGGTCGAGACAACCGCAAAGAAAACAACACCGACTGGGCCAGCGTGCAGACTTACGCCCTTTACGCCTTCTACAAGCTTTTGCTCAAGGACGAAGAAACGGCAGCCAGTTTTGGCATCAGCAAGGAAGACCGCCTGTGGTACGCCGAAAACGTTGCCTACACGATGGCCTCCAACGTATCATCCCGCTCGGATAAAGGCTCCAACTCCGTCACAATCCCGCACTGGAGCAACGGGACCGCAACAGTTACTACCACCGACCTGTGGTACCAGATGCCCACGCAATCCACCTGGATCTACAACCGCTACCAGGCAGGCAACATTTTTGACGTATTCGCCTATGCCGACGTGACCAAGGACCTGGAAGGCATCCGCCTGCCGCAGAAAGGCGTGCAGAACTGGAACTCCGCCAAGATGAAGCAGCTGGGCATCAACCAGCTCAACTACCTGTTCGGCGTGAACCCGTGGGACATATCCTTCTTGATTGGCGTGGGTGACAAGAGCGACAACCACCCGCACCACCGCGCAGCCAACCCCGAAGGCAAGAACATGCCCGGCGCGGGCTACAAGTACAACCCGCCCACCGGCGCCATCTTCGGCGGCGTCAGGCCCGACAGCCTCACCAACGAATGGATTCCGGACAGGCCGCTCAGCTGGGAAGACTACTATAAGTCCGAAACCTGTATCGACGGTACGGCAATGTTCCTCGCTGCCGCCACCACCGCCATCAAGGAAGAGGACCGCAACCGCGCCCCCTCCAAGGTCAACGTGGAAATCCGCTACGTCGGTTACGATTCCGCCATCGTGAAGATTTCGCAGGACGTCCGCGGCCCGGCAATGATTTTGTACAGCACCAACGAGACCGGCCCCTTCAGCACCGCCGTCAAGGACACCGTCCCCGGCGTCGCGCACGACATCCACATGACCGGGCTCCAGAACGGCACGACCTACTACTTCAAGGTCATTGCCATCAACGCCCGCAGCGAGGCCTACACGACCAAGTGGCTCGTCGACAGCACCAGCACCCCGTTCTCTTTCACCACCCTGACTAGCCAGCCGGGCCCTGCCGACATCCAGAACGTGAAGGTCTGCAACCTCTCCGCCGACTCTGCCGAGATCATGTGGTACACCCCGAACGGCCAGTACGAATCCAAGATGTACTGGGATACCGTCCAGACCACCTACGACAAGATGCGCTGGAACACCGGCGAAGGCAACGCCGACGTATCGGGCATCCCCACGAACTTCCACTATGTTAAGATTGGCGGACTCGAAGAAAAGACGACATACTACTACTGCGTCGAAAGCAACGGCGTCCGCAGGTGCAACAACGACAAGAACCAGCCGCTGAAGTTCACGACTCCGGTACGCCGCTACAACTTCGACGTGAGCGTCTACCAGTACGAATTCACCGGGCTGGACTTCATGAACCTGAACCTTATCAACAACGAGGACCAGCCCTTCAGCGACCTGACGCTGCGTTTCTACGTCACCGCAAGGCCCGAAGAAATCGAGGCCACGCCGGGCGTGAACAACCAGCCGGGCACCTGCCCGCTGCTCGTTGACGAAGACATCTGCCAGGCTTACGACGAGGCGGGCTTCAACAGGCCCTGCGTCAACAAGAACGGCGAAAGCGTCGACGACTCCCTGCGCTACTACCTGAGGCACGCCGTCCCGGTCAAGCTCGAGGACACCTACGACGCTGCGACGGGCACCTACCAGTGGTACATCCCTGTCCCGCTGGGCGGCACCACCATCAAGTCGTCTTCGCGCATGCGTATCGACTTGGGCTTCTCCTCGGGCATCTACCAGAACGGCATCTGCGAAACCCTGCGCACGCCGAGCAAGAAGCGCCTTTCCTCCACTTCCGGGGACTGGTCCTGGTCGCCGCACACGCGCGACGAGGACGGAGCCGACTACGACGGCATTCCGGCCTGGCCCAAGGACCAGGGCGACATCGAGCAGGCGCCGGTCAACCCCTACATCGTCGTCTACCGCAAGGATGAATTCATCTCCGGCTTCAGCCCGTCTTACCAGGAAATGGTGACGAAGAAGGCCGACTACAAGATGACGGTCGCCTACAACCCGCCGTTCAACGTATCCAACGGATCCTACATCAAGATCGACTCCTCCACCAGCACGATGCACGTCCGCGGTACGGCGCTCATCACCGAAAGCGGCTACGTGACCGACATCTGGGTCAACGGCGTGGCACTCACTCCGGAGCAGTTGAAGAATGCGGCCATATATAACTACGAAACGGGCAAGTACGACCTCGACATCCCGGTGAAGCTGACCATCGGCACGAACAAGGTAGACATCACCGTGTTCGCCGGCCCGAACCCGGAATGCCAGGAATGCCAGGAGAACGGCGGCTGTGCGTTCAACAACCGCACCTACTACGTCCAGTTCAGCAAGGGCGACCGCACCGCAGGCAAGCTCCAGCTCGTCCGCGAAGACGGAAGCTCCGTCACCAGCCCGGTGACCGACAACCCGTTGAAGTTCAAGATTATCGTGAGCGACAAGGACAACGCGAAGAACTCCACCGTGAGCGTATCGCTGTTGAATTCGCGTACCGGTGAATCCTCGAGCGTCACGCTGAAGCGGACGAACGAGGCGCTCGGCTACTTCGAGAGCGAATGGCTCTCCGCCGTAAAGCAGGAAGAAGCGAGCCTCCCGAGCGTCGCGTTGCTGGGCGGCGACACCGTCACCGCGATCTACATCGACGCCTCCGACGACGAAGACTCCACTTCGCAGTACTTCTATGCAAAGCCGACCACCCCGATCCCGCAGTTTGCGAACCTGATCGACACGGACTGCAATTCCGCCGCAGACCTAGCCAACCTCGTGTTTACCGGAAGCAAGTTCGACAACGACAAGGTCAAGCTGGACAGCATCATGGTCTCCCTTGACGGCGAAAACGGCTACACGCAGGTCGTGAAGCCCGCATCGCCTGTTGTGGGCGACGAGGTCAACATCCCCTTGGGAGGTTCCGTCCCCGCCATCGCCGACCCCAGCGGAAAGATCACCATCTACATGACTGAAGTCGGCTCGGTCAAGACCGCCGAAATCATGATTACCGATGCCGTGGCCCCGACGCTTGTCGGCGTGACCATCCTCGAAAACGAAGGCCATGCGAATCCGCAGGACACGCTCAAAGTCATGTTCTCCGAACCGGTCAACCTGCCGTCCAAGACCATCTGGCCGTTCCGCATCACCGACGGGGCAGCGGAAATCCCGCAAGAAGCCATCGTCGTCCGCGGCGCCACCACGACAGACAACGGCAAGAGCTGGCAATACGTCATCGAAGGCAACAACGCCGGCAACCTGGTCAAGCAGGGCTACAAGGCAGAAATCGCCTCCGGCTTCGAAGTCGCCGACCTAGTCGGCAACAAGCTGTCCACCTGCAACGGCCCCGTCACCATCACGGAATCCGTGCGTCCGGTGCCGGCACGCTATGCCGCCATCATCGACTCGACCGGCGACGGCCAGCCCGACATGATCTACATCGAGTTCACGAAGGTCCTGCGCACCAAGGACATGTTCGACACCATCGACGTCTACTGGGGCAACCCGGACATCTACAAGGCGTTCGCCATGCCGCAGGGCGGCTGGAACCTCGACACGCTCCTGGGCGACTTGGTCGAAAAGACTTCCTACGTGGTCGACCCCGACTCCTCGAAGGGAACCTGGTCCACCAAGGAAAGGTCCTTCTGCGAGACGGTCAATGTCCCGGACACGATTTACACCACGGTCGAGGAGCTTGACTCCACGACGGGCGAACTCGTAAAGCGCCAGGTGATCCAGTCCATCGGCCAGAAGACGGTGATGGACATGTCCACATGCACGGTCACCATCGACTCCACGTTCATCCCGGCAACAACCGAAGTCACCGAGCAGGTGCAGAACCAGTATTCCATCATCCGCATCCCTGTCCCGAATGGCGTGTTCAAGAACGCCACCTACGGCAGCCGCAACGGAAGCGGCCTTATCCTGCCGAGGCAGGGCCCGCTGGGAGGCTTCTTCGACGAAAACACGGCTCCTCTCTCCGACAAGTGCCCGCCCATCATCCTGAAGGCGGCCTGGAGAGGTATCGACATGCGCGATGCCGGCCAGACGGACATCCTCACAGTCACCATGTCCGAACCGCTGGATACCATAGCGGCACAGCCCTTCTACATCGAAAGGCAGCGTGACGGCAGTGCAGGCGTGTTCATCCAGAGAACGGACCTTGACCGAATCGACCATACGCCGAATTCGACAACATACGCTTACTACTACAACGACGACGACAACCAGACCACCACGGTGCATATCGGCGACTACATCAGGCTTGTCACCGACAACAGTGCGACCTTCTACAAGGATGTCGCCGGATCGTTCCCGGGAATCGACAACCCCTGGGTCCCCGTCATCGGTGTCGTGAGCAACGTGAAGATCAAGGTATCGATGCCTGAGCATCTCATTACTGGAAACAAGGAAGGGACCTATAACGGCGCTGTCCTCACAAAGGACCAGTCGTTCAGGCTTTCTGTCAAGGACAAGAGCGAAAACGAGCTCGTCATTGCCGAAGGCCGCGGGAAGCTGAACCCGGTCAAGACGGCCCCGGCCAGCAACTATGTCCACGGAGGTGCCGTGTTCCAGATCGACCTCACCCTGCCGCAGGTCCTCGAGAACACAATCTCAGGCGAAGCCAAACGCGATTACAAGCTCAAGCTGGAAGTGGACCTGTTCACGAACCTCGGAGCATTCATCAACAAGGTTACGTACAACTTCAGCCTAAACGAGCTGAAGGACTACATCAGTGCGAACAGCACCTTGACGCTGTACCTGGAATGGTGCTCCGTCGACGGTGCTCCCGTCAGCGAAAAGGGCAAGAAGATCGGTACTGGTGCCTACATCGCCCGCTACGACATCACGACGAAGGGCGACTACGTGGCCAAGCAGCCCGATGACGGCGACAAGACGTCGGCAAAGAAGAAGAACGTCACCGGCACGATGTCGTTCGGTTTCCGCCGCGAGCTGAAAAAATAATCGTTACGACATAAGAAAATAATAAGGCTGCGTATCCTAAAGGAACGCAGCCTTTTTTTGCCCTATTTTATAGGCGTTTTTGCGTGATAAGAAAAACGACAAAAGCGCACGGACTTCTGTTTTTCGCTTTTTTAAAGTATATTTAGGTATTAGTACACCCCTAATACTTGCTATGAAAAAACTTTTATTTTTAGCTATTTTCCTTGGCGCGTTCTGTTCCGAGATTTTCGGAGCCGTTACAGCCCTCCCTGATATCGACCGCACCTGCACGACCTGCGAACGCCGTTACCTTGATTCGCTGAATGTCTACAACAGGCGCCCGATACGTCTGAACCAAGCAGGGTTCCGTCCCCAAGACTACAAGTACGCCTACGTGGCCGACATTCCCGTCGGCACCAAGTTTTCCGTCATCGACGCGAACAGCGGAAAAGAGGAATTCAGCGGACTCACTTCGAATATCGGCCAGGCCATCAAGCCGAACATCTGGATCAACGGTGCGTTCAACTCCATCGCGAGCGTCTACGAATTCGGCTCGCAGGATTCCATAAGCAACAAGACCGAGCTCCTCACGCGCGCGGACTTCACCCAGCTTTCCAAGCAGGGCGAATACTTCATCGTCATCGGCACGGACACCTCGGCCACGTTCCATATCCATCCGTCCATCTACAACGCCATCCTCGAAAACGCGCTCCAGTTCTTCGGAGTCCAGCGCTGCGGCAACACGAAATCGCATTTCCACGGTCCGTGCCACCTCATGGACGGTTCCGCCATCGGGCACGACCTATCCGGCGGATGGCATGACTGCGGTGACCACTTCAAGGTATCCGAAACGCTGGGATACACGGCCTACGTGCTCTCTATGGTCTACCTCGTCTACGAGGACAAGGCCGAGGACCGCTACGGCGAATCCTACGCCGACACGGTATTTACCGACGGCATCCCCGACATTCTCTACGAAGCGAAAGTCGGTACGGACTACCTGCACAAGCTCTACAAGGCGTCGAAGGAAGACGGGCTGATCGACCAGGGCGACATGTACCACTCCGTGGGTGTCGCGGACGCCGACCACCAGTATTGGGATCTGCCGGAACGCCAGGACAAGCAGGGCGCCGCCAAGGGCGGCCCCGACCGTGAAGTCGCAAGGGGAATCGGCACCAACACGGCAGGCATCTTCGCCGCCGCCATGGCCAACGTCGCCAAGGGCTTCGAGATACTCAAGCCGGACTATTCCGCGGAACTCCTGGATGCAGCCAAGGAAATCTACGCAAAAATCGTCGCCCCCACCTTCCTGAACGGCACCGGCTGCTCCGTCGGTGGCGGACAAAGCACCGACGGGCTCAAGGGATTCTATCCCGGAGCGGGCGTCTGCTTCGACGACGCCGCAGCCGCCGCACTCGCGCTCTGGTACGCGACCGGCGACCCCACCTACGGCAACGACCTTTACAAGAACACGAAAATCAACAACAACGCGGACAACTCCCGCTATAACATGGAATACTTCAAGGCCGGTTACCTCGGACACGTCAGCGGGTTCAGCCCCGGCGGATGGGCCACCGACTACGAGAACGTCCACGCCTACGTGCTGTTCGCCCTGCAGAAGCTGATTCTCGGCAACGAGGAAGTCGCCCGCTCGCTCGGAATGTCCGATATCGAAAGGGACTCCCTCTCCATGCGCGTCATGGCGTCTTTCCGCAAGCTCATCAACGACAGTACCAACGACGGTGACTCCCTGGTGCTGACAAACCCCGGCATCGAGGGCGAGCCGCACGAAGGCGCGACAAAGCTGCACGTGATTCCTCCCTACAACCTCGTCTGGACCTCCTTTGACTGGGGTGTCATCCGCTACAACCTCGGCACGGCGAATGCGGTGTTCCTGATGTACGAACTGACCGGCGACGAACGCTACCTCCGCGTGGCTCTCGACAACATGTACTACGCGCTCGGCGCAAACCCGTGGGACATCTCGTTCCTGCTCGGTGCCGGCGACAAGAACCCCCAGCACCCGCACAACCGTGCCGCGAACCCGGACGGCTACAACGCCGGCGGCATGCCCTACGAGTACAAGTGCCCCAAGGGCGCGCTCATGGGCGGACGCGCCCCCAACCTCACCTTGATCGAGGACTGGTCCAAGTACACCTCCACCGAAACCTGCGTCGACTTCTCGGCCCAGTTCCTGTTCCCCGCGCAAAGCCTCGCGGCAAAGCTCCCGCCCGACAACGAAGGCCCGCTGTACAGCAACATCATGGGTACCCCGATTTCCGAAACGGAAGCCGTCATCAGCTGGAACACCAACGAAGTCGCCCTGACGACAGTCTTCTACGCGTTGCAGCCCAACGCCACCGAGCTCATGGGCGAGCAGCAGGACGAACCGACAAAGGACGGCAGCCTGACACTGAAGGGTCTCACGCCGGGCGCCACGTACTATTTCTACCTGGAAGGAATCGACACCAAACGAAACCCGGCCAAGGATGACAACCACGGTCAATGGTACAGCTTCACCATGACCCTCGAACCGATCACCATCAGCGGCGTGACCATCTGCCAGGTGGACAACCGCAGCGCCAAGATTTACTGGTGGAGCAGCAGCCGCTCCAACGGCATCGTGAACTACGGGACGACATCCGGCTCCCCGAACCAGAGCCAGACAGCCTCCGGCGGCGCCGTGCTCTTCCACGAAGCGGAACTCACCGGACTCAATCCCGGCACCACTTACTATTTCACCGTTTCCTCGGGAGCCACAAAGTCCACCGAATACTCGTTCACCACCGAAGAGTACGCCTCGATGGTCGAAATGGACATTTACGTAAAGCCGCTGAACAAGAACGGGTGCACGAGCAGCTCCGACTGGAAGCAGTGCAACACGTTCCTCGTCATAGTGACGAACAGGGACACGATGGATTACCAGGACCTCGATTTGAGGTTCTACTTCCCGGTCGCCGTCACCGGAGCCAGCGACAACCGCTCCATCTGGGACGGTACAGGACAATCCGTCGGCTGGCCCAACATGACGTTCGAGACACCCGTCGCCTACACGGCGGTCACCACGAAGGGCACTACGGAAAGCGGCTACTACACGCAAGTCCACATCGAAGGAAAACTCGCCGTATCGGGCAGCTACTTCTTCGAGTTCAAGGTCAACCCCTCTTACGGCAGTCTTGAGAACAGCTGGTCGTTCAGGCCCCATACCGACACGGAAGACCCCGTGCAGTTCAAGGGTATCGACCTGACCCGCGGGCCGCAGTACAAGGAAGAGTCCAATTCCACGATGTATATCGAAACGGTCAACGGGAAAAAGGAACTCGCATTCACGCACACGCCGTACGTCACCGCCTACTACCATGGCAAATACATCTACGGCTACGCTCCCGACTACTCGCCCGAAAACGGTCCGCAAATCCGCAGGAACGTCAAGCTCGCCTTTGACCAGCCTTTCATCTCGCCCCTCTACTCCATCGAGAAGGAAGACCCGTTCACTACTTACTCCGCCACGGCCAGGGTCTCGCCCACCGGCCTCCTTGACGATGTCGAGAAGAACGCGGAATCCATCAGCATCGTGCCGCTCGTGCCGGGAAAGACCGACGCCGTCACGTTCCAGATCGACACGACCCTCGCCTACGGCAACAACTACATCGAATGGGTCGCCTGGCATAACCACTTTGCCAACCTGAAGTCCGAGAACAAGTACGACTGCGCCTGCGACGTCGTGAGAAGCAATGTCGAAATCGACACCATCACGCAGCCGCCCGAGCAGCGCTACCTGGAATTCACGGTCGACACCATCAACGTCTACACGACCCGCTTCGCCGAAGTCCACCTGATTCTCAAGGACAGCGTCCACGACAAGATGACCTCCGAGAACCTGGCCGTCATGGTGACGTCCGACAACCCGCTTGTCCAGTTCTACACGAGCCCGACAGCCACCCTGCCGACATCGACCATCAACATCGTGAACGGCGAGGCCGTATTCTACGTGAAATCCGATTCGGCCGTAACGTCCGCCATTTACGCCATGGCCAATTCGACCAAGATTGTCGCCTACGAGACTGCCAAGGCCATCGTGATCGTCGAAGACCTGCCGCCATGGCCCATCATCAGCGCGGCGAAGATGATCGACCAGAACTGCGACAACATCCCTGACGCCATGGCCATCACGCTGTCGAACGCCTACATGGAAAACACCGTGTTCTCCAGTATCCGCTTCACCTACGGCAACGACACGCTGACCTCCAACCAGGTCATAAGCCTCGACGGGACAAGTCTCGTCGTCCAGATCGACGTCAAGGACACAAACATCAACACGATGCCGAGCGGCAGCATCACCCTCGTAAGCCAGGTCGACGGGAACCCCAAGGAATCCAACGACTTCTACGGTGACGGCATCGCTCCCATGCTCCTGTCGGTATCCGTGCTGGAGCGCCTTGACACGTCCAAGGCCGACCATGTCTACCTGCAGTTCAGCGAACCCATCACCGTCCCCGGACTGGAATGGCCGCTGCAGCTGTACAACGGCAACACTCCCGTAGCCACCCCGATCAACGTCACCAACGTGCAGATCTACAACGACTCGCTCAACGTCTGGGAATTCACGGTAAGCTACGCATCGGACGGCTCCTCCATCGTCAAGGAAGGCATGGGCGGGCAGCTCCTGCTCAACAGCGCCATCATGGACAGGACGGGCAACGGCGTGGGCACCTGCCCCCAGCCCATCCGCACAATCACGCTCAAGATTCTCCCCGTCCCGATGACCTACGCCTACATCGCGGACAAGGACGAAGACGGCCTCGCCGAATACGTGGAAGCGGTCTTTGCGTCCCCCGTGGACGACCGCCACAAACCCGACAGCATCTCCATCGAGTTCGGCAGCGCCGCTCCCGAGACGCTCTGGACGAGCAACTACGTGTTCAGCGACGACCGCAAGACGGCGATATTGAACCTTAAGTCCCCGTTCCACCTGGGCAACACCAACGGCAACTACTCCGGCAGCATCAACGGCATGGAGATTGTCGGCGCAGGCCAGGTCGTCCAGCATCTTGGCGCAGGTGCGTCGTACGAAAAGAACAGCACCATCGCCGAAGACAAGGTCGGCCCCGTGTTCACCTCGGCCATCATCAAGTCCACTTCCGACTTCGAGAAGCTCAACATCTACGCGAGCGAACCCCTTGTCGTCGTGGATTCCACGAACAAGCTGTACCTGCGCGAACGCGGGGAAGCGAGCATCTTCTCTTACGACCTGTCCCGCTGGAATCTTGCCAAGCAGAATTCCGCACTCGACGTATTCTTCTCTAACGAATCCGAAAAGGCGGTCATAGAAGGTGACAGGATACGCTTCGCCCCGCTTGAGCTGGGCGCATTCATGGACAAGAGCGGCAACAGGCCCGTGTCCGGGAACCCGTGGGTGACAGTCACCGGTGACGGCAAGCCCAAGGTCAAGTACAATATCGGTCTGCAATCCCCGGTTGTCGTCATAGACGCGAAGAAGATTTCGCCGGCGGTCCCCGGGAACTCCGATTTCCGCGTCTACGTGGCGAACCCGGTCACGCACATGCTCGACGTGCTCCAGGACGGCAAGGTGGTCGCCTCCATCGACACGGCGGCAACCCCGCTGCAGGGCGCCATCTGGACAATCGACATGACCATACCGCGCGGATCCGCCTTCGACGAGCCTCCCGCATGGGCGGCGATGAGCCTCAAGTACAGGATTCCCATCTACACCAACCTCGGATCCTTCGTGAACATCCTCGAAGGCCGCCTTGACTTCACGCCGGACACCTACCTTTCCTCCGACAACAAGATCACGGTCTTCGTGGAATGGGCGAACATCGACGGCAAGGGCTTGCGCTCCATGAAGGGCCGCGTCGCGGGCACGGGAGCGTACATCTACAAGGTCGAAGTCGAGAGCCGCTTTACGCCGAACACGAACATGGACGAAGAGACCCAAAAGCGCTTCAAGTTCAGGAGTTCCTATGACAAGACCAAGAAATTCGGCATTAAGCGCGTAAAATAACGGAAGTTCCGTATTTTTCCTTTACAAGCCCGCACTATGCGGGCTTTTTTTTTAGTTTTCTTTATGAGTATGCACGAGTCCCTGTACTCACATTCCCCCTATGTCATAGCGCTATCCGCCTTAGCGCTACTTCTCTCGCTTGGCTTCAAAAAACTGCTTTGGAAAGAAACCAACGCGAAGAAGATTCCCGAACCCATACTGAAGTTCATCCACATCAATATCGTGTGGAATCTCTGCTCGCTGCTGGGCTCCCTTTTCCTCTACCAGCCGCAGACTTCGACCGTCAAGATTGTCCTGTTCACCATCCAGGCACTAGCCTGGGTCCAAATCGGGACGACGATATACAAGATCGGGAAAATGGATTCCGACCACGTGGATTCGAACCCGTCCAAGATATGGAACACCATCGCCATCTGCGCGGTCCTGCTCGTTTCCATCTTCGCCGTCTTCGATATCCGCATGCTCACGGACATTCGCATCATGGGGCTCTACCCCCTGAAGAACTACCCCATCGCCATCATATTCTCGTCGTTCTTCATCATATTCGTCGTCCCCCTCATCATCGCGACGATGTACCAGCTGTTCAAGAGGTGCATGCAGTCGAGCAGCACCAACATGGTGAAGGTCAACACGAAGATCCTGGCAAGTTTCATCACGATATTCCTCATCGCCTATTCGTTCGACTTCATCTTGCCCATCATCCAGACAACATCGTTCAACCCGAGCAGGATGCATTTCCTTTTCTGGAACCAATGCTGCAGCATCCTCCTTGCCATCCTCTCCATACAATACTTCACTTCCACGGCGTACAAGAACAAGAGTTCCTACTGGTTGCTGAGCCGCATCATCAACCAGATCAATGACGGCGTCATCACCTACCATTCCGACGGACGAATCAAGTCCGCGAACCCGACCGCGCTCCAGATGTTCCAGACGACGCTGGACGAACTGCAAACAAAGTACATCCAGGAAATCTTTTCGAAGAACATCGAATTCTTCCGCGAGTCCCATTACAAGAGCCAGAAGATTTCCATCAAGAACGAGATCCACAAGTTCGACATCAAGATATACCAGAGCCACCTCAACATGCTCTCAAGCGAGTTCCTGATCCAGTTCAGCGACCTCACCAACACGCTCTACTACCAGCAGCGCATCAAGGACCTGAACGAGCAGTACGTGGAATACAAGCAGGACCTTATCCGCTACCAGGACCGACTCAACATTTCCGAGAAGCGCTCCGACGAGAACAGGAACTTCCTGTTCACCTTGATCAACGCGCTGCCGTTCCAGTTCTGGTCCAAGAACGAACAGGGCATCTACGTGATGCAGAACCAGAAGGACATCGCCAACAGGGGGAACAAATCTTCCTCGTTCGACGAATCCTCGCAAATCACCGAGTACGAAGAGGAAGCGCGCAACAAGGGCATCTCGAAGTCGTTCATTTCTTACGAAACCGTAAGCGGCAGGATCGTGACCCAGGACGAGGCGAACGTCCTTTTCCGCGAAGGCAAGGACGTATTCATCTTCGACAACCTGTTCATCCCTATCGTCACCGAGACCAGCCCCTACAAGGTCATCGGCTTGAAAATCGACATGACCGAGCAGCGCAAGCTGGAAAAGGAACGCGACATGTTGCGCGAGCAGAAGTACATCCATTCCCGCCTCGAGGAACTGGGCACGTTGTGCGGCGCGTTCGCCCACGACTACAACAACATCCTCGGATCCCAAATCGGCTTCTGCGACCTGGCAAAGGAATCCATCGACGAGAGCCACCCGGCATACATGTTCATCTGCGAAGCGCGCAAGGCCGCAGAACGCGGCAAGCAGTCGCTCGAAGAATTGCTGAGCACAATCCGCGGCAACACTTCCACGGCCATTCCGCCCATTGAATTTTCCCCGCACATCATCATCAAGGATGTCGTCGTCCGCTTCACGCAGAGCCTGCCGAAAGGCGTGCGCATCGTCTCCACCGAGCTGGACGAGAGCATCAAGATTACGGGCGTCGTCGCGTCGTTCGAGAGAGTCATTACGAACATCATGAAAAACGGCATCGACGCGATGAAGGTCACGGGCGGGCAGCTCACCATCAAAATGCACGCAGAGACGCTGGAAGAGACACTGGACGTCCCCTACGCGGCCCCCATCCCGGCCGGCTCCTACGCCAAGATCAGCATATCCGACACGGGAACCGGAATGGACGCGGGAACCCTGGAACGCATATTCTCGCCGTTTTTCACGACAAAGGCACCGGGCGAAGGCCTCGGTTTGGGCCTTTCCTCGGCTGTCAGGCTCCTAAAAGAAGCAAAAGCAGCCTTCAACGTACAAACTACCCTAGGCAAGGGTACCACATTTAATCTATATTGGCCAAAAAAGAACGAATAATGGAGGGCTCATGTCCAAAATTCTGATTATCGATGATGACGAGCAGTTCAACCTGATGCTGAAGTCCGCGCTGGCCATCAAGGGTTACGATGTCGACACCGCATCGAACGGAAAAGAAGCGATGGCTCTTTACCAGAGCAACGTCTACGACGTAATCATTACGGACATTATCATGCCCAACGTCGACGGCTACGAAGTAATTCTCAACCTCCGTCGCATGGGAATGGCAGACAGGATCATCGCTGTGAGCGGTGGCGGACGTACCGCTGCCGACGACTACCTCATCACGGCAAAGCACTTCAACGTCGCCGCAACGTTCAACAAGCCCGTTGACCTGCAGGCACTCCGCGCGAAGGTCGAGGAAATCATCCAAAGCCACTAAGCCTATGAAAATTCTGATCGCCGATTTAGATAAAAACTTTATCAGCGACATCCAGCGTTCGTGGTCCATTCCGGACACGGATTTTGTCGTGTGTAGCGACAGGGACGCTTTCATGCCTTTGACCAAGAACCAACCGGTGGACCTCGCGTTCATCGAGGTTCCCTTCCTTATGCTCGAGAACATGGACATGGTGAGCTACCTGAAGGAACGGCATCCCGGCATCGAAATCTACGTGCTCTGCGACGACAAGAACTGGCCCGGCGCGACCAGCGCCATTTCCAGGGGAGCCAACAGCTTCCTGATGAAGCCCCTTTCCATTTCGCAGCTCGAGGACGTGGCCAAGAAGGCGCTCGCGCAACAGCAGAACAAGACCACTGCCCAGCTGATGGAATCGCAGGTTCTCGACAGCCTGCTCGGCAACACGCCGGAGATGCGGAAGATCCTCAAGACGGTCTACAAAATCGCCCCCACGACAAGCACCGTGCTCATCACCGGCGAATCCGGTTCAGGCAAGGAATTCCTCGCCAAGATAGTGCACCGCTACAGCAAGAGGAGCGAAGCCCCCTTCGTCGCCGTCAACTGCGGAGCCATCCCGGAGAACCTGGTCGAAAGCGAACTCTTCGGCAGCAAGAAAGGGTCGTACACCGGCTCCACCGCCGACAAGAAGGGCCTGTTCGAATCCGCGAACGGCGGCACCCTGTTCCTCGACGAAGTCGGTGAACTTTCGCCGGCCACCCAGGTCAAGCTGCTGCGCTTCTTGCAGAACCACGAAATCCGCCGCGTCGGCGAGACCACGAGCCGTTACGTGGACGTGCGCATCATCGCGGCGACGAACCGCGACCTCAAGGACGCGATGCTCGAAGGGCGCTTCCGCGAAGACCTCTACTACAGGCTGAACACGTTCCACCTGCAGTTGCCCCCGCTCCGCAACCGCAAGGCAGTCATCCCCGCCCTCGTCCGCTACTTTATACTAAAATACAAGGAAGCCCACGGCAAGGAAATCATCGACCTGGAACCGGCGGCGCAGTACGCGCTCAGCCGCTACCGCTACCCGGGCAACATCCGCGAGCTCGAGAACATCATCGAGCACGCCATCGTGCTTTCTGAAAACGGAGTCATCCGCATCGAGGACCTGCCCGAGGAAGTCCAGCAGGAAGCGAACGAGAAGCCCATCGCCATCCCGCACATGAAGCAGCCGGCCAGCGAAGGCGGCGAGGACACCTGGGAACAAGGCACAGCGGCCATCCCCCAGTACCCGACATTCATCGAAGGCAAGGACGCCGGCAACGGCATCCAGGACGCGACAGAATTTTCCGTCCAGCCCCCTTCATCCCCGGCGACGCCGAAAAAAGGCGAAGCCCCCGCCGACGAAATCCTTTCGCTCGAAGAAATGGAACGCAGGCACATCCTGCACGCCCTCAGCATCTGCAACGGCAACCGCACCGAAGTCTGCAAGCGACTGGGAATCAGCCGCGCGACGCTCTGGCGCAAGCTGAAAGAACTGAAGATCGCGATGGAAGAAGGCGACGAGTAATAAGGCTCCAGGCTCCAGGCTCGAGGTTCCAGGCTCGAGGTTCCAGGCTCCAGGCTCGAGGAATTAACTTCTAAACTTCAACAAGTGTCGCGACGAGGCAGGAATCCTTTGTGGAGCCGCTGCCCGCGAAATCGACATCCTGCCCGCGCTTCCAAGCAGTGCGGGCTTTTTCATGAACCGACTTGACGGCGGAAAGCACGTCGCGCGCAAAAGAGTCCAGCGCAAACTCGCTGTAGTTGGAACTCACCATGAAGAACCCGTGCGGATTGAGGATAGACGCACATTCCGTCACGAGTGGCATCAGGTGTTCGCGCACATTGAAACTGAAGCCCTTGAAGCGGGCGAAACTCGGCGGATCGAGGACGATGCCGTCGAAGCGGAGTCCCTTCTTTTGCGCCCAGCGCACATACTCAATCGCATTGCCGCGGAAGAATTCCCCCGGGCGCAAGTCGAGACCGTTCAGTGCGTAGTTTTCGCGTCCCTTGTCGAGAATTTTCCCGCTGATGTCGGCATTCGTCGCGACCGCGGCGCCGCCCAGGCGCGCATGCACCGAGAAACTGCAGGTGTAGCTGAAGAGGTTGAGGAACCGCGGAGCT
>CAMZDZ010000033.1 GCA_947305535.1 uncultured Fibrobacter sp.
CGGAATATATCTTGCGGACCACTTCGGCAAGGAATGTTCCCGTTCCAGTTGCAGGGTCGAGAATTTGAACTTTATGGTATTCTCGCGATTCGTATCTCTTGTGGTCTTTGGTGCGATTGTCGGTATATAAGTTCGAAGTTTGTCGAATCGTCACCTTACTTGTGTCGGCAAGGCCATCACTCAAATTGAAGCGAGATTTCAGGATTTCATCAACGGCATTGACGATAAAATGGACAACGGGTTCGGGCGTGTAATAAACGCCACAGGCTTTTTTCTGCTTGGGGTCGTAATAGCGCAGAAAATCTTCGTAGAAGTGAATCATGGGGTCGGCTTGACCCGTAGCCTTTCCAAAATTCTTCATGACCTTCGGCATGTCCGTCACCCGGAAAGTTTCTGCTAGGTCATCAACAATCCATGCGATGCTTGTATCTACATCGAATGCGGCGACATTCTGGAAAACCTTGCGCAAGAACGGATTTGTCTTGGGAATGAGCGTGGCCGCTTCTTCTCGACTGAACGTATCGGGAGTGTCGTCATGGAGCCTTGCGGCAAACATTCCATAGCAGATTGTCTGTGCGTAAATATCGGCAAATTGCCGTTCCGTCAAATCGTGGATCAACACCTTCTGGAAAGATTTCCATTGTCCCGCCAGTTCGCCCGTCTTTTCGCTATCGGTTTCAAGAGTCCTTTCGATTACTTCGGCAAGGAGGCGCGCCTTGGCCGCCATCATCTGCGCCAGCTTCGTAGAGCTTGTAATCTTCTGCGGCGTTGATTCCGCAATGTGCGCCACCATCTCCAAAAACATCGGAACATTGGCGTCTATTAGCGCAATCTTGTTTCCTTTGATTTCTGCGATGCGGATGTTTTGAGTCGGCATCCCGTTTTCATAAGAATGGAAATCAAGGTAATCCGTGAAAAGGATATGGTCTAGTGAGTTCTTGTAGCGGTTGAACTGTTCCTTGTGCTGACGATTTCCATCCAGGTCGCTATCGCCAATGTCCTTTGCCTCCACGAACGCAACAGGAATCGATGTCGCACCTTTCCCTTTCGCGATAATGTAGTCCGGCGCTCCGCACTGGATTCTGCTCGGTTCGTTAGTGATGGTGAATTTGGGGAGCAAGTCGCCAAGAAGTTTCGCGAGTGCCGGGCGGTAACTGTGCTCTGTCGCCTTGCCCGTAGAAAATTGCTTGGAAACCTCGTCGATGTACTGTGCGACGGCTTGAATCTTGCTCTTGTCCAAATCGGCCATGGCGGCTCCAGCGTTGCGAGAGCCGTTCCTTGTTTCACCGAGATTTCCACAAATAAAAAAGGCGTGGAGTCGCAGGCTTACCGCTGTCGAGGGTTAGCACGCCCTACTATACAATAAGCACAAACGACCCACGCCCCGATAGGGACGTGAGCGTTCGTCTTATCCTCGTATAGTTCTGAAAGTGCTAATTTCGACAGCGAGAATAAGAGACGAATCTCAAAAATTCCGGTCGCTCCGAACCATTCGGTACGGGGCTATGTCATGGGGAAATATATATAAAATGTGGGTTAGAGATTGCCGCGGCCCTTTACAGGGCCTCGCAATGACAGGGAAAAGGGATGTGGTCAAAAATTTTGACCACCTTTAACCAGCTTGTCGTTGTTCCACGGGTATAAGTGAGTCACGTGGCTTTCGAATTCGCTGTCGGCAATGTAGGTGAAGTCGCCCACGATGATATTCGGGTTCTTGAGCGTCGGCTTCACGTAGATTTCCTTGTCGTAGCCCGCAATCGGATGGATTGTATTCGGGTCGGGAATGTTTTGCGGTGTAGGCATGATTTCATTATACATTTATTTCTATCTTTGTGCCCATGATGGATTTCAAGAAAATGGAAGACGGCTTCCGGATGATTCTGGAAGGCATGGGCGAGAACCCGAACCGCGAAGGCTTGCTGGATACTCCGAAGCGTGTCGCGAAGATGTATGCCGAACTCATGACCGGCCTTTCGGGCGAGATGCGTGCCGAAGACATTCTCAAGACGCGTTTCCACGAGAAGTACGACGAGATGATTATCGTGCCGGACATCGAGTTCGCGAGCATGTGCGAACACCATTTTCTGCCGTTCACGGGCAAGGCCCACGTGGCCTACATCCCCGGCGACTGCGTGGTGGGCCTTTCCAAGATTCCGCGCGTGGTGGAATTCTACGCCCGCTTCCCGCAAATCCAGGAACGCATGACGCGCCAGATTGCGGAACTCATCCAGAAGGAACTGAACCCGAAGGGCGTGGCCGTGGTGCTCGAGGCGTCCCACATGTGCATGACCATGCGCGGCGTGAAAAAGCCCGGCGCGACGATGGTGACGACGCAGCTGCTCGGCCGCTTCAAGACAGACGAGAAGACGCGCGCGGAATTCATGTCCCGCATTTACGCGCCCAGGTAAATTTCCCCTCCTCGAAAAAATTTCGTTCTAGTCCTCCATGTAGACGTCGATGGAGAGCTCCGGGTAGGCGTATGCCTCGCTCTTGTCGTGCACGGTGGCGTACAGGACTTTGCCCGCATCCATGAGGCGTGCGAGGACCAGGTTGTTCCTCCGCGGGACGTAGCCGATTTTTTGGCCGTCCGCGTCCTTGACGAGAATGGCGAACTTGTCGTAGCTGTTTTCGGGTTCGCGCACGAGCGTAAGCCTGTTCCCCTTGTCGAGGGGATAGAGCAGTTGCGTTATACCCTTCACGAATTGCAGCCCCATGACGGGAACCCACAGCAGGAGGATGGGGTTCGAGAACGGTTTGGGGATGGACAGCCCACCATTGTGGATCAAGGTCAGCATTCCCGACGCAGTTGTTGTGATGGCGTTACTCATGTTGCCTCCTTTGCTGCTGATTCAGACGGTTTTCGTATTCCTGGATAAGCGCTTCGTAGTTCGCGATGTTTGCCTTGAGCTCTTCCGTTTTTTCGTGGATCAGGTCCGGGGACTCGAGCAGCTTTACGCAGTCGAACGGAAATGACGAACGGATTTTCTTGAGCTTTTGGGCGAGCGCGGAAAGGGTGCTGAACAGGTTGCTCCGCTTGGTTTCGAGTTCCTCGAGGGAGCCGCTGGGAGTGCTTTTCCGGAATTTCCCCTGGAACTCGAGAATGGCGGCGATGGCCTCGAGCGTCGAGATGTCCCCTTCGGAAAAGGCTTCCATGGCTTGCTGCAGGCTCGCCCTGTCCGCTTCGGTGGCGGCGGGGTTCAGGTCGGGATGGAGCGCCCTCACGATTTTCTGGTAGAGCTGCTTGGTCTCGGCGAAGAGCTCCTTGCTCACGGTGACGAATACGCTTGACGCGGACGATTCCAGTTCCTTGGCGTGCTTGTCCAGTTCCGCCTGGTATTCGGCGGCTTCCGCCTCTATGATGGCGTCGATGGCTGCATAGTCGGGAACGCCGGCCCTGTTGAGCGCCGCCTGGATGAGTTCCAGTTCGCGCTTGAGCAGCCGTGCCTGGTAATACCTTTGCACCAGGGTATGTTCCAAAACGCCGAAGTATTTGTTGTATTCGGCCTTGAGCATCTGGGCCTCGACGTTTTCCGCATGGTCTATTTGGGTGCGGACGGTGACGAGCTCGCCTTTCAGCGTCTCGATCTCTTGCAGCAGGGCCGCATAGCGCGGATGTAAAATCAAGTCGTTCATGGTAAAAAAATACATCCGGTTTTGTGACATAAAATGTCAATTTTAGCGGGCCGGTTGCGGGGCAAAGCCCTTTTGGGACTTTTGGGGGCGGTCCCCAGTGATACATCTCCCCGTTTTTTTGTATTTTTTATGCCAAATTGGGGGTTTTATGAAATTGAAGTTACTGCCGTTTTTGGCGTTAATGTTGCCGTTGGTTGCGTTCGCTGCGGAAGTGGGCGATGTGGTCAAGTTCGACGCTCCGCCGCAGAAAGTGGGCCGCGATATCATGCAGGCTTTTGCAAACCGCAAGTCCGGTACGAGTTTTAGCGGCCGTCCGGTTCCGGTGAAGGATATCGGGAACATCCTTTGGGCGGCTAACGGAATCAATCGTCCCGAATCGGGGATGCGCACGGCTCCGTCCGCACTCAACAAGCAGGATATCGACCTTTACGTCTTTGACCAGAAGAGCGTGTACAAGTACGATCCCAAGGCGCACTCGATGAACCTCGTGGTGAAGGGCGACCACCGTTCGCTGTTTACCGAGCGCATGAAGACCCCGATCATCATCTTGCTGGTGAGCGATATTTCCAAGTTCGCGGGCGGAATGGGCACGGAAGATGACCACCGCCGCATGGGCGCCTTCGACGCGGGCATCGTTTCGCAGAACATTTCGCTGTACTGTTCCGCTTTGGGCATCGCGACGCGTGTCCGTGCCAGCATGGACGGCCCGGGCATCCAGAAACTGCTGGGCCTAAGCGAAAAGCAGATCCCGATGCTGAACCACGCTCTCGGGTACAACAAGTAATTCCACGACAGTCCGGGAACAGGGGCGCCTGTTTCATGTTTCTTGTTATATGAAACACGATGTTTCATATGGAGGACGTTGTGCCGTTTTTTGGACGAAAAAGTCAAATTTTTCGCAAAAAAATGAATACGGCGTTTCATGAAATAGATAAATTAAGGTAAAAGGACAAGACATGAATCCGATTACCGACTACCAAGATTACCGGCAATACATGCGGGAATTCTACGAGGAGCGCAAGCTCGCTACGGGATTCTCGTGGCGCGAGTTCACAAGGCTTGCGGGGTTCTCGTCGTGCGGTTACTTGAAGTTGGTTTGTGACGGGAAGACTCGCTTGAGTCGCGTCGGTGCGTTGAGGGTCGCCGGCGCCATGAATCTTTCCGGCTATCAGGCCGAATATTTCAGCCTGATGGTGGAATTGTGCGAAGCGGCAGACGATGTCGCGCGGCTCCAGGTCTTTGAACGGATGTGCGCCCTGGCGAAGAAGAACAAGGTGCATGTCGTGGGCGCGGAGTCCGTCGAGTATTTCGGATCGTGGGTGAATCCACTGGTGCGCGAACTGGCGCCGATCATGCCGGGGGCGAAACCTTCCGAGATTGCAAAAAGGTGCATGCCCGAGGCGACGGTTGGCGAGGTGCGCAACGCCCTGGAACTGATGCTCAAACTTGGGCTCCTTGAAAAGGACGGGGCCGGGAACTACAGGCAGGTGAACCGCTGGCTTTCTAACGGGGGAGCCCCTGTCGCCCTGTCGCTGCAGACAATGCAGAAACAGCTCGCGCTCCTGGCTGCCGATGCCCTGGACAACATCCCGAAAGAGGACCGCAACATTTCGGGACTCACGTTCGGCGCGGACGATAAGGCGTACGAGCGCATCATCGACGAGACCAACAAGTTCCGGCGCACTGTCATGGATATTATTGCGAATGTCAAGAAGTACGATAGGGTATACCGATTGAATCTGCAACTTTTTCCGCTGAGCCGGAAGGGAGATTGCGAAAATGAATAAGGGAATTGTCCGGAAACTGTCTCTGCTGGCCTTCATTCTTGTTTTTTCCGGATGTATCGGGTTTACCGAGGACTGGGGCTTTGCTTGTGGGGACAGTAGCGAGGATCCGCAAGCGCATGTTATTGAACCGTTCGATCTCGCATGTGTAACGCAGGGTGGCACGATGGCGGTGGACTATGCGAACGATTCCCTTGTTATGAATCTTGACATGGGCGGCGAGTGCCTCCCGGATGGCGGGTCGGAAAAGTGGGGCCCGGATTTCCGCTTCGCCGATACGGTGCGTGCGGCGTACGGCTTTAGGGGCGACACCCTGGCGCTGTCGTTCTACAGCGAGGCCGAAATGGCGAACGTCACGATCCTGCTGGTCGACGGTCGCGCAGGCTCGCTGGAAGGTAAATGGCGCTTCACGTCGTGTGCTTACATTGACGACCGGCTTGACTGCATCGATGATGGAAGAGAACGGTTCCTGCGGTTTATCGAGGACTGGGTGGAATACCGTGTAGGAACAGCGAAATAAAAAAAGGTGAACAAATGAAAAAGCATATTGCCATCTTGCTTATGACGGGTCTGCTCGCATGTCCCGGTTTTGCGGAGAAAACGGAAAATGCATCGCTGAACTACGGGGTTCGCCTTGGGGTGGAGGCCAATACCGTTGTTTCGGATACGAAACGCGATATCTATACCTCGCAAGCCGGGGTCGGGGGCGAAATCTCGTTCGATGTGGCGTACAAGATAAGCGAAAGATTGTACCTGCATCCTGCCTTGGGGGCGGAGTACCGGGATTTCCAGACATATGTTGAAGTGGCTTCGGCGGGTTGTGGCTCCGGCTGTGGAGGGGGCTGGGAAGGCTACGACGTGAATTCGCTTGTCTATCTGGACGTCCCGGTGATGGTGCAGTGGCGCATTCCCCGTGTCGTCTATTTCGAGGCGGGCCCCGTCTTCGACATCCTGCTCCTTTCGCACGAGGAATACGCTGGGCCGGATGCGCGCCACACGGAAAGGTGCTTCGAGGACCGGCGTTTCGGGGCGGGCGTTGCCGCCGGCGTGGGGCATGAGTTTGCGTCGGGGTTCTTTGTCGATATGCGCGTGTCGTTCCAGTTCACGGACCTGGTGGAAGGGGACCGTCGCTGCCTCACGCTCGTGCGCGAGGAATTCGAGATGAGGGAAGAGAACGGCGAGTACCATACCAGGGTAGTCGACCGACACAAGGAGTACGAGGGCGGGGATTACTACAACCTGCTGAAATTCCAGGTAGGATTTGGCTACTGGTTCTAAGGGATGCCAAAAGGGGGATTCTGAAAATGAAAAAGGAATTTATAAAGAAAAATATCTCGCTGGCCGTGTTCTGCCTCCTTGCCTTGGCGGGGTGTATCGGTTATACCGAGGACTGGGGCGGGACTAGCCATGAAGGTAGCGATAATGTGGAGGAGCCGCTGGATACCCCCTATCAAAAGGCATGCCCTTCGCAGAGTGGAAAGGTCTTGGCGGGTGAAACGGACGATTCCCTTGTCTTTGTTTTCAATAACAATGGCGATTGCCCCCATGACGATGCTTCGGACAAGTGGGATGCGAACTTCTCCTTTGCCGATACGGTGAGGGTCGCGTATGGCCTTAGCGGGGACACTTTGTCGCTGTCGTTCGACGGGGGCTCCGAAAAAGGCGAAATCACGATCATGCTTGTCGCCGAGAGCAAGTTGAACGGTTGCCTGCTCATAAATGCTGACGGTTGCGACCGCATGAAGACGGGTGTCGGCCTGCTGGATGGCGAATGGAAGTTCTTGCCGTGCGCGTACATCAACGGGGAACAGAACTGCGAGTACAGCGGACGCGACCGATTTATCGGCTTTGATGCGGAATCGTGGAATGACGATGCGTATTTGAACTACCGGATAGAGAACTACTATTACACCGCAAACTGGGTCCAGTCGGGAACGGCAGAAATAGATGTAGATGAAGATTCCATTTTCTTTGCGTTTGATTCCGTTGCGGAGCCGGGTGATAAGAATATCCTTTTCGAAGATGATGCGAGGGCCGCGTACCGCTTTAGGGGGGATACCTTGCAGCTCTTGTTCAATGCCGGTCTCAAAGACGGGAATGCCACGATGGTGCTTGTCCCCAACAGTCAGGTGTATGGCTGTATAGGCGAGACTCCTAAAAAACAACGTATAGTAGACTGCGAATCGGATATCGGCGAATTGACTCGAGAGTGGAAGATTCTGCCGTGCACTTACGTAGACGATACCATGTCCTGCGAGAACGACGGCCATGAACGCTTCCTTGGCATCCTCGTGGATGCATGGGAAGGCCGCCTGGTGGTGAGTTATCGGGTCTTTTAGTTGTCCTGCTTTTCGGCATCGCGCTTCGAGTAAGCGCATCCGCAGTAGTTCTGCCGGTACAGGTTGTATTCGGCGGAAAGCTCGATGGAACGCTTGTTCCCGCCTTTCTTCTTGAAATCCGCCGGGAGCGCCTTGACTCCGTAAATGGCGCCGACTTCCTTGGCGACCTGGTTCAGCACCTGCTCGTCTTTTTTGGGGCTGATGGAAAGCGTCGTGGTGAAGTAGTCGAAACCCATCTCTTTTGCGAGTTTTGCCGTTTCGCCGAGTCTAAGCTCGAAGCACTTGCGGCAGCGCTTGCCGCCTTCGGGCTCGTCTTCCAATCCGCGGACGGTATCGTAGAACTTCTTGGGGTCGTACTGCCCCTCGATAAACTGCACGGGATACTTTGTCTTGAATTCGCTGACGAACCGCTTGATTTCGGCGACGCGGTGGGCGTATTCCTCGGAAGGGGCGATATTGGGGTTGTAGTAGAAGATCGTTATCTTGAAAAACTGCGAGAGGTACTCGATGCAGTAGGTGCTGCACGGTCCGCAGCAGGCGTGCATCAGGAGCGAGGGGACGGTGCCCTTGCGCTGGTTCCAGCGGATGATGTAGCCCAGGTCCCGCTGGTAGTTGTGGTACTGCTCTCCCATCGCGTTAGATCCAGTCGAGCGACCAGAATGCAGTCACCCAGAAGCAGATGGCCGTGATAATGGCGAAAGGCCCCATGACACAGCGTTCCTTGCGGCTCGTGCTGAAGAGCACCGTGGCCGTGTAGAAGGTGAGGTAAAGGGCGAAGAAAAAGCAGAAGATGCGCGTAATCATGTAGGGGATGATTTCGGGCAGGATTTTTCCCGCGAACAACAGGATGAACAGCGCGACGAACTGCATGATGGTCGGCACGACGAACGCCCTGCGGATTTCTTGCGGGACGACCTTGTGCTTGCCGTTCATGGCGTAGTCGCCGAGGGGGGCGCCCAGCCCGAGAGCTATGTTGAGGGCTATGGAGGGGAGGAATGTAACTGCGCCGATGATTGCTGCGATCATGTTGCCAAAACTAAAAAAAAGGGGCATAAAAAACGACGCTTCCAGGTAAAGGAGTGACCTGAAAGCGTCTTAGGGAAGTATGCTGGCTATAAATTACATATCGTGGAGCGAAAAAAATCGCCTTGCGGAACACTTTCTGTATACACCTGTAACCGGTACGCCAGTTTGGATTTTTTTGGCGTTTTTTCACTAAAAAAAGGCTTTTGCCTGGATATGCGCCCGTGCCGGGTGCATTTTCGAGGCCCTCGTTTGCTTGAAATCGACGACGAGGGTGCACTGGAGCCAATTCGAGCTTATCTTGGATTCGTTGCGCAGGGTGATGGCCTCCTGCGGGGCGCCCCTGGGGAGGATTACCGCCATGCGGATTCTGTTCTGCGGCCTTTCCGCGTAGGCGATGCCCGCTTCGAGGCGTGGCGGGCCGAACGCGTTCCGGCTGTTTCGGCTGTTTTCGCGGCTGAACCTTGTTTTGGCGCCTGCGTCAAACGCGATGGTGCTCTCGGTGCCGTGCTGCGAGGTGATTTTTGCGGCGAGGTCGTCTTGCATGCAGCGGTCGGCCGCGTCGAGGCAGGTCGCGCTGACCTTTGCGCGGATGGCGTTTGGCCCGGTTTCTGCGGACAGCTTGAAACGGGCCCTCAGCGTGTCGGCGTCGATGGGGGCGAAAAGGCTTGCTGTGGCGCCCGCCTTTGTCCGGAATTCCCCGGTTCCCGTGACGGCGATGTCCTGCGAGGCCCATAGCTTGTTCTTGAGCACCGTGGAACTCAGCCGCGAGTAGTCGGGGACTTGCGAGCCGTGCACGTAGGCGGTGGTATTCCAGGATATGGTGAAGTTGCGCTCGTGCTCCCGCGCCTGCCTTGGCGTCTCGCGCGAGTGGATTTGCAACTTGACGAGGGGAGCGCTTTGGTGCATCTGGTACCAGGCGGCAACGCTTGCTTCGGCGGAGCTCGCCTGCGCGGCGATGGAGCTGCCGCCTGTGTGCCAGTAGGTAAGCGCGATGTTGTTTTTGCCGGCCAGGAATTCGGCGTGCGCGTTCGCGGCCTTGGCCGTGTCGAGCATGCCCCCGAGAATGAAACTGCCCAGCGGGAAATAGGCGGCGGTGCCCATGAGCGTGTCCGTCGGGATTTGGCTGTGGAGCTCGCGCGTCGAGATGTTGCCGAAGTGGGCTTCGTAACCTTGAGCCTTGTAGCTGAGCAGGTTTTGCGAACCCAGGCGCAGCGTGTAGTAGTAGAACGAGACCTGCAGTTCCCTGCGTTCGCTTGCGCGGTGCCCTGTGGAATCGATGCGCGCTTTCCAGAGGATGTAGCCGTGCGGTGCGAGGGGGGCGCCGTGCGGCGCTTCTTTCTTGCCTTTTTTGGACGTTTGCCTTGCGGGTTTCGCCTTCGGGGTGGGGCCGGGAAAATCGTCCTGGCAGACTTCCTGCGCATAGACTTCGGCAAGGGCGCACGCTTCCTGCGTGTTGCCTTCTTCGAGCAGGTTCAGGATGTCCTCGGCTTCGTCCTGCGAGATGACCCCGTTGTCCCACCAGTCGAACACGTCGGATTCTTCGAGGGCGCCAGCTTGCATGGGTGCGAGGCAGAATAGGGAAAGGATGGTGGTGCAGTGCCGCCATATGTTTCTTGTGCCGGTTCTCAATTTTAATCTCCTGCCCTTATAGACTCGCGGGGGAGATTTTTTTTCCAGGAATCGGCGGTCTTTTTTCTATTTTTACAATATGGCTAAGTCATCCTGGTCCAAGAAACCGTCGGGGCGTGCCCCTGCCCGTGCCGCTAACGCTGTCGGCAGGAACTTTGTTCCGCACCTCAAGGCTCCGCGCACCGAGTTTCCCCTGTTTAACGGGAAACGCGTAACGCCTTCGCTTGCCGGGCTCGACAAGCTGTTGCATTATTACGGCGTGGAACTCCAGGAAAAGACGCTCCAGCAGATTTGGGAATTCCACCAGCTGCTGAGGGCGAACAACGACGACCAGGACTTGACGCGTCTGAACGCCTTCGAGACGATGGTGGAACGCCACTATGCCGACTGCACGCTCATCAACGCCTACGTGCCCGAGTGGCCCGCGCGCATGATCGACGTGGGAAGCGGCGCCGGTTTCCCGGGCATCCCGCTGAAACTCGTGAATCCGCATATTCGCCTTACTTTGTGCGAACCGCGCCCGAACCGCATCAACTTCTTGAACATGGTCATCGAGAAGATGGGCCTCAAGGGCATCGACGTGTTCGGCCACAAGGTGACAAGCCGGAGCATGACGATTCCCGTGGACGGCGTCATCAGCCGTGCTTTTGAACTCATGGAAAAGACCCTTCCGCGTATCGCCAATTCGCTCAAGGTGGGCGGCCGCGTGTACTTTATGAAGGGCCCCGCCGTCGCTGACGAACTCAAGACTTTCCATCCCGAAGATTTCGGCTACAAGTTTGTCGGCAAGCATTTCTACACGATTCCGAACAGCTCGCAGGAACGCGCCCTGGTTATCCTGGAACGCGTGGAGTGATGAGGTTCCAGGCTCGAGGTTCGAGGCTGTGAACTATGAGAAATGTGGGATGTCCTCTCAGAATAAAAAAGGAGATGCCCGCTTACGCGGGCATGACAATCCCTAACGGCCTTCGGGCCTACTTCTAACTTCCTACTAGAACTTGAACAGCATGCCGAAGCGCATTTGGCCGTCGCGCACTCCGTCGTTGTCGCCGACATCCTTGATGGTCGCGAAGTCAAACTGCAGCATGTCGCTGAGCATGAAGCCGAAGCCGAAGTCCACTTCCTGGCGCTTGCCGGTCCGGTCGTACAGGTAGCCGAGACGCAGCGCGATCGTGTTCGAGTAGATAAATTCTGTACCGACGTTGAACACGCCCTGCATCAGGGAGTTCTTCGCGGTTTCGATACCCTTGGTGTCCTTCTTTTCGGGGTCCACGATGGACTTCCAGCAGGCGATGTAGAACGGTTCCGGATTGCCCTTGTCGTCGTCGTAGATGGTTTCGCGGTTGTAGTCGGCCGCGATAGTCCAGCGGTAGTCGGCCAGCGAGAGCAGTTCGTAGGCAAGGCCGAGACGCCAGGTCAGCGGGATCGGGTCTTCGATGGTCTTGTCGACGTAGTAGACGCTCGGGCCGATGTTCGCGAGAACCAAGGCCAGGTTCAACTTGTCGATGAGGAGGTTCTTCTTGAGGATGCCGATATCGAAGGCGTAGCCGAACGTCGTGGCTTCCTCTTCGTCGGTGGAACCGCCGGAACTCAGGTCGGAATAGAAGAACTTGACGGAAAGGCCCAGGCCCCAGTCGTTCGGGAAGCGTGTGCCGTAGCTGATGCCGCCGACGATTTCGGAACTGTTGTAGGCGACCAGATCATCTGCATCGACATCGCCGGAGACGACCGTGGAACCGAAGCTCACGAAGTTCACCGAGAGGCCCAGCGTACCCCAGTCGTTCAGCGGAATGGTCATGCCTCCGTACAGGTGGTAAAGGTCAGGGATGTTGAGAATGGGCAAAAGCTTTTCGTAGAAGGCGATCAACTGGAAGTCGGCGTCCTTGTACTGTTCCATGCCGTTGGCGGTGCTGAACCACACGTCGTTGCCTTGCGGGAGGACTGCCCAGACCTTGTTGCTCGAAAGCCCGTTGCCGGAGTGGTAGTGGGTCCATTCGTCTTCGGACTTGACTGCACCTTCCTGTTCGGCGGTCCCGCGTTCCAGTTCGGCCTTGCGTCCGCTTGCGGTGGCGTAGTCCGGCAGGTGGCGCCAGACGCCCTTGTCGGTGGCTATCCAGATGGCACCCTTGCCGTCGACGGAGACGTCGTTGATGTTGTTGTTCTCGAACTTGACCTGTTCCCACTTGCGCAGCGTGAAGTGGCTGAGACCACCGGCGTGGGCGGCCCATACGTGGCCGGAGCTGTCCACGGCGAGCGCGGTCGGCTTCAGGTCCATGATGCCGTCTTCTTCGTTGAACAGGCTCCAGCGGTCCTTGTCGTTCACGCTCTTCTTGGGGACGAGTCGGGCGATGCCTGCGCCGTCGACCGCGACGAAGAGTTCCTTGCGCATTTCGGACCAGACCAGCGCGTTGATTTTCTGGCTCGGGAGTACCTTGCCTTTCTGTTCGAAGCCGCCGTTGCGGTACACGAACAGGCCGTCGTCGGTGCCGATCCAGATGGAGGCGCCCTGGCTCACGAGCGCGTTGACGCGGTGGGTGCCCAGTTCCTTCTCGTAGCTCTTCCAGCCCTTGCCGTCGAAGCGGAACAGGCCCTTGGGTGTACCCACCCAGAGTTTTTCGGTACGGTCCTCGTAGAGGATGGCCGTGATGGTGTCCTTGACGACGAGGTTCCAGGGAATCATGACTTCGACGACATGGGATTCGTCGTCCGCGTTCTTGATGTTGTTGAATTTCTTGACCTGGCGGGTGTATTCGTCGAGCCCGCGTTCGCTACCCACGAATACGCGCACGGCGTCCTTGACCTTGGCGTTGCCCTGCAGGGTCACGGAGTGGTAGTCCAGCCACTGTTCGCTGTCGAACTTGAGGATGCCGTTCGCCGTGCCCGCCCAGAGTTCGCTCTTGCTGAAGAATCCGTTCTTCGAGCGTGCGGTCATCTTCGTGAAGAAGGGGGCCTTCTTGGATTCGGCGGGGTAGCTCATGCGCCATTCGTCGGCCAGGGGGCCAAATGCCAGGCCTGCCGGGTTGTAATACATGGCGGTAGCGTCGTCTGCCAGCGCGGCACCGACTTCGCCCATACCGAGCTGCCTTGCGCCGACGGGCATTTCCAGTGTGATAATCGCTGAGCCCGCGGCAAAGGAAAGCGCGGGTACCAAAATAAGGGAACCAAGTAGTGACTTATGCAAGTTGCCTCCAATCGGGGACGTCGTAAGTGTTTCCGTGTGCGGGGACTACCGCCTTCCAGTCCGCCTTGTTCGGAGTGTCCCAGGGGTGCCTGGGCATGAGCTTGCAATCGCAACCCAGCACGTAGGGCGGGAGGATTTCGGCATGGTGGCGGATCTGTTCGCGGGTGATAAAGTTGTCTTCGTCTACAAATTTGCAGTAGTTCTTGCCCTTGGGGCCGATTTCTATCCTGTAGGTGGCCGTTCCGTTCGCGTCGCCTTCGTTGATGGTGCGGATGGTCTCCTCTATGGATTCGTTCCACTGGCGGATGAGTTCTTCCCTCGCTTCCGGCGCGAGGTCCTGCGTCTCGAGCCAGGAACGGAGCGAGGCCTCCGAGGGCTTCACTGCCGTCAGGCATTCCCTTGCCGGCCGGCCGACGGCCGAGTACTGGCCCGATACGTCGATGATGGGTTTTGCTTCTTCTTTATCGTCGGAATTGTGCACGACAACATAGGCGCCGATGGCCGCCAGGATGAGCGACAGGACTATAATCGCGATGACGATGATGACTGATAGCATATTCAATTCCGTTTATGGCGATTTCATTACTCTCTAAAACTAGCATTTTCTATCTTGTGGGACAGGAGTTTTTATGTCTAAAACAAATCTTTTTCTTGTTTTGCTGCTTTCTTGTGTGGTTTGGGCTATTCCGTATAAGGTTGAAACGATTAAAGAAGGCTCGGGCGATCCGATCCGTGCCGGACAGCTGATCAAGGTGCACTACAAGGGTATTTTGGCTGTGGACAGCCTGCTGATGGATGCTCCGTCGGGGGCCCAGATTCCCAAAAAAGGCGAGAAAGACGGGAAAAAAGAGGAAAGTGACGTTTTGGTGGGCGCTGCCGAGGAACGCCTGGATTCCGCCGACGTGTCCGAGGCCCACGGCCCGTTCGCGAACACCTACGAGTCCGGCGAGCCCCTCGAGTTCACGATTGGCATGGGCCAGGTGATTGTCGGCTGGGAAAAGGGCCTCATGGGCATGAAGGTGGGCGAAGTGCGCAAGCTCTACGTGCCTTCGGAAATGGCTTATGGCGAGAACTCCCTTGACGGCATCCCGCCCAACAGCGACCTGATTTTCGAGGTGGAGCTGGTGCATGCCGAAAAGCCCATGGAACCGGACGTTTTTCCGAAAAATGTAGACAAACTAGCCTGGAAGAACCTCTCCAAGGGGCTCGACATCTATGACGAAAAGTCCGGCAGCGGCAAGCCCGCGGTGACGGCGTCCGGACTTAAGGTCCACTACACGGGCTGGCTGAAGTCGGGCCGCAAGTTCGCCAGTTCCAAGGAACTGGGCAAGCCGCTCGAGGTCACCCTGGGCGCGGGCAAGATGATCAAGGGCTGGGAAAAGGGCCTCGAAGGCATGCGCGAAGGCGGCGTACGCTGGCTTCGCGTGGCTCCGGTCATGGGTTACGGCGCTACGGCCTATTCCATGATCCCGCCGAACTCCACGCTTATTTTCCGCGTGGAGCTGGTCGCTTCCGAGGTGGATCCCGAGGTGGCGGAACGCATGGACTTCTTCCCGGATACCGCTTCGCTCCAGTTTGAGGCGGGCAGCGAGGGCCTGCGTTACGCGGTTATCAAGCAGGGCGAGGGCGAACCCGCCAAGTCCGGCGACAAGGTGAGCGTGCACTACACGGGCTGGATGGTCAACGGCTACAAGTTCGACAGTTCGCGCGACCGCGGCCAGCCGTTCACCTTCGCGCTTGGCGGCGGCAGCGTCATCCGCGGCTGGGAGCTCGGCGTGCAGGGCATGTTGCCCGGCGAAAAGAGAATTCTCATGATTCCGCCCGGACTGGGCTACGGAAGTCGCGGCGCAGGCCCGATTCCTGGCGGCGCTACGCTTATTTTCGCCGTTGAATACTTGGGATCCCGTTAATTACAATTTTTTTTGTTGAGGTCTGTGCAACCCTTTTGTTGCCGGATGCATGGCGAAATCTTTCGCAATATGCGCTTTTTAACTATTTTTCAATAGAAATACTATTAGTCTGGTCCGTTGTGTGATGAAGGTCACGCCTTGCGTATCAGTGGTTTGGACAAAACATCCATAGAAAGTGATGCGAAGGGTAAACTTTTGTAAGCATGAAAAAAATAACTTTATAGACGATGGTTACTTTTTCTGACATAGCGGACTACCGCGACTTCTTGAAATCCTACTACGACAAGAGGAAGGAGGAGATGCCTTTCTACTCGTACAGGATGATGGGCGATAAGTTGGGGCTGGATTCCAGCTACCTGTATCGCGTGCTTCAAAAGAAGCAGCACCTGCCGGCGCATGCGCTCCCGGCAGCCAAGGATATTCTGGACTTGTCGGGTCGTTCTGCCGAATACTTCGACCTGCTCTACTCCGCTGCCGTCAGCAAGGACAAGGGCAAGCGCGAGGAACTCATGGCCAAGGCGCTCGCCCTGCGCGACGTCGACCGCCACAACCTGGAAGCCGCCGAGCTCAAGCTCCTGCGCAACTGGTGGATCCCTGCCGTGCGCGCCTACCTGGAACTGAATGGCGGCGTGGTCAATATAAAGCAGATCGCCCGTGACATTTGCCCTCCGATTAGCGAGGCACAGGCCGAGGAGGCCATTGAAATTTTGAAGGAGGTCGGTCTGGTCAAGAAGTTGGCGTCGGGCAAACTGGCGCTTACGGATGCCCATTTGACCGTTGGCGGGCCCGAAAAGGCCTCCGCCGTGCGCGAATTCCAGAAACAGGTGCTCGGTTTGGCCAGCGATGCGCTGGATAACGTCCCTGTTAATGAACGAAATATTTCTACACTTACGTTGTCGGTCGACCAATCATGCTTCGAGGACCTGGGCGATATGCTCCGGGAATTCCGCAGACTGGTGCAGAAACGTGTTGACGAGGCGAAGTCCCCCGATCGCGTTATGCAGCTCTCGATGGCATTTTACCCGGTGGCCCGTAAAGGGGACCTGGGTGCTTCGATGGGGGATGGACACAAGGAGACGAAATGAGAACAAGGGTGTGGAATATAGGAGTTACGGCTTGGTGTGGCGCGATGCTATGCCTAGTAGGCTGCGGTTCGGAATCCACCGACGTGGCCGGTTCGTCGTTGGAAACGGAAAATTCCCTAGCTTTTTGTGTGCGTTCCGCTGACGGTACGGCCCTTGCCCGTACCAAGGTCCTGGTCCGTTCGTCGTCTTTCCTCGCCGGGGCGAACAATCCCATCTATAATATCATCGACGCGGAAACGGACGATAACGGTATCCTGAAGATCAAGACCATGGATGTCGGATCTTACGTGGTCGAGGCGCGCAACGATTCCCTGAAGGGCTTCGAGAAAATTGAGATTACGGAGGCGGACACTGGCCTCATCGAATTGCCGGTCCGTGTGCGCAAGCCTGGTTCCCTTAGCGGTAAGGTGAATCTCCCGGAAGGCACTGGAGGCGTGACCGTTTCCGTGCGCGGGCTGGATTACTCCGTCCGGACCGACACTTCGGGCTCGTTCGAATTCAAGTCCTTGCCGGAAGGTGAAATCGAAGTGGTCGCGTTCATTTATTCCGACAGCACTTACAAGGACGAGAACGGCTGGGAATCCCACGTGGAGAACATGAGGATTATCGGCTCGAAGTCCGTCGAGATCCAGTCGAAGAAGAAAGGCAACGGTATTGAAATCGGCGAGCCTGAACCCAACTATGCTCTGTTCGCCGATTTCGAGAACGGCACGTCCGGCTGGTATGCTTCCGTCTCGCAATACGCCAAGGCGACTCTCACCTCCGAACAGGTGGATGACCGCGAAGGCTGGGTGGCGCACCTGAGGACGGTGAACGATTCCGCGTACAACTGGGCCTTGATGGGTTACGCGTTCGAGAAACCGGTGGATTTCAGCAACCTGGATTCCATTGTGTTCTGGGCCAAGGGCTCCGACCACATCAGCGTCTCGTTCGACGTGAATGCGGACAGTACCGAAGACGTCGTGACCGGCAAGTCCTGGACTCACCTGGAACTGAGTTCCAAGTGGAAACGCTACAAGGTTACTCCGGCCGACATGATTGACAGTTCCGATACCAACGGGGACAACCGCGGATGGGATGCTGTCAAGGACCATGTGACGAACCTGTCGTTCTTCAGCGGCCCTGACACGAGCGAGTTCTGGATTGACGACATCGAGTTCTTCGGGATCAAGCGGAGCAAGCTGAAATAGGCTGAAACCCTTTTAGAAAAAGAGCTGGCGGACTGCCGGCTCTTTTTTTGTTGCTTGACAAAATGTCATTGGAACGATTTTTGGAAAATGCCATTATATGCCCTGCCGAAAATATTTTTTATACGGGTGGCGGGCGTATGCTCGCCACTGAATATAAGGGGACATATGTTTGGATTATCAAAAAAAATAACGGTTGCTTTCTCTATGTCGTTCCTTGCGGCGTCTGCCACGGCTTCGACGGTCAACGTCGATGTCACCGAGGAACACCAGGTTATCCGCGGTTTCGGCGGCATGGTGCACAACGAATGGCAGGGCGGTAACGGACTTTCCGAAGCCGATGCCAAGATAGCCTTCGGTACGGGCGAGGGCACGATCGGCCTCAATACGCTCCGTATTCCGGTCTACGCGAACTCTAACAGTTTCAACAAGGAAGTGAACGCGGCGAAGTACGCGAAGAAGTACGCCGGCGACGACTTCATTCTCTATGCGACTCCGTGGACTTCCCCGTATGCGGGCGCGAACCAGCATATGAGTTCGTCGAACTACCAGAAGTACGTGGACCACCTGAACAGCTTTACGGCGTACATGAAGGAACAGGGCGTTCCCTTGTATGCAATCTCCATCAGCAACGAACCGGACTGGTGCGGCGAATGGGCCTGCTGGAGCGCCGACGAAATCTACAACTTCACCAAGGGCTATGCCGATCAGATGCGCAAGAACGGCACCAAGGTGATTTCGACGGAATCCTTCCAGTACAACAAGGGCCTTTACGACAAGGTGCTGAACGATGCCAACGCCCTCAAGAACTGGGACATTCTGGGTGCGCATTTCTACGCGAGTGACAGAAATACCGGGGACAACTTCTTCGAATACAAGCTGGCCGACCAGAAGGGCATCGAGCGCTGGATGACGGAACACTATACCGAAAGCCAGGGAAGCGGCAACGACTGGCGTACGATTCGCAATACGGGTGACCAGGCAAACCAGAACAGGCGCGATACCGTGAACGCCATGGATGTGGGCTACGAAATCCACCGCGCCATGGTC
>CAMZDZ010000034.1 GCA_947305535.1 uncultured Fibrobacter sp.
TGATGGCTTCGCATTCGCGGATGTGGGTGAGGAACTGGTTGCCGAGGCCTTCGCCTTGGGCTGCGCCCTTTACGAGGCCTGCGATGTCGACGAATTCGGTGACGGCGGGGACGATGGACTTGGGATTGTAGACCTTCACCAGTTCGTCCAGGCGGCTGTCGGGGACGCTCACCATGCCCACGTTCGGCTCGATGGTGCAGAAGGGGTAGTTCGCGGCTTCGGCGCCGGCGTTGGTGATTGCGTTAAAGATGGTGGACTTGCCCACGTTGGGGAGGCCTACGATGCCGCATTTGAAACCCATGATAATCTCCAGTTTTGTGCAGGCGTGCGCCCGCTTTTTCCGACCCAAAGGTAGTAATTTTGGCGGTGCTTGCCTCCTCAAATGTTTAAGGGTCCCTGTTTTCTGTCGGCAACGAATGTAAACATTTTTTATCTGGACGTGGTTGAAATTATCCATGTTTCGTTTTTTGACATTTTGTCAATAATCCAAAAATCCGATTCTGTGTGATTGCTCATATAAATAGATAAGTTATATACATCCCTAGGCTTCTAGGGGGTTGGTTTAGAGCGTTGGTTTGGAGTTCCTTTGGTTTTTGGAGGACCGTTTATGCGTAGTGCCGTTATAAGTGCAGTTGTTCTGGGTTTATGCGGTTACGCATTCTCTCAGGTTCCCCTCAATTTCGATACAGAAAACCGTGGCAAGGACTTGGGCGCCAAGGCTGGCGAGCTCAAGGAAAATAAGAAGTTGCCCAATCCGTTCGAATTCCACGACGGTTCGAAAGTGTCCACCTTCGACGACTGGAGCAAGCGCCGCAACGAAATCAAGGCAGATATCGAAAAGTACGAGATTGGCGAGAAGCCCATCCCGTCCGATGTCACTGCGACATATAGCGGCGGCACCCTCACGGTGACAGTCAAGGAAGGTGGCAAGACCGCGACGATAACTTCTAAGTTCAGTATTCCTTCTGGAGAGGGCCCGCACCCGATTATCATTGGTATGAATAGCGGTACGGGCTCGCTTTCCTCTAGCATTTTTAGTGGCTTTGTGCAGGTGCCCTTCAGCCACGACCAGGTGGCCAAATATTCCATGAACGGCCAGAAGGACACGGGCGTAGGTTTCTACAAGTTCTACGGTGACAAGAATTCCAATGGTGACTATTCTGCATGGTCTTGGGGCGTGAGCCGTTTGATTGACGGCCTTGCGCTGATTGCCGAAGAACATCACCTTGACATGAGCAAGATTGCTGTGACGGGCTGCTCCTATGCAGGTAAGATGGCCCTCTTCGCTGGCGCTTTCGACGAACGCGTGACGCTTACCATTGCCCAGGAATCGGGTGGCGGTGGCATCAACTCCTGGCGTACCTCGGATGATTTTGCCAAGCGTGGTACAGACATTGAAAAAATTGACAATACGAACTACAGCTGGTTCATGCAGAGCCTGAAGAGCCAAAACCCGTACAAGCTCCCGCACGACCACCACGAACTTATTGCCATGATTGCTCCGCGTGCGGTGATTGCTCTCGGTAACCCCGGTTACGAATGGCTGGGTGACGAATCGGGTTACAAGTCCATGATGGCGGCGACCGAAGTGTGGAAGGCCATGGGCATCGAAGACCGCATCGGTTTCGACTTTACCGGCGGACACGATCACTGCCAGGCGGCTTCGAGCCAGACCAAGTCGGTGACGGCCTTTGTGGACAAGTTCCTCCGCAACAAGGATGCCAATACGGATGTCCACGTGAAGCCCTCTAACGGTAAGGGTTTCAAGATTGACAACTATGCAGACTGGATTGACTGGGAAACTCCGACCATCAAGTACGAAGCATCCACCACGACAACGCCTCCTGGGGATTCCACGACGACGCCTTCTGTGAATGACTCGACTACGACTACACCGGGTGACAGTTCCGCCACCGATTCCACCACGAAGCCTTTGTTCTCGGCTGTGAGGGGTGTGGCTCCTGTTGCCGAAATAGACATTGTCGGCAATTTCCTCGCACTGTCCGGAGCTCCTGTAGGCGCTACGGTCAAGCTCTTCGACCTCCAGGGTCACTTGGTCTGTGTCTTGGGCGAGAATGGCGGATTGATTCCGCGTTCCGGAAAGTTCGTTGCCATGGTGCTCAGTTCCAATGGTTCTGTGCTCATGACGAAGAGCTTTACCCATAGGGTACACTAATTTGTACGAGAAAGAAAATGTATAGGTCTCTTCTTCCTGCGTTTGTTGTTGCTGCTACAGTTTCCTTGAGTTTTGCTCAGGACCCGAACCTCCACATTTATCTTGCCTATGGGCAGTCGAACATGTCCGGCCAGGCTGACGTGACTGCGGCCGATCGTGCGGAAGACCCGCGCTTCTTGGTCCTACGTGCGGCGAACCATTCGAACCAGAAGGTTGGAGAGTTTTACCCTGCTGCGCCCCCGATGGGGCATAGCGCTTCCAAGGTGGGCATTGTCGACATCTTTGGCCGCAAGATGGTCAAGGAACTGCCGGACAGCATCAAGATTGCCGTCGCGAACGTAGCCATCGGCGGCCAGAGCATCGACCTGTTCGACAAGGACCGCAACACGGCGTATGTCCAGAGCGCAAAGAACAAGGGCGATACGTGGTGGATCCAGTATCTGGATGAATACGGCGGCGACCTCTACAAGCGCATTGTAGAGATGGGCAAGATTGCTAAGGAGAAGGGCGTCATCAAGGGCTTCCTTTTCCACCAGGGCGAGGCGGACTACCAGATGAACGACTGGCCGCAACGCGTCAAGAAGGTTTACGACGATCTTATTAAGGATTTGGGATTAGACTCGACAAAGGTGCCTATTCTTGTTGGGGAACTGGCAACAACCGCTGCGGGTGGAGATCTGGGCTGGCGAAACAGCGCAGTTGCCGAAGCGGCGAGTCTAATCCCTAATGGTCATCTCATATCGGCGGAAGGATGCCCCGCGCTGAAGGAGCCCAGCTATACGCTCCATTTCACGCGCCAGGGCTACGAGACGTTCGGTGAACGTTATGCCGAGAAGATGCTCGAACTGCTGAAGAAAGCCGAGCCGGAAGTCCCGCCTGCAGCGGACTCTTCTGCCACGGATACTGCTCAGGTGGCCCAGGCCGACACAGCAAAGGCTGCTGATTCTACGGTTGCAGCAGCCTCTGACTCGGCGACCACCGCTATCAAGAATTCAAAATCCACGGAATTAGCCATAAGATACTCCTCCAAAAACACACGCCTTCTTTTCTACGACGAGAAACGCCACAAGGTGTTTCTCCGAGTAGAGAGGAATGGCAAAAAATGGCTAATCGATGTCACGGGAGGCCGGAACAGGTAGACTACTTTAGGTCGTCCCGGTTGATGCCATACATCCTAATGTTGTCAACCAGGATGCTGCTTCCATCATAGGCAAAGATTGTAAACCTTGTAATCCGGTTTCTCGTGACATCCCAGCCGTGGTATTTTACGGTATCTGTTGTATCGAAATCCTGCGGACGGACGGCATAGTGAGTCCAGCTGCCGTCGCCTTCGCCCTTGTAGGATGCCTTGAAGTTGGTATCCGATTCGATGATTGTCTCGAGAATGATTTCAAACTTGCCATCTGTCTTGATCCATACTTCGACAGAGTCGAGGCGGCTTAGGTCGTGCGGAATGTCCGAGATGCGCGTACCGATGACAACGTATTCCGGTTTTTCGGCTTTGTATTTTACCTGAAGAACCTTGGATTCGAATGCTCCGCCGCCGGAATCGATGACGCCCTTGCGGATGTCGTCGGCGACGGAATCGTAGACGGTTGCCCCGTCGTGCGCCTGGACGTACCAGTCCTTCGGCGTGAGCGGTTCGGGGAGGTCGTTCTTGAAGTTCGGGTTCTCGAAGTCGAGGATCTGGACGGAGTTGAACGTCCAGAGAAGCGAATCGCTGAACCCTTCCCAGACGTCGGCCTGCTTCTGAGGCTTCGCGAGGGAGTCGCCCCATTCGAGCGTCCAGAGCCTGGCGGTATCGGCTTTGGATTCGATGCGGATATTAATCACACCGCTCTGGATGCCCTTGTCCCAGGAATCGATTTCGATGGGGAGCGGGTTACCGTCGCTGTCGAGCAGGTGGATGTCGCTTCCGTCGTCTTGCGTTTCGAAGAAATTGAACGTGGAGTCGAGGCGCAGGATAAGGACGCTCGGTATCGGCAGCGGGCGCATCCAGCTGGAAATCAGGCTGCGCGGGTTAATCTTCATTGTCCTCTTGATGGGTGCGGCTTCCGCAGTGTCGGAAACGTTGCCCACGTCGAGGGTGTCGTTGGCCGGGACGGAAACTTCCGCCTGGGCGATGAACTTCTGTACCTTGGGGACCCAGGCCCTGAGCTTGAGGTTGCCTGCGGGGAGGTTGCTTATGGCGAACGCACCCTTGCGGTCCGTCTTTTCGACTCTTTCGGTACCCTGCATGTAGATCCAGGCGTATTCGGCGGAGTCGGGCAGGTCAACGCTACCCTTGATGGAACCCGGTTTGGTCAGGGCGATGCTGTCGATGGTGATGTGGGGTGTCAGGTTGTCTAGCGTGTAGCTTGTGACAATGGAATACTTGTCCTTGCTGAACTGGACGGTGAAGGATCCTTCCGGATGCCCGTCGATGCGCATCCATCCGTTCTCGTCGGTCTCGCCAGTGAAGGCGTATTCGGTTTCGGTTGCCGCCTCGTTGGTGTCGGCGACGAACCAGGAAGGTAGAACGCGGAAGTCGACCTTGGCAGCCGGAGCCCCCTCTTCGAACACCCTGATGGCGATGGCGTTTTCAATTTCTGTTGTATTGCCTGCGCTTTCGGTATGGTCGCAGGACATCAGAAGGCCAAAGGGGAGCAAAAAGAGCAGTCTCGATGCGTATCTCATTTTGACTTCCTCTTGTTGTTCTGGGCCACCGGGAAGAGCGCAAGATTGAGCTGCATCACCCGGTCGGGGACGCTGCACTTGTCAACGCGAATCTGCAATTCTTTCCTGAACTCTCGAATCATGTTCTTTATGTCGCTAAACCCTTTGGCATCTACTGCCATGGTAATTGTAGAAACATCTCGGTCGCTTGGGGGGATTTCCGTCAGCGAACGAATGGCAAATTGCATGACTTTTGACTGGAAACTGCGGATTGCCTCCGCTTTTTCGGCCCCCTGGATGGTAATATGGGAGTCCGAAATCTTGACGAGATTGTCGTTTATGGGCTTGATGAAGCCCAGGGACTTGAGAATGTCCAGGCTCGTCTGGGCCTGTTCCTCGGTAATGGGCGGGATAAGGCTGTTCGCGATTTCGGCGACGTCGATGTTGCCGTGCTTGACCTCGACCAGGGCACGGACGACGACGGTCCACCATTCGCTCAGGTACTTGATCTCGGTGTCTTCCAGCATGTGGCGCTTGACGTCGCGGAGCTGGAAGGCCTTCTGCATGATTTCGGACTTCTTCTTTTCGGACTTGGTGCGAGAAGCGACCAGAAGCAGGTCGAAGTAGGCGGCGCTGCGCCCTTCGAGACCGAGCATCTTTTTGGCGGCGGGTACTGCATGGACGGGCAGGTTGCGCTTTTTTTGTACAATGTAGTACGCATGACTGGCGTCCAGCCCAAGCATTTTTCCGAGAGTGTTGAAGGAATACAGGGAGTTCTTTTTCTTATGCTCCTGGTAGTAATCCTTGATCATATCCCGGTAGTCATCGTAGTCAAAGATTTCTGCCATGACATACTCCAATATTTGTTTAAAATATACTTAAATTTGAAGAAAAGCGAATGGTACGACAGTGCTATTTCTTTTGACGATTTGTTAAGGCAAAATGTGAAAAAATGCACAATAAACGCGTAATTTTCCTGTTAATCCTGTGTCTTGCGACATTGTTTTTTGCAATTCGAGAGATTAGGGATATTTCCAGGCAGAATTCCGAGATAGAACGGCACAATTCCCTGGTGACCGAGGCTAGCGATTGTCTTGCTTCGGGGGACTGGATATGTGCCGAAAAAGGCATCCGTGCCCTGCTTGCGGAGACCCCGGACGATACGAACTTGCAGCTCCATCTGGCGGGAATCCTGTTCGAGCAGGAACGTTACGAGGATTGCATCCGGTATGTGGATTCCGTGCAGCGCGATGGGGCCGATTTCAAGACGCTCAAGGAGAAGTCCCAGACGATTATGCGCGAGATGCGCGAGCTCAAGCTGGAGTCTTCGGACCATTTCCGCCTGGAGTTCGAGGGGTCTCCGGCATTGAACGACATCCTGGAAGCGTTGAGCGTTCTCGAGGTGGCGTACGATTCACTGTGCCGTCTTTTTGACTTCAGGCCGGCGAACAAGATGGCGCTAGTGCTCTACCAGTCCTCGGAATACCAGGGCACGGGTCCGCGACCCGACTGGGTCGGGGCCGTCTTCGACGGCAAATTGCGCGTCCCGGTCAACGTGATGCAGTACCGCGAAGTGTACCGCCCGATGCTTTTCCACGAACTCACTCACGCCTTTGTCCGCGCAATGACCCGCGCCAAGGTCCCGCTCTGGCTGAACGAGGGAATTGCCCAGGTGATAGACGCGTCGCGTAACGGCAGGCCGCGTCCCGAAGGGCCCGTCCCGGATTTGGAAATGCTGACGCAGCCGTTCGTGAACCAGGAAAATACCGACGTGGCCGTTCGGCTCTACTGGTACTCGCAAAGGATGGTCGAGGCGTTGCTGTACCGCGACGGCGTTACTCGCGGGGATGACCGTGTGGTCGAGTCGGTCCGCAAGTTGCGCGCCTGCATCCAGGACCTGTACACGCTGGGGACTGACGGTGCGTTGAAAAAACATTATGGCCTGACGGCGGCGCAGTTGCTGGAGCAGGTGAGGTAGGGGGCGTATGAAAAAGATTGTTGTACTCGCTACGGGTGGGACGATTGCCGGTGTCGGGAAGCCCGGCGAAGATTTGGGCTATCGTCCCGGCAGCATCTCCGGTGAGGAACTGGTGAAATCGGTTCCGGGATTGTCCGGCATCGCCAACCTGGAGGTGGAGCAGGTGTGCAACATCAATTCCGACGACGTGAGCTCGGAGATATGGATCGTGCTCGCGAACCGGATACGCACGATTTCCGCACGCGCGGACGTCGACGGCATTGTCGTGATGCACGGGACCGATACGATGGAAGAGACAGCATTTTTCCTGGACCTCGTGCTGGATGTAGAAAAGCCTGTCGTGCTGACGGGGGCCATGCGCCCGGCGACCTCCTTTGCTCCCGACGGCCCGGCGAACCTGTGTTATGCCGTTGGCATCGCCGCGGGTTGTAACGGCGCCGCTTGCCGAGGCGTGCGCGTTGCCTTTGCGGGGAAAGTGCTCGATGCGCTTCGAGTCCAGAAGGTCCACGCGAACGACCTCGATGCGTTCGACGCCATCGGCTCGGCATGCGGGAATGTGCACCCAAAATTTTCCATTGAAAATCTTTCCGATTTGCCCAAAGTCGCCGTGCTGTATTTCCATGCCGACGCGGATTCGGCCTTGCTCGAATTCGCGGCGCAGCGTTCCTCCGGGGTTGTCATCGCGGGGGCCGGTGCTGGTGAGTTCAGCAAGGAATGGGCGGATGTTCTTGCCCGTGTGAACGTGCCGGTCGTCGTTACTTCGCGAATCGGGCGCGGAACGGTGTTGCCCGAAGGGTTGCTTGTGCCCGGCACGATTCCTGCGTATTCGCTACCGCCCCAGAAGGCCGCTATTCTTTTGCGCCTTGCTTTGACGGAAACGCAGGATGCCCAAAAAATCAAGAAGTATTTTGAGGAGTTTGTATGAAATTTTTGATCCAGCGGGTTACGCAGGCCGATGTGAAAATTGATGGCGAGGTCGTCGGGAAAATCGATGGCCGTGGCTTTTTGGTCCTTGTCGGCGTGGCCGAGACGGACACCCGCGAAATTGCTGACCGGTTTATTCGCAAGATGCTTTCTCTACGCATTTTTGCCGACGAAAACGGCAAGACGAACCTCTCCATCAAGGATGTCGGTGGCTCGCTACTGATAGTCTCGCAATTCACTCTGTATGCCGATTGCCACAAGGGTAACCGCCCCACGTTCAACGGCGCCGGAAACCCGGAGCTGGCGAACGAACTGTACGAATACGTCGTGGAACAGTGCCGGAAAGAAGTCGCCATCGTGGAAACGGGGCGCTTTGGTGCCGACATGCAAGTGAGCCTCGTCAACGACGGCCCGTTCACCATCATGCTGGACTAGGCCACCGCATTGCCTTTAGCACCGAAATAGTATATCTTTAGAAGAACATGAGGAGCACGTCTATGAAAAAAAGATTTGTCGCATTGGCCTGCCTGGCCCTGCTTGCCGTTGCCTGTTCTTCCGATTCTTCTTCGAATACCGCAGGGCCGGAAGAGTCCACGGAGTCCGTGAGTTCCTCTTCGGATGCCGCTCCTGCAAGTTCCTCCGATTCGGTTGAAGTCGCTACCGATACGGTTCAGGCAAATGCCGACTCCACCGAGGTGGATGTGGATGAAGATGACCCCGCCGAAGTAGACGAGCCGGAGTCCAGTTCGTCCTCTTCCAAGAAGCGTAGCTCGCGCAGTTCCTCTTCGAAAGCGCGTTCGAGCAGTTCGGTTGTTGTGGTCCCAGCAGATTCCAGTGACACGTCTGTGGTCGTGAAGCCGACCCCGGCAAGTTCCTCTTCTGCCAAGTCGTCGAGTTCCGCTACCGGAGAAGCGGGCGACTGGCGTGAGACCTGCCTCGATGTCATCAACGAATACCGCGCGACGGAAAACCTGGGCCCGCTTTCGCTCGCTCCCGAAGAAAAGCAAACTTGTACGGACGAACAGGCCGCTGCCGACCTCGCTGCCGGCAAGGGCCACGCCAATTTCGGGGCCTGTGGCGAAGGTGCGCAGAATTCGGGACCGAATGTCGGCATGCGCTACTACCCGACCTACGATGATATTGTCAAGAAGTACCTGAAGATGATGTGGGAAGACGAAAAGGCGCTTGTCACGTCGGGCGAAAGGGATCCCAACAAGGATGAAGACTATCCGTATATCGGACACTACCTGAATATGAAGGGTTCGTACAAGACGGTTTCCTGCGGAATTGCCGTGTCGGAAGACGGAAAGACCGGTTGGTTGAATATAGACTTCTACGCGCGCTAGGATTGCTATGAATTTCCGTGCATTTTTTGCTTTGGCTATGTTGACCCTCCTTGTGGGGTGTGCCGGCTCTGTCGGCCCCGGCCCCGGAGCGGGCGACAATTCCGGGATGATGGACGGCCCGTGCAACGAGTGCGGAACGCAGGGCGACATCAAGCTCAAGATTTCGAAAGAGGTGGCCTATCGCGAATGGAACCAGGATGCCTATTCACGCCTGGATTCCAATGCCGTGGTGGGTGTCTTCCAAACGCTCAAGGTGACCGCGAAACGTCCCGAAAAGTGCAAGATGTGCCACAGCTTTAGCGCCGACGCCCTTGATTTTGACTTGGCGCATATCGAGGATTCCCTGTTCGTGAAGGCCTTCCCGAAAATGAAACGGGAACTGATGCTGCCTGGGATGCGCCTGCCCGAAGGGGACTCCCTGTACATAGATACTTTGTCTAGAATCATTTTGGGTTCGAAGATGGCTGACGGGAAAACGCTCGCCAGTTTTGAACCGTGGGAGAGCCGTGACGGGATCGAGCAGACGTTTGTCCGCGAGGTGCCCGCTAAGCTCAAGGATGTCATGAATGGCGTGGCGGCCCGCTACGGAATCCGCTATGCCTCGATTCCGGTAGTCCTGGAAGTCGAGATGGATCCCAAGCTGGGCCGGAGTGGCGGCTATACGTGGAAAATCGTCTGGACCTTGTGGGACATGCGTTACGGCGAGCTGGTGTTCCTGACGTATTCCTCGTTCGTGGCGGAAACGACGAGCCGTGTGGCCCCCGAGAAGGAGTGGTCGGCGCCTTTTGCCCCGCGCCTTTGGAAGATGTTCAGCACGGACTTGGGCAAATTGGAAAATCACTAATTGAGCGATGAGGTTCGAGGCTCCAGGCTCGAGGAGTTAGCAATGAGCGGTGAGCTATGAGGTATGAGTTACTAGTTCTGAGTTACACCTTCGGCTAGGATGTTTTTATCTCTCGTCTCTCGTCTGTAGGCCCGTAGGGCCGTTCTCTCGTCTAACATCTCATACTTCACATTTCTATATTCTCCTTCATGAATACCCCCTTCTACGTTTTTATGAAATTGCTGCCGAAGAATGCGGCCAGCCGTATTTTTGGCAATTTTACGCGCCTCAACTTGCCCCCGTTCACCCGGTGGGCCCGTTCGGCATTTGCCCGTTACTACAAGTTGAACATGGCTGAATCGGAATATCCGCTGAGCCATTACAAGAATATCGGGGAACTGTTTATCCGCAGGCTCAAACCCGGAGCGCGTATTATTGACAATGCCGAGGTCGTGAGTCCGGTCGATGGCGTGCTTTCGCAGACGGGAACCTTTGATGACGGAAAGCAGACGCTTATCCAGACGAAGGGCAAGTTTTACGAACTCAAGGATTTGCTCCGTGACGACGAGATGGCCGCCCGCTTTGACGGTGGCGCCTTCGCGACGATCTATCTCGCGCCGTTCAACTACCACCGCATCCATTGCCCGGTCAAGGGTGACCTGGTCGACGCCAGCTATTGCCCCGGAACGCTTTGGCCGGTGAATGCCGGCAGCGTCGAACGCGTGGAAGGCCTGTTCTGCATCAATGAACGCCTCACTAGCCGCATCCGTCTCGAAGACGGTTCCGAAATCCTCGTGGTGAAGGTCGGCGCGACGAACGTAGGCCGCATCGGTGTCGTGTATTCCGACGAGCTGCTCGTGAATTCCGGAAAACTGGATCGCAGCAAGAAGCGCCTGGACTGGCAGCCGGCCAGCAATTTCCATTTTGAAAAGGGCGACGAACTGGGCCGCTTCGAGATGGGCAGCACGGTCATCCTCATCGTCGACAAGAAAATCCGCGAACGCCATCCGGACCTTTTCAAGAGCCGTCTCGGAAAGGCGGTCAAGGTCGGCGAAGCGCTTTAATATTTGACGGTAGGGGATGAAACTCGTAGAAAACTTTTTGCGCGATGAGCCTGCGGCTTTTGAAGCGACGCGGAAGTTTGTCTCCATGTTTGGTTCCGTGCCCGATCCGGTAGTGCATGTGGCGCAGCGGGCCAAAACCCCTACGGCGAAAATCGCCTGGACGATCCTCGGGACGACCTTGTTCCAGAGCCGGACTTACACCGAGATTTCTTTGTTGCTGAATGCCCTGTTCGACGCGTTTCCCGACGAAAAACTCTGGACGCTGCCCGTTCCCGTGGCCGCGAAAATCGAAGGCGTTGCGGAACGCGTGTTCGGTTGCCGCCACTGGACTTTGTTCAAGCACCTGTCCGGCATCTTCTGGAGCGTGGGCATGTTCGTGCGTCACCACGGTGGCGACCTTGTCGCTTGGCTTGCGAGCCGCACCCCCGAAGAAGTCTGGCGCGACCTGGGCGAGGTCTACTTCATGGGCAAGGGGAACCCGCGCCCCAAAGCCTGTGCTGCGTTCTACCGCATGGTCGCCCCCGAGCCGCTGGGGCTGGGCATGCAGTGCGTCGCTTCCAAGAAGATGCCGCCGTTGCCGCTGACCATGGGCGCGCGCCGCTACCTGGCTTTTCTCGGACCTGCCAAGGATGCCGATTTCTCCGAAATGGATCCGAAGCGGAAACAGGAACTCGCGAACGCGCTGTTCTGTACGCTGAATCCGGGTCGTCCTTACGATGCGGCCCACGCGCTGCAGTTCTATCTGGAAATGGGAAGTGATGATTTTATCTGCCGTGAACGGACGAGGGGATGTGTCGATTGTCCCTTGTCGGATGTCTGTGGCTATGCGGACCGGGGGGACCGGAAATGAAAACTGTCGCCAAGTTCCTGATTGTCTTTTTTGTCGCAATGGGCCTTGTTGCGTGCAACCGCTCGAAGCCTGCGAAGCCGGTGAACTACTCGAAAATAATGTACAAGAATGTCGCTCCGTTTGCGCATTCTGTCAACCCCTCCGTCGCCTCCTATAACATCCCGGCGCTCAAGCGGGTTATCGACCTGAGTTACCGTGTTTCCCCCGGCGATACGCTGAATGTCCATATCCTCGAGTTCAAGAGCGACGTGTACGCCATGGACCACTACATGAACAGCGGCAAGTTCCAGGGGATAACCCCGATCTTGAGGGGCGAGCACCTGGAGCAGAGCATTCGTGCCGACTGCCACATATTCATCTTCAGCCACGATAGCTTCCGCCAGTACGAGCGTAGCGACCTGGAAACGTTTGTCCGCCATTTTCCGGGGTACCGTGGCGGTTTCCCGCAGGAATTCCTGAGCCTTCCGTTCGAGTTCCGCGAAGCGGGACGCACGTCGATACAGACAAAATACTTCATGGGTGTCAAGGCGTTCTTCCCGGTGCTCGTGCAGAGTTACAGGAATGCCGACCTCCGCTGGAATGTCGCCCGCAGCTGGGAACAGGTGGAAGAGCAGGATTTCGATTCCTGGGTCCTTTTGCTGAACAGGGTCAATCCCGAGGGTATCGAGCCGGAAAGCGATGTCGTGTATTTCGATGCCGGGAACAACGGGAACGGCATGGCTCAGCAGCTGGCTGGCGGCCGGGTGGCCGTGGTCTGGGGCTACCTCTCGTGGGCCGATTTGGCCAAAAAGTTCAAAATGGCCAGCGACCGCATCTACGAGGCGAGATTTTAGTTATATTAACGACATGGCTATTGAAAAACTTGCAGAAACTCTTTTGGAAAAGCTCCGTTTCATTACCCAGGCGGAGACGGTTATCGGAAAACCCATCCAGGCGGGTGAATCTACGATCGTGCCCGTGAGCCGAGTCTCGGTGGGTTTCGGTTTCGGCGGTCACCAGTCCAAGGGCGACACGTCCGCTTCTGGCGGTGGAGCCTCTGTGGAACCGGTGGCGTTCCTCGTCATCAAGGGTGACGACGTGCGCATCATGCCCATCAGCAAGGATAGCTCGCTTGTCGGGAAGGTCATGGACATCGTGCCCGACGTGGTGAACAAGTTCAGTTCCAAGAAGTCTGACACCTAGTTGCGGTGTTCGTGCAGGTACAGGTTAGCCTCTTCCACGGCTAACTCTGAGCCTTTGATATTCCATTCGTCGTCTTCGCCAGTGCGGTATTTTACGGTAACGCGGTAGCGGTTGTCTGTCTGTAGTATTTCGGGGGGCACGGTCCAGAAGTTTTCTGTGCCGACGACCATCTCGAGTTCATGGGAATCGCCATTGTCGGCGCCGGTAATCGTGATGGACTTCACCATGTCCTTGGGGTTGCGCACTTGGACGATGCTCCAGAACTTGCTTGCGCCTTCCTTGACCCAGAGCGATGTGGAATCGCCCCATACGCCTTCGACGCCTTCGCAGCTTACGAATTCCCATTCGCCGTAGTAGCGCCCGACGGTAATGCCCATGATGTCTGATGCGGGGGCGCCGCCCAAGTCCACGCCGCAGTTCGCGTCGGGACAACGGTCGGTGATGCGGACTGTTACTTCTTTCCAGCCGTCAGGTGTTTTCGCCCTTACGTGCACGCAGCCGCCGCATGCCGCGCCGCCCTGCCACGGGCCCTTGTTGTCGCCCGGAGATACGTTCACGTGGATGGCGGCGTAGTACTGGATGTTTGTCTGCCCGTAATTGCAGGCCCCGCCGAGGCTGGTCTCTTTCGCGGTGATGCTCCCGTAGGTGGTGACGGAACCCTTGCCGCCGTTGTCCAGGAGTTCGGGGTCTGCCGCGGTATAGCTGTCGCACTTGGTGCACTTGCCGTCGTCGGTTGATGTCGACAAGGAAGATGAGGACTTTGGTGCCGGCGGTTGTTCTGACGACGAGGATCCCGTCGAGGATTGCGAGACGGGTTCCGAGCTGCTGGATGCAGGCGAACTTTCCGGGGCGCTTGAATTGGGAGACTCGGGCTGTTTCGAGTCGCTGGATTTTGCTTCTGCGGAACTGGATGCGACCTCGCTGGACGTTGCGCTTTTTCCCTGTACTGTCGAACTGTCCGCTTTTGTTGCGCTGCTCGAACTGGATTCCACTGCGGGCGTTTCTGCTGCAGAAGATGCCGGCGATTCCGTTCCCGAAGGCGAATCGTCGCCGCAGGCCGCGAACAAGGTGGAAAGGCAAAGGAGGAGGGCTGCTTTTTTCATAATGGCAAATCGTCCGCTTGCTTACTTGGTTATCCTTATGTAGTCCACGAGCATCTCGTTCGGGAACTGCGAGTCGTCAATCTCGAACCCGGGCCAGTTACCGCCCACCGCGATGTTCAGCAACAGGAAGAACGGCTTGTGGAAGGCGTCCGTGTTGCCCGCGTTGTCCTCTATGGAAATCTCGTGGTACTTGAAATCGTCCACGTAAACAGTGATAAGCTTTTTGTCCCAGGTGAGCTTGTACGTATGGAACTCGGTGATGTCCAGTTCCTTGCTGGTGCCGTAATAGTCCTTTGTGTTCTTGCCGTACTGGGCATGTTCGCCGTTATTTGACCAATGGTTGGTTCCGTAGACAATGTTTTCGTCGTTGACGGCTTCGATGATGTCGATTTCTCCGCAGGCGGGCCAGCTTACGGCATCGATATTCTCGCCGAGCATCCAGAAGGCGGGCCAGATTCCCTTGCCTACGGGAAGCGCGATGCGGGCCTCGACTGTACCGTAGGTGAATGTAAACTTGCTTTTGGTAATCATGCGTGCCGAAGTGTAGCCGGAGCCTTCATAGTCTTCCTTGTTGGCGCGGATGTGGAGGATGCCGTCCTGCACGTAGGCGTTTTCTTTGCGCCCGGTGTAGTATTCCTTCTCGTTGTTGCCCCAGCCGCTGCTGCCCGTGCCGATTTCGAATGTCCACTTGGAAGTGTCGATGGCGGAACCGTCGAACTCGTCGTTCCAGAGGTAGGGGGATTCGCCGGAACTGCTCTCGGGCAAGGTTACTGAGCATGACGACAAGGTCACTGAGCTCGCCGAAGTGACCGAACTGGACGACGCTTGGGTCGGTTCGGCAGGCTCACCGACCTTTCCGCTGCTGGATGACGTTTGGGGCGGTTCGGCAGGCTCACCGACCTTTCCGCTGCTTGACGACAAGGTCACTGAGCTCGCCGAAGTGACCGAATCAGTCGAAGTGACCGAACCATCCGAAGTGGCCGAGGAATCCGGTTGCGTTTCCGGTCCGCTGGAGGAGTCGTCGGAACACGCTACAAGAATGCCTGCGACGGCAAACGCCGTGGCCAGTTTCGCCATGAAAGATGCGGATGTGTGCAGGGCCTTCTTGATGCTCATGGAAACCTCTTAATCTACGGGGGCTTCGGGCGGGACTCTCGCGATGACGCCGACGGTTGCGCGTGTCGCCTTCACCAGGTCGGCGGGGGCCACCTTCAGCTGCAAGCCGCGTTCGCCGGCACTCACGTAGATGTACGGGAACTGCATCGCGGTCTCGTGGATAAAGATGGGGAAGTTCTTCTTGAGCCCGAGCGGGCTGCAACCGCCGCGGATGTAGCCGGTAAGCGGCGTCAAGTCCTTGAGCGGGACGGTGTCTATTTTCTTGTTGCCGCTGACCTTCGCGGCACCCTTCAGGTCGACTTCGAGATTGCCGGGAACTACGCACACGAGGTAACCGATTTTGTCGCCGTGAACGAGGATGGTCTTGAAAACTTGATTGATGTCTTCGCCGAGGCTGTCGGCCACATGCTGCGCGCCCAGGTCGCTTTCGTCGACCTTGTAGGGGATGAGTTCGTAAGAAATTTTCTGGCGGTCGAGAATTCGCGCCGCGTTCGTCTTCTTGATATCCATAAATAGTCCTTTGGGGTAAATATACTTTAAATGGCGTATGCGGAATAGCGATGGTGCGCGCTTCTTCCATTTTCTATATTGTCACCGCAACAATGAAATCGTACAACGCCATATTGATTGGAAACGGAACCATGGGAGCCCGCCACAGGGCTCGTTTTGAGGCTTGTGGAGTCCGCTTCGTGCAGATTGTCGATGTTGGGGATTCCGTTTGCGATGACGCTGTTGATTTCGCGGTGGTCGCATCGCCTGCGACGACGCATTATGCCTATGCGAAACATTTTCTGGAACGCGGCGTTCCCGTGTTCGTGGAAAAACCTCTTGCGACATCGGCCGAGGAAGCCCAGGAATTGGTGAATTTTGCGTTGCGCAACGGAGTTACGCTATTCGTGGCTCAGTCGGAGTGCTACAATCCCATTTTCCTCAATTTCCGCAAGCATTTCCTTGCCGAATTGCGTTCGCTTAGCGGGGCCCATCTTGAGTTCCGTCGCGAACACCGCCCGTCAAACCGTTGCCTGGATGTCGGGGTATCGCTGGATTTGATGGTACATGATTTTAGTTTATTCTTAACAATGTTCCCGTATCGCGATATCCACATTGAAAGCATTGAAGAATCTCCAAACGGAAACCGCGCCCGCGCCCAGCTCAAGGTGGTAAGCGGACCTTTTGCCGGTGTTTCTGCTGACTTTGTCGTTGACCGCGAAAGTTCTACGGACCTTCGGAACATCACCGTGAATTTTCCCCGGAATGGCGAATTGCCGTCTTCGAGCTATACCGTGAGCCTTGCGCATTACACGCCGGAAGGCGAAATTGCCCATATTCCCGATTCTCTCGACAACGAACACAAGTTTTTCTTGAAGCTCCTTGCCGGAGCATGCGGGCATTGGGGAAGGCGCGCTGCTCAAAACGCCGCCGATTGTGTGAGGTTAGCGGTGAGCGATGAGGCTAGTACCTCTCTCGTCTATTTCATCCCTAGCCCCTAATCAAAAAAATCCCGCGATTTCTCGCGGGACTGTTTAATGGTTCCTGTTGACTGGCGGAGATTGCTTCGGGGTTATTCACCCCTCGCAATGACATTCCTGTCTACTGCCTACCTCAAAGGCGCGAAGCGCTGACCTCGCACCTCGAAGCTCTTACAGCTTGATGCTGCACGGCTTGGCATTCCAGATTTCTTCGGCGTACTGCTTGATGGTACGGTCGGAACTGAACTTGCCCATGCGAGCCACGTTGAGGATTGCCTTCTCGGCCCATGCCTTCTTGTTCTGGTATTCCTTCGCCACCTTGGCCTGCATGTCCACGTAGCTGCGGAAGTCGGCGCAGAGCATGTATGGGTCGTGCGTCAGGAGCTTGTCGGCGATGTGCTTGAAGAGTTCCGGACGGTCGGGGCTGAAGAAACCGCTTGCAATCAGGTCGATGACGCGGCGCAGGTCGTCGTCCTTCTCGTAGAAGTCGCGCGGACGGTAGCCCTTGGCGAGCAGGTCGTTCACGTCTTCGACGGTGAGGCCGAAGATGAAGATGTTCTCGTCGCCGACTTCTTCCTTCATTTCCACGTTGGCGCCGTCCATCGTACCGATGGTGAGCGCGCCGTTGAGGGCGAACTTCATGTTGCCGGTACCCGAGGCTTCGGTGCCCGCGGTAGAAATCTGTTCGGAGAGGTCTGCTGCCGGGATGATCTTCTCGGCGAAGGACACGCGGTAGTTCTCGAGGAACACCATCTTGAGCTTGCCCTTGCAAACCGGGTCGGCGTCGATGATGGCGGCCACGGCGTTCGCGAGGCGGATAATCTGCTTGGCCATCCAGTAACCCGGAGCGGCCTTACCGCCAATCATGATGGTGCGCGGCAGGATTTCCTTGCCGTCCTTCAGCTGGATGTACAGGTGGATGGCATGCAAAATGTTCAGGAGCTGGCGCTTGTATTCGTGGATGCGCTTCACCTGCACGTCGAAGAACATGTTGGTGTCGAGGTCCACGCCCTGCGTCTGCTTGATGTACTTGGCGAGGCGTTCCTTGTTCTGCTTCTTGACGGCCATGAAGGCCTTCTGGAACTCCGGATCCTTCGCGAACGGTTCGAGCTTTCTCAGGTCGTCGAGGTCCTTGACCCAGCTGTCACCGATCTTAGAGGTGATGAGCTCGGACATGGCGGGGTTGGCCTTGCGGACCCAGCGACGCGGAGTCACGCCGTTCGTCTTGTTGTTGAACTTTTCGGGCCACAGCTCGTAGAAGTCCTTGAAGAGCGTCGTCTTCAGGAGGTCGGAGTGGAGGGCTGCCACGCCGTTCACGGCGAACGAACCCACGATGGAGAGGTAGGCCATGCGGACCATCTTGCAGCCGCCTTCCTCGATGAGGCTCATGCGGGCGAGACGGGCGTTGTCGCCGGGCCACTTCATGCTCACCATGCGCAGGAAGCGGGCGTTGATTTCGTAGATAATCTGCAGGTGACGCGGCAGGAGCTTTTCGAACAGGCTGACGGGCCACTTTTCGAGGGCTTCGGGCATCAGGGTATGGTTCGTGTAGGCGAACGTCTTGGTCACGATTTCCCAGGCGTCGTCCCATTCCATTTCTTCGATGTCGAGCAGGATGCGCATCATTTCGGCAATCGAGATGGCCGGGTGCGTATCGTTGAGCTGGATGGCGACCTTTTCGGGGAATACCTTCCAATCGTTGTTGTGCAGCTTCTTGAAGCGGCGGATGATATCCTGCAACGAAGCGGAGCACAGGAAGTATTGCTGTTTGAGACGGAGTTCCTTGCCGTTCATGGAAGAATCGTTCGGGTACAGCACCTTCGAGATGGTCTCGGAGAGTTCCATGTCCTGCACGGCGGCGATGTAGTCGCCGTTGTTGAAGTAGGAAAGGCCGAAGTCGTCGGTGGACTTCGCGCTCCAGAGGCGCAGGTTGTTCACGGTGT
>CAMZDZ010000035.1 GCA_947305535.1 uncultured Fibrobacter sp.
TGGAGTACTTTCTGAAAATTTTTCGGGGCTGGGTTGATAGTCCGCTGCTCTAACCAATTGAGCTAAAGCCCCAGCTCGCCAAATATAAGTAAATATTTGGAAATTGTCTTGTCCCACTCGTAGTGGAATCCGCCGTATGCGTTGACCACTACTTTGTCCCAGTCCGCAGTGTCGGTCTGGTAGACGTTGAGGGCGTCTTTTACGCGGGGGAGCATCAGGTGCGGGGCGTTCGCGTCTTCTGCGAGGAAGGCATTGGCGGCTGCGGCCGTTTCGAACGAGTAGCTGGTGAGCATGCTTGCGACGCCGACGTTGCGGCCTGTAATCGGGATGCACCCGCAGGCGAGCGCCTTCAGGAGTATCGACGTGGAGGGCTCGCGCAGGTTGCCGGCGAAGATGATGTCCGATGCGGCAAGGATGCTGCGCAGTTTTTCAACGTCTGTAAAGGTCTCGTCGAATTCGATGACCTGCATCGATTTCGGGTCTTGCTTGGCGCAGTCGTTGTAGTAGTTCCAGTCGGGATTGCTCTGGGACGTTCCCACGAGTACGAAGATGTCTTCCTTGGTAACGTCGGCGAGGATAGTCGCGAGCGTTTCGGAGGTGTTGCCCGCTTCGGCGTCGAGATGCACGTACATGAGCATCTTCTTGCCGTAGTCGGCGCCGTATTTTTCCTCGAGTTCCTTGCGCGCCTTGCGCTTCGCTTCCTTGATGGGGCAGTTTTCCTTGTTGAAGTCCCAGAAGGTGTAGCTCACGCCGAACTGGATGCCGATAAGTTTGTCCGCATTGTGGTTCAGGAACCCGCTCAGGCCTCCGGAGAGGTTCGTGTAGAGCATGGCGTCGCGGTAGCCGGGCGACGGGAATATCACCTTGTGGGCGTAGCAGATGCCGGCCTTGAGCAGGCTGACCTTGCCCCAGAACTCGTATCCGTCCATGTTGTAGTCCTTGCGCGGGAGACCGATGTTCTCGATCTCGTTGGACGAGACATGGAAGTCGTAGGTGATGTTGTGTACAAAGAAGAAGAACGGTACGGATTCGAAGTCGTCCTGGTAGACGGTGCTTGCGAGCGCGCCGATCAGTGCGCCTCCCCATTCATGGCCGATGATCGCCATGCTCTTGAACCGGATGGCGCTCGCGTATGCGAGGGCTGCCGACGCGAGGAAGGCGAACCTGAGGTGGTTGTCTCCGTAGGGGATGTCGTCGGGCGGGCCGTAGACGAAGGGCCTGCCGAAAAATTCGTCGTTATATATATATGTGTGGAGCGGGTCGTTCTTGGAACGGTAAACCTGGAACGAATGCCCGTGCAGCCATTCCTTGCCTTTGAAAATGCATTCGTAGCTGTCGGGATCCTTGATCTTGGATTTGTAGAACGGCGAGATTGTAAGTGCCCTTACGCCCGCACGCGAAAACGCGTCGGCCATTCGGTTGACCGCTGTCGTGAGGGAACTTGGGGATGTCCAATTCCCTGCTTCCGGGCTTATTACCAACAAATCCATAGTTTCGACCACTATACAAACAAATGTTTACAAAACATAATAAAAATTTACTTATTAAAATTAATTAGCGATAGATTAATTAGTTATTTTATATTCCAAAGGGTCTTTTTTTACATATTTGTGACTCTTTTCGTGAACTTTCTACCCCGAAAGGAAGACTTATGAAGAAAATCTTTCTCGTAGCCCTGGCTTCTGCCGTTGCTTTCACAATGGTCGGCTGTAAGGGAACCAACGAAAAGCGCGGTGACGAGCACCTCAAGGAAGGCCGTTTCCGCAATGCGATCAACTCTTACATCGAAGCGAAGAAGAAGGGCAACATGTCCAGCGAATTCTTCGACAACTTCACTCTTGCGTTGGTGCGTGCTGCCGATGTCGAGGCCAAGAAGGACATCAACAGCGACCTCCTGAGCGGCTACTTCGACAAGGCCAGCGACAACCTCCCGGAAGTCAAGAACCAGGAAGTCCTCCAGGAATTTGCAACGACGATGGCCAACATCGGTAAGCTCCAGGCTTCTCAGGAAGGCGTGGACTACGGCACCATCGTGAACGCTTTCGCGAAGATTGACTCCGCCCTGGCCATTGCCAAGCGCAGCGGCATCGCTACGTCTTCCATCCAGAGCATCCGCACCGAAGCCGAGAACAACTACGTCGCCCGCAACCTGAGCGAAGCCGTTGGCGAATCCGACCCGGTCGTGAGCGAATACCAGATCTTGAAGATTGCCGAAATGGCCCCGAACAACGAAAAGGTCAAGGCAGCCTTGAACACGAGCCGCAAGGGCACTCGCGGTTACTTCCTCATCTTCGGCGAACAGATTGGCGAACCGGTTAGCCGCCGCGTTGACAAGTGGGGCTACGTGATGGCCTTCCCGACCATCAAGCTCACTCCGACCTCTCTCTCTGGCGAACTCCAGTTCTGGGCCTCCACGGGCAACAACACGGAACTCGACCCGGCAGGCCTCAAGCTCGTCTCCACGACGGGTGAAGAAGTTGGCGCCAAGGCCGGCAGCGGCTGGTGCGAAGCCGAAGTGCTCGTTGGCAAGAAGGGTGACGAAAAGATCGAGAAGAAGAAACAGAACATCAAGCCGGGCACCAAGGGCAAGCTCATGAACGAGTTCCAGTGCTCCTTGAACGTGACGTTCAACTTCAGCAAGGGCTTTATCCCGGACTACGTCGAATACAAGGACGAATTCGGTATCGGCCGCAAGTACCTCGGTCAGTAATCTCCTGAACCACAGGTTTTACGAAGACGCCCCTCGCGGGGCGTTTTTTTGTTTATAGGATGCTCCAGAATACGGGGATTGGCGTTTTACGTTTTCTGCAACGTTTCGGAATTTTTAAACCGGTGGGTGGGGTCGGGCGTACCGTAATGCTGGGGGTGCCGGGGTTATAGCCGGATGACGGCGTCGGCAGTGAACGGCAGGTCTTCGACCTGCGGCGTCGCGATGATGACCTGGCAGCCCTTGTCGCGGATGAGCGACGCCACGGCATCGCGCCTGTTCGTGTCGAGTTCGGCGAAGATGTCGTCGAGCAGCAGCGTGGGCTTGCTGAGGTAGCGCGATGCCACGTCCACTGCCGCGAAACGCATGGCGACCGCCGCGGAGCGGCACTGCCCCTGCGACCCGACCGAGCGCATCTCGTAGCCGGATATTTTCAGGGCGAGGTCGTCCTTGTGCGGACCGGCCATGGTGAGCCCGTTGATCTTCTCGACCGCTTCGAGGCTTTGGAGCTTGCGGAGGTATGTCTCCTGTAACGCGGCCTCAGACGGCGTGGCGTCTGCCGCCGCTGCATCGTCGAGCTCGCTCAAGATGGAACTCTTGTAGTTGCACGTAATCTCGTCGACCCCGCCGGAAAGCTTGCGGTAGTATTCCGTGATGATGGGCGAGAGCTCGGCCGATAGCGCAAGGCGCAGGGTCCAGAGCCTGGCCCCGATTTCGGAGAGCTGCTGCGTGAGGATATGGAACACGTCGTCTCCGCCCACGGCGCTCCCGCAGTCGCTCTTGTTCTGCTTGAGCCACTGGTTGCGCTGCTGCAGGACCCGCTTGTATCGGCGGAGCGTGGTCGCGTTCGTCGGGGAGCGGAAGCAAAGGATTTCGTCGAGCCAGCGTCTGCGCGTCTCGGGGGCGCCTCGCAACAGTTCGATGTCCGAAGGCTGCATGATGACGGCGGGGCACTTGCCGAAGAACTGAGCGACGGAGCGTAAGGACTCCCCGTTCTCTCGCGCCTCGCAGCCGCGCAAGTGGATGCGCACGCCCCTATTGCTGATGATGCCTTCGTTGTCGAATGTTCCGCGCACAATGGCTTCGTCCTGTTTCCAGGTGACGAGTTCCTTGAGTTCGTGCGCGCGGAAGGAGAATCCCTGGCTCAACAGGTACACGGCCTCGAGCAGCGTGGTCTTGCCGCTTCCGTTTGCGCCGCACGCCACGCTGATGCCTGGGCCGAAATCGTAACTTTTTTCGGCGAGACTGCGCATGTGCGCGATGTCGATTTTCGAAATCACGGAATGAAGCCCCGCAGGCCGAAACTGAGCGGATTCCATAGCCCGGCGTCGCTTTCGTAGAGCAGGGCGTAGTTGACATCGAACAGGTATTTCTTCTTGCCGATGCGTATGTTGAACTTGTACCCGAGACCGAACGTGAAGTCGAGATCGTCCATACCGACTCGCACCGTGCCGCCTTCGATGATGTCGCACTCGAAGCCGACGCGGCCTGTCCACACGTGGAGCTGCGGGTCGAATGCTAGCAGCGTGTCGGCGACCTGGTAGTCGATGGCTTCCATCCAGGCGTAGACCGGCTTGCCCAGGATGTGCGAACGGTAGCCGAGGCCGATTTGCAGCACCTTGGGGCGCACGCCTTCGGTGGAGGGCAGCGAGTTGTCGGTGCTCGTGTTCCTGTCCCACTTGGCCGAAAGGTTCCTGCTGAAACTCAGGTTGCGGATGACGACGGAGGTGGACCAGTTGTTGTTCCATTGGCGCAACCAGCCGAAGTTGATGGTGACCGGGCTGCGGTAATCGTCGACCACCTCGTAGCCTTCCATGTGTTCGGAAATGTCGAGGTTGTCGTAGCTCATGGAAAGCGAGAGGCCGAGCGCGTCACGGCGCGTGGCGCGATAGGCGAACCCGAGGTACATCATGGTGAAGTACGGGGTGGCCGTGCCTACGGTTTCGTCGTCTTCGTTCACGACGTCGAAGGCGAGGTCGCCTCGGTAGAGCATGGCAAATCCAACGCCCATGCGGTTACCCACCTTGGTCTCGACGCCGGCATTGCCGCCCATGCGGTCGAGGTCGCGCTTGTCCGCGTTCATCGTGTAGTTCGTGTTTTCGCGGAACCCGAGAATGGCGGGGTTCCAGTAGGCGCCCGGCATGGATGCGGTATCGGCGGAACCGGTATTGCCGCGCCCCATTTCGCGAGTGCCTGCGCCCATGCGTTCGACGAATCCGTCGAATCCGCCGAGGGCCGCCTTGCGTTCGATGGCGTACACTTGCGATGCCGCCGCCAGTGCGAGTACGATGGAAAGGGATGTCTTGAGGAGGTGCTTCATATTATCGACCTCCCATTGTCATGACTTTGCCCCAGCCGATGTTGCCGTGGTTGTCCTTGACGCGGACATAGTAGATGCCCATGGTGCAGGGGCGCCCGTGGTCATCGAGCCCGTCCCAGAAATCTTCTCTAGGATAGGTGCTGCGGGAATTGTCCGCTTCGCGGGGGGCGTCCTTCACGATTTTGCGGACCTTGCGCATGTCGTAACTGAAAACTTCGATTGTAATTTTTGAAGGCTTGCCGACTTTGTACGAAACAAGGGATTGTTCCCCTATCGCCTTTATCACGGAAGGGACCATTCGGATGGAACCCAGGTTGTTGCCCAGCTTTGCCCTGTTCAAGATGGGGGTCCATGTGGCGCCCGAGTCTGCGGATACCGATATGCCGTTGCCGTAGGTGCTCACGGCGATGCCGGTAATGTTCTTGGTGAGCGGGAACGTGGTGATGGAGGTGATGATTTCGTCGCGGTCGATGACCCCTCTTTCGAAACCGTTCAGCCACTGGCTTCCGTCGTCTTCGTCGGTTTCCCAGGCGCGTACGCCTACGGAGTCAAGGAGAAGGTAGCCGCTTTCCTTGCCGCCGGCGGAAGTGACTGCGACAAAAGCCTTGTTGCCGAGAAATGCGACGCCGGAGACGGTGTAGCTGGAGTTCGCGAAGATGTCCTTCTTCTGCACCTTGCCGGTGGTGTCCAGGAAGCTGACCTTCTTGAATGTCTTGCTGTCGAAACTGCGCCAGAGGCTGCCCTGGACTCCGTCGCTGCCCGACTTGGAAACTTCGGCGATAATCTGGAACGGCTTGCCTCCCATCCAGATTCCGGTCACGCGCTTTGCCGTGTCGAGGGACTTGTTTACCGCTACGCTTGAACCGTCGTAAGTCCAGAGGCCTTTTTCCGTGGCGAGCCAGAGGTCGCCGGTTTTCGGATGGACGGACAAGTGCAGCACGGATGCGTTTTTCGATTTCTTGTAGCTGTAATTCTGCTTGAGCTTTTCGAGCTTGGCTTCCTTCTTGTTCAGGATGTAGTCGGTGACTTGTGGGTAGTTCGGTCCGCGCGAGATGTCATAGTGGGAGACGCCTGCCGCGCCACGGGCTATCCAGAGGCTCTTGGAGGTGGAATCGTAGGCGAATCCCGTGGTGGCGTATATCATGGCGGAGTCGAGGTCTTCGGCGAAACCGGGTGGATCCATCGGCGTTTCCAAAATACGGTCGGCGCTGCGCACGGAGAAGAATCCGGCCGGCTCCTGGAATGCTCCGTTGTTGTCGGTCGCATACATGGGCATTACGAGCCCGAGTTCTCCGGCGGTTGTCACGGGTGTCCGGCGGAGTTCCGCCCACGACGACCTGAAGATGTCGTCGTGTACGGCCGTCATGGAGTCTCCGATCGACGTCTGTTCCGACTTCTCGACGGAGATGCCGTGCGCGGTGGGCTTGAGTTCCAGCTCGGTAATGCCGCTGGCCACGTCACCGCGGGAGAAGACGTACAGTTTGCCCGTCTTGGAACCGGGAGCTACCGTGAACGCGCTGTTGCTGAACAGCGTCTCGGCGGCAAATCCCTGGGCTACCGCCATGGCGAGCAGGATGCTGCATTTAAAAAAGTTCATCGGTTACCTCATGTCGATTTCGTCGACGTCTTTTTGGCTTTTGTAACGGAAATCATCAGGGGAAACTTTTTGCATGACCTTGAGGTTGATGATGTTGTACCACGAGGTGTTCTTTTCGGGGTCGACGGTCTGCAGCCTCACGGGGGAGAAGTCCTTTTTGCTCAGCCATACTTCCATCTGCGTGAATTGCCCCTTGTACTTGGAGGGGTCCAGCTTGAGCACCCACAGCTTCTGGTTGCCGAATTCCCCTTCCGAAAGCGATGTGGCCTTGCAGTTGAGGTACTTGAACAGAAGTTCCGAGGGGTGGAGCGTGGAGGACAGGTCGTCGACATCCTTGATGAGGACCTGCTTCTGTTCGACGTTCCATTGCCACAGGCTTTTCCCGTCGCTGTAGAAGCGGATGCCCATCATGTCGAGCATGAACCTGTCACCGTCGGCGACGAGGAGCTTCCCCGAACTGGAATTGATGTCCGGCGAGTCCGCGTAGTACACCTGCACCCTGAAGTCGAGACTCCAGGCTTTGCCCGACTTGAACCAGGCCTTGGATTTGTTCATCGCCTCGTCGGCGGTCATGGAAAATGCATGCTGTGCAGCTAGCAGGGTGACCAGTACAAAGGAGGCCGCGAGCCTTAATGCTGTCATAGTTGTCCTTTTATTAGAATCTCAATTCTCTCCAAATTTACAAAAATGCCTAATCTAGGGTATATTTGCATCCGGTTTCGTTGGGTTTTGGGCGGATATATTTCTATCTTTACACCGAAACTTTTTTGGAAGGATTTTATGCGTCAAATTATTTTGCCTTTCGTTCTTGGTGCCGCTTTCGTCGCTTTTGCAGCCGAGGTCGATATTCATGGTAGCCTCAACATGGACTATGCCAGCTATTTCGATAGCTCCTTTAACCCGACGAACGCTGCCAACCAGGATATCGATCTTTCCGCAACGGCCAAGCTCGACGAGAACGTGTCTGCCACGGTGAGGACGACCACCCACAGCACCTATATCGGTGCGGACAGCAGCGTCCACGAGTCCGAGGTGCGTCACGGGATCGCCCGTTCCACTGCGATGGGCGAGGACGGCAGGTCCAATTCTTTTGACTTTGACGGTGCCGAGATCCGTTGGTCGGTGACTCATTCCGTCGACCTCATTTTCGGTGACATGTCTTACAGTGCCGGTGGCTTCAATTATTACTTCTGGCGCGACCCGTCCCGCTACGCCGTGATTATGCGCGAAGAGAACCTCCGCGGTATCGGTGGTGAGTTCGGTAACGAGAAGTACGGCATGGGTAAGATTTACTTCGGCGCTTCCGAAAACGCGAAGAGCACGATGGGCCTGTTCGGTACCTACGCCTGGCCGCTCTTGAACCACGTGGACGAACACTTGGTCATCACTCCGAGCATCGACTGGATGTTCGGCAACCATATCGGTCGCCCCAACACCTACTCGCTCGGTATCGAGGTCGATTACTCCAAGAGCCTCGGCATGATCGACTACGGCGCCTATGCCGTGTGGGGCATGCATCCGTACAAGGGCAAGGGCGTGCACTCCTTCCTTATCGAACCGAGCCTCAAGATTGCCCTGTTCAACTTGGGATTCTCTTACTTCTATGCGATTGTCGACGAGGAATATGCCGTGGAAGACCAGATCTTCACCGAGGACCAGATGCTCTTTGCCGTCGAACCGAGCGTGGACATCAACAAGAAGTTCTCCATGGGTATCACCTACGAATTCCACGATCACGACGTGAAGGCCGGCAAGGACGAATACAGCTTCCTCGGCATGAACTTCTACGTGTACCCGACCATGCGCACCGAGGTGGTGTTCTGGTTCGGCTACAACTTCAACGACGTCGTCGATACCGATTTCGCTCTGGGCATCAGCGGTCGCGCTGACTTCTAGCCGTGAGAATCAGGGCTCTAGATTCTATCCGGGGGTTCCTGCTGTTGCAGATGACCCTCGACCATTTCGGTCGGCCCATATCCTATTACCTGTACCAGTGCTTCGGCTTCTTCAGTGCGGCCGAAGGCTTTTTCTTTTTGTCCGGTTTTGTCGGCATGATCGCCGCGACGAGCAAGGCGGCGAAGGATCCCGGGCAGGGCTGGATGCGTCGCCGCGCGGTGCGCATCTGGGTGTACCATGCGCTGACGATGGCCGTGCTTTCGGTGCTCGCGCTGCTGTGCATTCCCAAGCTGGTCCCGTACTTCGACGCGCTTTACGAGCACCCGTTGCTGGCGTCGTTCTGGGGGGCGCTCCTGGTCTATACGCCCATGTGGCTCGACGTTCTGCCGCTCTACGTGATTTTCTTGCTGGTGGGCTCGTTCGTGTTCCCGCTGTTCGTGAAGGCGAAGAATGCGTGGACCGTCGCCTTCCTCTGGCTGCCGTCGCTTGCACTGTGGATCGCGGCGCAGTTCGGACTGCGCGATGCCGTGAACTCGCTTTTCCCCGCATGGGTCCATCACGGGTCGTTTGACCCGTTCGGTTGGCAGTTCGCCTACTTTACCGGGGCGGCGACGTATGCCTGGTGGAACCGCGTCAAGGCTGGCGGGGCCGCCCGTGTCGTGAACGCGCTGACGCCCTTGCTGCTTGCCGTGCTCGTGTTCTGCTTCCTGTGGTCGCACGAGTTTATAGGCATTCCGCTGCCTTCCGACTTCTGGGTGAGCAAGGACCATCTCGGCATGTTCCGCTTCTTCAACTTCTATGCGTTCATGTTGCTGATTTGCTGGGTTGTTCGCGTCCGCCAGGGCTTGCTCGATTTCCGTCCGCTCAATACGGTCGGCAGGCATAGCCTGGACGTGTACACGGCGCACATCGTGCTCATTTACATGTGGTTTACCGTGGTACCGGATTCTATACGCTACCACTTGCCGTGGAGTGTTGTGCTGCCGCTGCTGGCTTGCGTGCTGCTGTGGGGCCTTGCGAAGTTGCGCGAACCCAAGCCGCGTGTCCAATAAAAAAACCGTGGCGTTTGGCCACGGCTATTCGGTAGTTCCGGACGGTTGCCCGCGGAATGCCGGTAATCTTTACTTCTTGAGCAGGTCGCGGATTTCCGTGAGGAGCTTTTCTTCGGCGGTCGGCTCGGGAGGTGCCGGAGGTGCTGCAGGGGCTTCTTCTTCCTTCTTGCGCATGTTCTGCATGAATCCGAGGAACTTCTTCATGACGAGGAAGACCACGACGGCGACGATGAGGAAGTCGACGATGCCGCCGATGAAGCTGCCGTAGGGGATGGTCACGCCTTCGGCGGTGGTGAAGGCAAGGGCCTTGAGTCCTTCGCCTGCGTCCTTCGCTCCGCACATGGCGATGATGGCGGTGACGCTGGGCATCACGATGTCGCTGACGAAGCTAGATACGATTTTACCGAAAGCGCCGCCGATGATAACACCGATGGCCATGTCGACGATGTTTCCCTTGAACGCGAAGGCCTTGAACTCTTCGAGCAGGGATGATGCTTTTCCTTTGATACCCATGAAGGCTCCTTTGTTTTAGTGTTGTGACAAAAAAATAGCATAACTGCCCTGCGTGGCAAGTCAGTTTTCTAAATTTGGCGCGCTATGTCATGGTTGATTCTGGCTCTGGCTTCGGCCGTTTTTCTGGGTTTTTACGACCTTTCCAAGAAGGCTTCGGTCCAAGGTAACGCTGTTCGGCCGGTACTTTTTGCCTGCAGTGCCTTCTACGCGCTCTTTATGTGCCCCCTGCTCGTGACGGGGGCCTGTGGCAGCATCTCGATGCAAGGGCATCTGTTCCTGATGGGGAAGGCGCTCATCGTCGGCGGGAGCTGGATTCTCACGTACAACGCGCTCGCGCATCTGCCGCTGAGCATCGCGACCACCATCCGCGCATGCGCGCCCGTCTTTACTGTCCTTATCGCCGTGAGCTTCATGGGGGAACGTCCCCTGGCGCTTCAATGGCTCGGTGTGGCCATCTGCATCTGCTCGTACATCGCCTTGAGCCTTGCCGGTCGCAAGGAGATGGGGCATTTCTTCAGTAATGGCTGGGTGGTGATGATGGTGCTCGGCACGCTCCTTGCCGCCTGCAGCGGAGTGTACGACAAGTTCATTTTCCAGCGGATGGAATTTGATCCGCTTGTCGTGCAGGCCTGGTTCAGCGTGTACATGGCGGCGTTCCAGTTCCTCATCTGCGCCGTGACGTGGTTCCCGCACCGCAAGCAGACGACTCCGTTCCGGTTCCGCTGGACCTTCCTCCTGGTCGCAGTTCTCCTTATCGTGGCCGACCGCTGCTACTTCCTTGCCGTGAGCGACAAGGACGCCCTGATATCGATTATTACCGTTTTTCGCCGTTCTAGCGTACTCGTCGGCTTCGTTGCGGGCCTCCTTGTGTACAAGGAACGCAAAAGCAGGCTCAAATGGCTTGCTTTATTCGGAATTATTTTGGGAATATGCTTGATTGCGCTCGGAAAATAGTATAGTTTAATAGTATGCGCAAGATTGGTATCGTTGGTTCTATCGGATCGGGCAAGTCGTTCGTGGGTTCGCTGTTGCGTGACCGCGGTTTCCGCTTCATGGATGCCGACGACGTGGTGCACGAACTTTATCGCACATCGAATGACTTGCGTGCGGTTATCCGCTGCGCGTTCGGCCCCTATTGCTTGACGCAGGACGGCGTGAACCGCGAATTTTTTGCCGATCTCATCTTCAAGGACCACGATGCCCGGCGTCGCCTGGAATCTTTGGTTTATCCTTACTTGACCCAGGCCGTGCTCGACTTTTTCGAGGAGCCGGAGCGTCCCAGCGAACGCGGGGTGCGCTTCTTTGCTGCGGCCCTGATGGACAAGGTCCCCGAGATTGTCAAACAACTTGACGAAGTCTGGGCGGTCACGGCTCCCGAAGAGGTCCGCCTACAGAGACTTGTCAGTCGCGGACTTTCCGAGGATGATGCCCGCCGCCGCATGGAGACCCAGCGCATGAACGCGCTGCCGTCACATCCGAATATCCGCATCATCGAAAATGATGGTGACAAGGCCGAAATTTGGGCCCGTATTGCGGATCTGCTCGGCAATGTGTGATGTAGATTATACTTTTTCTTTTGAAAAGTTAAGCTAAATCACGTGTTTAATACATGTCAACGCTTTTTTGCTTCCACCGCGTCCTATTGCGGCGTGGGTATGTATTTTGATAGGGAACAGAAGTTGTCTCCTCCAAAAAAGGCGGTTGGCTATGGATGCAAGAAAAAAAATAGTGCTCGTAAAACAGATCGTTTTTTTGGCTGTGCTTGCGGCTGTTCTCGGACTTATATATGGCTAGAATCTGAGACTCCGCAAAACGAGAGAGGAATCCGATAAAGGTCCTTGGTGGCTTTTATCGGATTTTTATTTTATGTGTAAAAAATCCTTCCTGAAAAAGATGTATATTATTGAATGGTGTTTGGATTGTGGGAAAACAAGAAAGGAATGATGAAGATGCCTGCTGAATCCAGAGTACTTGAACGCGCGGAACAGTATATTCGCAAACTCTCTATTGGAGTGAATCCCTTGAGCGGCGAGGCGTTGCCGGAAGGCGATGCGTGCAAACAGGAGCGGATTAGCAAGTGCCTCGCTTACGTGGCAGATTACTTGCAGCAGAAAATCGGCCCTAATCGTGAAACGCAGAATACGAAAAAGGCCGCGAAACGGCGGGAGCCTCGCCGTACCAAGAGGCTGGCCACTGCCGCGCTTTCCCTTTCTTCCGATACGCTTTCGAAATACGAAATTTCCGAGGAACCGGTTTCTTTGTCCGGGGTCGTGCGCAGGTTCAATGCGCTGCTCCCCGAAGGCAACGGCATGATGCCGTTGATCTATTCCGACGTGGCCGAAATTCTGACTCGCGAGGGAATTCTCCTGAAGGAGGCTGGCGAAAAGGGAAAGGAGACGAACCTTCCCTCGCCGCACGGCGAGGAGATGGGCTTTGTGCGGGCCGAGGCCGATGTCCGCGGGCGCCATGCCGTGTACACGAAGTGCAATGCCGCCGCACAGAGATTTATCCTTGAAAAGATCCAGGACTGCGTGGCCCTGGCGAACGAACGCTTCGCGAGGTACCAGGCCCAGGATGCCGCACGGGAAAAGGCCGGAGAGGCTGCCGCTAGCGGCAAGGGTTCCCGCTCTGCAAAGGAACGTTTCCACCTGACGGAAGCGGAACTGGCGAAGTACCCTGACGACGAGGCTCCCGTGCCGGTGAGCGAGATTGCCCGCCGTCTTAATGACTTACTTGCCCCGAATGCAAACATCGAAAAGCTCTATTTCAAGAGCATCCGCGACTGGTTCGTTGCGCAGGGATTGCTGGAATCGAAGACGGATGCCGTCGGCAAGACGCTTTTCGAACCGACGGAAGCTGGGCTTGCCGCCGGGCTCCTGACGGAGCCACGCATCGGCAAGAACGGCGAAAGTTACAATGCCGTGCTGTACGGCCCCGCCGCGCAAAAACTCGTCCTTGAACACGTGAACGAATTGGGCTAGTCTTAGCCGTCGCCGTTTCGGTACTGGCCGACTGCCTGATGCGGAACGAATGAAAAAAGGAACTCCATAAAGGAGTCCCTTTTTATTTTAGGAGAGAGGATGTATTAAACTACTTGATGCTGACCGTCTTGGCCTTGTTGCCGATACGGACGATGTACACGCCCTTGGCGCCGGAGTACACCTTCTGCAGGCAGCCGATGCCCTTGGTGGTGCGGACAACGTGACCGAGGCTGTTGAACACGGTGATGTTCATGCCCTGGGCGTTGATGACGGTGATGTAGCCGCTGGCGTCGACGTAAGCCGAAGCCGGGTTGCTATCGAATTCAGCTGCCACGATGGCGTCGGGGCCGGCGATGGAACTGCTGGTGCCAGCCGGGGTGGCGGGGCCCTGAGAAGAGGACGAAACGGCCGGGTTGGTGCCGCTAGACGACGACCTGTTGCCCCACGGTGAAGTGTGGTGGCTGGAAGAAGATACCTTCTGGCCCGGATTGGACGAGGACGATGCTGCGGAAGAGGGACCGACAGAGGAAGAGGATTCGGTCGGCTGTGTGGTGCCACCACCTTCGCCCGAGATCACGATGTCGCCGCCGTTGGGGACGGCATCAAAGTAGACGTAGCCGCCATCGATCTTGGATTCGAGAGTGGCGTCGCCTTGCTTGACCGTGGCCTTGGATCCGTCGTACTTGACGCGTAGAGAAAGCGGGTAGTCGTAATCGGAGATATTGTCCTTGATGCTGTGGGTCAGCTTGACCGTGATGTTGCCGCCGTTGGAGGAGGCTTCGGCCTTCGCGGCCTTACGTTCCTTGATGTACATGGCAACATGGCCCATCGGAGCTACCCAGATGTCCTTGTCGTTCTGCTTTGCCCACTGGAGAGCGCCATCGATGGCGCCGAGGTCCGTCGGGGAGTAGTTGGCGCTACCATTGGATTTTCCCTGGAAGCCATGCGTAAGGAATGCGACCCAGCCACCGCTCTTGACGACACCCTGCATTTGGCCAGTGAAGTCGTTCGTGCTCTTGATCTGGCCATCGGAGCCGGTCATGGTTGCAGGAACCTTTGCCCAGTTGCTGGGACCGTCCTTGCCCATGACGTCTTGTTGGCCTTCCCAGGAACCGTTACAAATACGGCCAACGATGTAGCTCTGTAGAACCTGTTGATCACCAGGGCTCTTGCAGTTCGGATAGGCAAGGGTGACGACTCCGTATTTCTGCTTGATCTTGCCAGCGATTGTGCTCTTAGATGTGCTGATTTCGCCAGCAGGCATCGGGGTTCCGTTTCCGCCCGGGTGAGAGTCCGAGTGGCTTGCTATTTCGTGTCCTTCGTCGGCAAGTCCCTGGAAACCGCTCCAGTTGGGGTTCCAGCCAGTGACCAGGTTGAATGTTCCCGTGTAGCCATACTTTTTGAATGTCGGACCGGCATCGCTCACGTGGCTCGGTGCGCCATCGTCAAACGTAAAGGATGCTGCACCCTTGCGGAAGCCTGCCCATGTACCAATCTCGACATCTTGAGCGAAAACGGACGTCGCCGCGAAAAGGCCGAATGCGCCAATCGCCAGTGCCGGAGAAAGTGCAAATTTTTTAGAAACCATAACCATACCTTTTTTGTTTTGCCGAAATTTGTGCAATTTCAGCTGTTGTGCTGTCTAATAATATATTTCTAATATATTTCATTAGCTGTTGAGTGAGGCTCAATCCGTTGTAGTATGGTGCAACATCTGTAAAAAAAGAGAAAGAAGATGGCGAAAAAATGATGGAAAAGAGGGAAATATTGTTAAAAGAACTTTACAAAACGCAAAGTGCCTTCGTCAAGGTGGAGAAAAAGTCGTGTCGGACGTAAAATAGTCCGTTGACTATATTTGCGCTTGTGAAATCCCCTGACCTTTTTCAATCCCTGGTTTCTGCATTTGTCGATTCGGCGTACTCCCCGAAGGAGTACCCTGCCTTGCGCGTGTACGAGCGGCAGTGGGGCTCGACCCGGCCGTTCCGGGGGCTCAAGGTGCTCGTGGCCACGCCCGTTTTCAGGAACACGCTGCTGCAGTACCGCGCGCTGGTGGCGGGCGGTGCCGAACTTTCGGTGGGGCTCACGTTTGCCAACGACCAGAAGATTGTCCAGCTGCTCGGGGCGGCGGGTGTTCCCGTGGTGACCCCGGAAGAGGCTCTGGCGGCCGAGGGCAGGGGGGAACTTTTTGACTTGATTCTGGACTGCGCGGGTTGCTTTGCGAAATGCCATCCGCGAATCGGCTTCGTGGAACTGACCCGGTCCGGGGTGCAGTTCTACGAAAATGCCGAGGTGCCGGTCTATGTCGCGGACTCGGGAATCGTCAAGCGCATAGAGACTTCGCTCGGAACGGGCGAGGGGTACATCCGCGCGCTGGCGGAGCTGGGCTACAAGGATGTCGAGAACAAGAATTGCGTTGTCTTTGGTAGCGGCAAGGTCGGTACGGGAATCGTTTTGCAATTGCTGCGCCTGGGCGCGTGCGTGCGGGTGGTGACGGACACGAGTTTTGGGTCTAATGCCTTCCTCGACGCGAACGGCGTGGAGGTCACGGACTGCAAGGACGTGGGCGCGGTAGCCGCCCTCGTGCGTGCTGCGGACTTCGTGGTGACGGCGACGGGCGTGAAGGACGCGCTCGCCGTGCCGGAACTGACGCAGGCGTTCCTGGAATCGCGGGCGGTGCTTGCGAACATGGGCGTGGAAGACGAGTTCGGCGCCGACGTTCCCCCGGAGCGCGTGCTGAACAACAAGGAAACGCTGAACTTCATCTTGGAAGAGCCGACGCATCTCAAGTATATCGACGCGTCGCTTGCGCTGCATGCCGCCCTGGGCGAGCAGCTTGTGCGGGAATGTTCAGCTGCGGCGGGTGCAGCAATACCTGGTGCCGGCTGGAACGGTACAAAAAATCCGCCCGAGGAACTCGAGCGGGAAATTCTCTGCGTGACGATGCAGGACGGCGTTATCGGTCCTGAAATCGGCGAGATGCTCGGCGGGTTGCCGAGCGAAGACTAGTTCTTTTCGCTTTCGAGCTTGACGAAGAACTTCTTCGTCTCGCGGGCGACAATTCCACTTAGCAGAATGAGTGCCACGAGGTTCGGGAATGCCATGAGCCCGTTGAAAATGTCGGCACTTGTCCACACTGCACTTACGGTGAGGTAGGGGCCGATGAACACGGCGGCCACGTACACCCAGCGGTAAGCGAGGATAGCCTTTTTCTTGCCGCGGCCGATGAGGTATTCCAGGCAACGTTCGGAATAGTAGGCCCAGCCGAGGACGGTAGTGAACGCGAAGAACACGAGAGCGACCGTGAGGATGACCGGTGCGATGGCGGCGCCTGCCGGGAGGTTCGAAAGTCCGCGGGTGAAAGCTTCCATGGTGATGTTCACGCCCTGGAGACCAAGCTGCGGGTCCCATGCTCCTGTTACCACGATGGCGAGGCCCGTCATGGAGCAGATGATGATCGTGTCGATGAAGGTGCCGGTCATGCACACGAGACCCTGACGTACAGGTTCCTTGGTTTTGGCGGCGGCAGCGGCGATCGGGGCCGAACCGAGGCCGGCCTCGTTGCTGAAGATGCCGCGGGCGATACCCTTCTGCATGGCGATGAAGATGGTGCCCACGACACCGCCCGTGACGGCGCTCGGGTTGAATGCCGCGCGGATGATGACCTCGATGGCGCCAGAAAGCCTGGAGAAATTGAAACCGAGAATCAGGAGGCAGAAGAGAATATAGAAGATGGCCATGAACGGCACGATGTAGAGTGAAACCTTCGCGATGCGCTTGAGACCGCCGATGATGACGCATGCCGTGAAACCCGCACAGAGCAGGCCCGCGATGGCGGTGGAGTAAGAGACGGAGTTTCCGCCGAGGTTCACGAATTCGCCCGTGGGAATGATGGTCGCGACGGCCGAGGTGATGCCGTTGACCTGCGTGATGGTGCCGATGCCGAGCAAGCCCGCGAGTACGCCGAACACGGCGAATACGATGGCGAGCCACTTGAAGTTGAGCCCGAAGCGTTCCTTGATACCCGTTTCGATGTAGTAGAAGGGACCGCCCAAAACCTTGCCGTCGGTATCGACCTTGCGGTACTTGACCGCGAGCAGGCCTTCGGCGTACTTGGTGGCCATACCGAAGAAGGCGGCGACTTCCATCCAGAAGAGGGCTCCCGGGCCGCCCGTGCCGATGGCTGTCGCGACACCCACGATGTTACCGGTGCCGACAGTGGCTGCGAGCGCGGTGCAGAGCGCGGCAAAGCTAGAAACTTCACCTTCGCCTTCCTTTTCGCTGTGGAGCATGTAGCGCAGCGCGTTGCCGAGGTTCGTCACCTGCAAAACGCCGAGACGGCTCGTGAGCAGGATGCCCACGAAGAGGATGACGACAATCAGGGGGACTCCCCACACGTAGCCATCAATTGCATCAAGAATGGAATTCAGCGTTTCCATGAAAATCCCCTAGTTAGAATGGTGATTTTATTTTGCATTGAAAAGATAAAAATATTTATATTAAACGCATGATTGACATTTACGCTTTGGCAAAGAATCCGCTGGTATTCCAGAAACAGAGAACCATAACTTCGGCCTACATCGACGTGTCCGGAAATATGGGCCTTGCGCAGACAGTGCTCATGGTCCAGGACAACATTACCGAAAATTTCGGTGCGCTCAAGATGGACAACTTCGCGGTGAAGGAGAAGGGTGGCTTCTGGGTCGTATCCAAGACGAAAATCAAGTTTCTCAAGCGCCCGTACTGGCGCGACAAGGTCGTGACCACGTCGTTCCCGACAGAAAACCAGCTCATCCGCCTCAACGAGAATACGGTTATCACGACTGTAGACGGCGAACCCATTATCTATGCAAAGCAGGAAATGTGCTGCCTGAGCTTTGATCGCCACCGTCCGCTGCGCCTTTCGTCGGTGGATTTCCCGGCAGAAGGTTTCCCGGAAGCGCTCATGACCGATGATTTCGACCGCTTCAACGTCAAACCCGAAGAGTACGTGGAAATATACCAGCAGAAGGTATTGCCGCAGCATATCGACATGTCGCACCACATGAACAACATCGAGTACGTGAAGCTCGCGTTGAACGTGTTCAGCGCTTCGGATTTGGAACTCTGCATTCCCTCGGCGCTCGAGATCCATTACCTGGGCGAATCGAAGGAAGGGCAGATCATGAGGGTGTTCCGCGCGAACCATAACGGAGCGACGTACATGCGGATTCTCGACGAAACCGACCGTCCCGTATTCGAAATGAAATTGCGCATGATGTAAGACCGACTAGTTCGCGATATCCATCAAGTCGTAGTACATAAGCCGTGTGTGCGGGTCGTTATCTTCGATGTTCATGAACCGGAAACCGTTCTTTTCGTAGAAAGGGATTGCGTCTAGGTATGCATCCACCGTTAAGAAACGGCCGTTGGTGTGCTCCCAGATTGTCATTGCGAGC
>CAMZDZ010000036.1 GCA_947305535.1 uncultured Fibrobacter sp.
GCGAGGTTGAAGTTGTCGACGCCAGTACCGCCGGCGAGGTCTTCGGGGTCCACGGAGGGGACGCCGAAGTCCTTCGGGTCGATGCGGTATTCGCGATACTCGCCATCTTCGAGGATTTCAGCAATCGTCGTCGGGACGCACGGAGAGATTTCGTCGTAACCGTCATCGGAGATGGCGACCATCACGCGCTTTGCGCCGAGGGACTTTGCCGCCTTGGTGAACGGTTCGAGAATCGCCTTGCTGTAAACGCCGAGCATCAGGTACTTGGCTTCGGCCGGGTTCGTGAGAGGGCCGAGCAGGTTCATGATGGTCTTGACGCCGAGGGCACCGCGAACCGGGCCGGCGAAGCGCATAGCGCTGTGGTAGACAGGAGCCATGAGGAATACGAAGTTCGTCTTGTCGATGACGGAGGCGGCCTTGTCCGGAGTCATGTCCAGCTTGAAGCCGGCTGCGGTGTAGAAGTCGGCAGCGCCGGACTTGCTGGAAACTGCGCGGTTGCCGTGCTTCGCGATCTTGGCGCCGCAGCTGGCGGCAATCAGGCCGGAGAGAGAGCTCACGTTGAAGCTTCCCTTGCCGTCGCCACCGGTACCCACGATGTCGGTGAGTTCGTCACCGCTGTACGGGAACTTGCGCTTCTTGCTGCTCAATACCTTGGCGCAGCCCGCAATTTCTTCGGCGACGGGGCCCTTGCTGGAAAGGGCGGTCAGGATGGCTGCCATCTGGCGTTCGTCCATGATACCATCGGTCAGGTCTTCCATGAACATCTCGGCCGTTTCGCGGCTCAGGTCCTGGCCAGCGGTAAGCGTGTTCAAAATGCCGCGCACGTCGAGCGGTTCGCGACGGTAGTTGAGGAAAGCCTTGAAGAATTCGTCGGCACGGCCGCTCGCGATGGATTCCGGGTGGAACTGCACGCCTTCAATCGGGAGCGTCTTGTGGCGAATGCCCATGATGTCGCCGTCGGTAGCGCGGGCGGTCACTTCGAAGTCCGGAGAGAGCGTCGATTCGTCGATGACGAGGCTGTGGTAACGCGTGAAGATGTTCTTCTTGCCGATGGTGCGGAAAAGTCCCTTGCCGTCGAGGTCGATTTCTTCGGCGATGCCGTGCTTGATGAACTTGGCCTGCACGATCTTGGCGCCGAAGGCGTAACCGATGGCCTGGTGGCCGAGGCAAACACCGAGAATCGGGAGTTTGCCGGCGAAGTGCTTGATGGCTTCGACGGAGATGCCGGCGTCTTCGGGGCGGCCCGGGCCCGGGCTCACGATGAGGCGGCTCGGGTTCAGCTTTTCGATGTCGGCGACGGTGCATTCGCGGCTACGGAGCACGCGGATTTCTTCGTTAGTGATTTTTGCAATGGCCTGGTAGACATTGTAGGTAAAGGAATCGTAGTTATCGATAATGACGATCATCTTAGTTTTCTCCTTCGAGCACGGCGCGGATGGCACCCAATTTTTCGTTCGTTTCTTCGAATTCGCGGTCGGCGTTCGATGCCGCGACAATGCCGCCACCGGCCTGCAGGCTGATGGTCTTGCCCTGCTTGAGGCAGCAACGGATGGCGATACAGAAGTCGAGGTCGCCGTCACTTTCCATGTAGCCCACGGCACCGGCGTAGAAGCGGCGCTTGACCTTTTCGAGGCCGGAGAGGATTTCGATAGCGCTGATCTTGGGCGCACCGCTCACCGTACCGGCCGGGAAGCTGGAACGCAGCACTTCAATGGCCTTCTTGTTCTTCGCCACGCGGCCCTGCACGTCAGAGACCAGGTGAATCACGTGGCTGAACTTTTCGCATTCCATGTACTTGGTCGTTTCCACCGTACCGGCTTCGCAAACGCGGCCGAGGTCGTTACGGGCCAGGTCCACCAACATCAGGTGTTCGGCGCGTTCCTTCGGGTCGCCCTTCAGGTTCTTCATCAATGCTTCGTCCTCAACGTCGTCCTTGCCGCGGCGGCGGGTACCGGCAATCGGGTGGATCGTGGCGATGCCGTCACGCACGCGCACCAGGCTCTCCGGCGATGCACCGATAAACTGGTGCGTACCGTAATCGAGGAAGAACATGTACGGGGACGGGTTCACCGTGCGAAGGCGACGGTAAATGTCCAAGGCTTCGATATCGCTTGCAAACTGGATGCGGCGGGAAGGCACGGCCTGCACGATGTTACCCGCGATGATGTGCTTCTGCAGGGCGGCGACCTTTTCCACGTATTCCTTGCGGGACTGTTCCAGGTCGGTCATCGTGATGCCCTTGCCGTACTGCTGTTCGGGAGCGAGGTAGCTGAAGTCGAGGTCAGCGAGACGAGCCTTCACCTTTTCAATGGCGGCCTTCAAGTCAATCTGGTGTTCTTCGTAGTTCAGGGCGAACAGGTGAAGCTTTTCGGTAAAGTGGTCGAACACGATGTAGATGTGGCCCACCAGGAATTCGGCTTCGGGAATGTTGAGTTCGTCCACCTGCGGGGCGAGACGGATGGTGTCGCAGCGGGCGCAGAATTCATAGCCCAGGTAGCCCACGCCCGAAGAAGGAATCGGGATCTGGTTGGGCGGCACCGTGTTTTCGGCAGAAATCAGCGTGAGGGCGTCGAGAATGTCGCCCTCGCCTTCCTTCAGGAACACGCTTTCCTTACCGTCGATGACGATGCTCACGTCCTTCTCGTTCTGGCGCAGACGGAAGCCCTCGTCCACCATCAAGGTAGAGTAGCGGCTACGGCCGTGGGAGAAGCTTGCGGATTCGAAGATTGCCTTCGCACCGAGCTTCTTGCCTAGCGAAAACGGGGTGTAACGTTCACCCGGGAGCGCCACGTAGATGCTATCGGTACGCGGCTCGTAGCCCTGGGTTTCGGTGATGTGTCTGGTCTTGTTGCTCATTTTTTATCCTCTGGTTTAAAAATCTTTTGCCTTTTCGTTTTGGGTTCCGCAAAGGCTTTTTGGTCCCGGAGGATTTTCGTGAGTTAAAAGAGAAAGGCCTCCGTGAGTCCGGAAGCCTTTGCTTTAAAATCTTGGGTGATTTGCGACAAATACCGGGCTCTATGTTAGAGTCCGCGCCACCAACGACGATTGAAAATTGCACTTGTTGCGTTCACCATGCCCCAAAATTATCAAATTCAATATTCCTTGGCAAGGGATTATCCCGAAAAAAGTCGATTTTTTTGAATATATACATATATCCAAAAGCCTTTTTTATTGCAACAAATGTTCGGTCTTGATATAGATTATGTATTTTTACGGCAGACATCAAAGGAGCCCCCATGTCCGATTGGCTTTTTAAATCATGGTTCAAGGTTTCCGTCATTACGGCAATCCTGTTCTTCTTCTATCATCTTTTCATCTCGCAGAAACTTGAAGAAGAAATCTATTCACCCGACCGCGACAACCGCAGGTAGACTGTCATGGAACACAACAAGGACATTGCCGACATCCAGGCCGCCGAGGCCACATTCCAGAAGAAGAAGAAATTCATCCTCTGCTACCACAGTTTTAGCGTGCTGAACTACAAGAAGGCCAGCGTCCAGATCCGCAAGATTGCGGAAGCCGCCGGCTCCCCCATCAGCATCGCCGTTATCCCCGCTTTCGGAGCCGCTCCGGAATCTGAGGCAGAACAGTTCCGCGAAGAACTCGAGAAATTCGTGGCGGACGGCTACGAGATTATGCTCCACGGAGCCCGCCACCGTGCGGACCTTTCCATCAAGCGCAGCATCTCGGGCAAGCTGGCCCTCTGGTTTTCGAACAACGAGGCCGAATTCGCCGGTCTGGACGAACGCTTTACGCAGGCGCTCCTCAAGCGCAGCCTCGCCCTCTGGAAGGCCCACGGGAACGGATCGCCCTCCGGCTTCATCCCTCCCATCTGGTTCGGGAACAAGTTCCTCAAGAAACTCGCCCTTGACATCTTCGACTACTACGAGGATTACCACGGCATCTACCAGCTGGTTGACGGCCGGGTCAAGAAGACCCGCTCCGGGACGCTGAGTTTCTCCATCATCCCCACCTCGCTTCTTGGAATTGCGCAAACATACGCCTGCCTCAAGATGCTCCTGCCGGGCGGAGTCCACCGCCTGGTGTTCCACGACAAGGACTTCAGGACCATCGGCGAGAAGCGCATACTGAACATGGTACGTTACATATCGACCTTGCGCGAAAAGGTCATGTACAGGGACCTGTAAGGCCCCCATAACGGAATACAACAATGCTACTCAACAAGTTCATCTCTCGCATTGACTACGAGTCATACGAAGACCTGTATAAGAATTTCAAGATTTCGATTCCGGAGAATTTCAACTTCGCCTACGACGTCGTGGACGAATACGCAAAGACTGAACCTAAACGCGAAGCCCTGGTGTGGTGCGACGACAACGACGAAAGCCACATCTTCACGTTCAAGGACATCTCGCTTGCCTCCCAGCGCACGGCGAACTTCCTCGTGGAACAGGGAATCAAGAAGGGCGACCGCGTGATGCTCATTTTGCGTCGCCGCTACGAATTCTGGTTCTTCCTCTTGGCGCTGCACCGCATCGGAGCCATCGCCATCCCGGCAACGAACATGCTCGCCGCCGAGGACCTGGAATACCGATTCAAGGCAGCCGAAGTAAAGATGGTCGTGACCTACGACGAGCCCGCCCTCCAGAAGGAAGTGGACAAGGCGAAATCCAAGTGCGCCTCCGTCGAAAAGCTCGTGACCGTCGGCCAGACCGCCCGCCAGAACTGGGTAAGCTTCTACGACGACTACGAAATCTTCCCGGCAAAGTTTGAACGCCCCGAAGGCGAAGCCGCCACGCACAACGACGACATCATGATCGTCTACTTCACGAGCGGAACGAGTTCGAACCCGAAGATGGTGGCGCACACGTTCACCTACCCGCTCGGCCATATCGTGACAGCCAAGTACTGGCAGCACGTGGTTGACGGCGGCCGCCACCTGACCGTCGCCGAGACCGGCTGGGCCAAGGCGCTCTGGGGCAAGATTTACGGGCAGTGGATTGCGGGTTCCGCCGTGTTCACCTACGACATGAAGGTGTTCATCCCCGGCAAGCTGCTCGAGAAAATGGCCGAATACAAGGTGACCACTTTCTGCGCACCGCCCACCGTATACCGCTACATTTTGCAGCACGGCATCGGCAAGTACGACCTTTCGAGCCTCCAGTACTGCACCACCGCCGGCGAAGCCTTGAACGTGGACATTTACAACAAGTTCTACGAGCAGACCGGCATCCGCATGCAGGAAGGCTACGGCCAAACGGAACTCACGCTCACGACGGGCAACTTCGGTTTCAGCGAACCGCACCCGGGTTCCATGGGCAAGCCTTCGCCGGGCTACCGCATGGAAATCGTGAACGCCGAAGGCAAGCCTTGCGACGTTGACGAAGTCGGCGAACTGATCATCCTTATCGACCAGGGCAAGCCCTTCGGCATGTTCGGCGGTTACTACCGCGACCAGGAACGCACCGAACGCGTTTTCGAGGGCGGCGTCTACCATACGGGCGACACCGCCACCCGCGACAAGGACGGATACTACTGGTTCGTGGGCCGTAACGACGACCTCATCAAGAGTTCCGGCTACCGCATCAGCCCCTTCGAAGTGGAAGAAGTCATCCACAAGCACCCGGCCGTGCTCGAAGTCGCCGTCACGGGCGTCGAAGACAAGGACCGCGGCCAGGCCGTCAAGGCGACCATCGTGCTCCAGAAAGGCTACGAAGCGTCGAAGGAACTGGCAAAGGAAATCCAGCTGTTCACGAAGAAGATTGCGGCCTCTTACAAGAGCCCGCGCATCATCGACTTCGTGACGGAACTGCCGAAGACCATCAGCGGAAAGATTCGCCGCGCCAGCATCCGCGACAAGGATGCCGAAGCGCAGAAAGCCGACGCTTCGGCGGACACAGCGCCCGAAGCAACGCAGAATGCGGAGACTCCGGCTGACAACAGCGCGGAATCTTAAAGGAGATCCCCGGCCAAGCCGGGGATGACAACTCTGTGCGGAGATGACAAAGCAGGCTGTTAAAGAGTCTTGAAGACTTTCCTGGCGGCATCGACGGTACGGTCGATGTCGCTTTCCGTATGCATGGCGCTCACGAAAATCGCCTCGAACTGGCTCGGAGCCAGGTAGATGCCCTCGTCGAGCATTCCGAGGAAATACTTGCGGAACAGTTCCAGGTCGGACTTCTGCACATCGGCAAAGCATTCCACCGGGCCTTCGGTAAAGAACACGCAGCCCATCGCCCCTACCTGGTTTACGGCCAGCGGAATTCCCGCAGACTTCGCCGCATCCTTGAGACCGTCGAGCAGTCGCGTCGTCATCGCCTCGGCGTGCACGTAGTATTCGGGGTGTGCCACAAGTTCCTGCATCGTCGTAAGGCCTGCCGCCATCGCGACCGGGTTCCCGGAAAGCGTTCCCGCCTGGTAGATTCCACCAAGCGGAGCAATCTGCTGCATCACATCCAAGCGGCCGCCATAAGCGCCCACGGGCATGCCGCCGCCGATAATCTTGCCGAACGTCGTGAGGTCGGGCTTGATGCCGTACAGGCCCTGCGCGCAGTGAATGCCCACGCGGAATCCCGTCATGACCTCGTCCACGATCAGCAAGGCACCGTGTTTCCTGGTTTCATCGGAAAGCGTCTGCAGGAATTCGGGTTTCGCGGGCACCACGCCCATGTTCCCCGCCACGGGTTCCACGATGACGCCCGCAATCTCGTCGCCGATCTTGTCAAAGAGTTCCTTCACGCCCGCCACGTCGTTGTACTGGAGCGTGAGCGTGTACTTCGCGAGGTCGGCAGGCACACCCTTGCTGCTCGGCTTGCCCGTCGTGAGCATTCCCGAACCCGCCTTGATGAGCAGGCTATCGCTATGGCCGTGGTAGCAGCCCTCGAATTTCACAATCTTGTCGCGACCGGTAAAGCCACGGGCCGCGCGGATGGCGCTCATCGTCGCCTCGGTACCGCTGTTCACCATGCGGATCATCTCCACGCTCGGCACCAAGTCCATCACGAGTTTCGCGAGCTTGGATTCCAGGCCGCACGGGGCACCGAAACTGAGTCCGTTCTGCGCCGTCTCGGCCACCGCCTTGACGACGGCGTCGTGGGCGTGGCCCAAGAGCATCGGCCCCCAGCTGCCCACATAATCGATATAGTCGTTCCCGTCCACGTCGTAGATGTGGCTGCCCTTCGCACGGGCGATAAACGGAGGAGTCGCCCCCACGTTTCCGAAGGCGCGCACCGGGCTATTCACGCCGCCCGGCATCAGGTTCTTGGCTTCGGCAAAAAATTTTTCGCTAAGAGAGTGGTTCATGACGGGAAAAATAAAAAAAAGGGCCTCCCCTAAGGAAGGACCTTTTGCCATATAAAGAAAGAAATTACCTCTTATCCATTTTAGCAGCAACGGATTCAAGCTTTTGAAGATTCTTGACAAGAGCCTTGCCTTCGGTCCTGATATTCTTGCTAAGAGCCGAAACTTGCCTCTTTTCAGCAGCTGTCAAGCGGCGGCCACGCACCCATTCGGGAACAATAATTCCCCAGATGAACGGGATGTCAATTTTAGCGACAATTTCGCGAGCAGTCTTACGATCGGCAGCCGAAAGAAGGCCGACATTTGCATTGGTCTGAGCTTTCTTAGCAACAGTCGTTGCTGCCGGTTTTTTTGTTGTGGATGATTTTGCTTTTGCCATTTTGATCCTCTTTGTTAGGGGTTGTTGGGGTTGAGGTTAAATTTTTAGAATTCTCTCTAAAGGAATCTCACGCACAAGTTTGGCCGCGTATTCATCGCAAATGGCACAAAGTATTCTCTCATGCGTACAGACTTCCGGGGAAATTTTGTCCAAAGATCCAGTCGAATAATAAGATGTGCACCCGCATTCATGCGCAATGCATCGGTAGCGGATTGCGCAGTCAGCACATTCCTTCCTATCGTTTTTTACAAAACGGCGAACCTTCGGTGGAAATACACCCTTATAGACTCCGCTCCCTTCATCGAGAACATTTCCCGTTACATAAGGAGCATTCTTCTGGCTAGAAATAAACCGCGTGCACGGGAATGTATTCCCGTTCGTCGCAACGACAATGGTGTGGGAATTTATAAAACAGCCATATTCTTTCTGACGAACTCCCGAAAGTCCCAAAGCGACCTTGTCTTGAATCAGGCCAACTCGAATATCAAGGCCTTCTTTTTTAGAACGATACCAGAAGCGAGCTAGCTTTTCGTACTCGACAATCAAATCGTCAAAATTTTCTCCGGTCCACTTACCGTTAAAATCCACATCTATTCCGACCCGTTGGAATCCCTGTTTAAAAATCCATTTTATTGAATCCGCGAAACCCTTTATGCGTTCTTGAGTAACAATTGATACTGCATGCGCATCCAATTCAACCAGGGCCGGAATAAATGGCTTGATAGCCCTGAAGCTTCCCTTGCCATCTACGGTCACTCTCGAAATATTGTGCATCTTTTCGGGGCCATCCAAGGAGATTGCCACCCCGAAACCTTCTTTTTTCAGATACCTTATAATTTCATCGGTCAATAAGACGCCATTCGTATTGATCGAGAAATAAAGCTTGAACTTTTTATTCAGTTTTCCGGCATTCTGTTTGACTTGCGCTTTTGCAAATTTTACGGTTTTCTTGATGAAATCCATCCGCAGAAGGGGTTCGCCGCCAAAAAAGGTAAAGTTGAGAAACGAATCCTGGAATTCTATCGACTTCTTTACTGCCAAACAAACCGTGGTCTCCATGACTTCGTCACTCATCACGGCGCAGCGTTTGGCGTGGGTGTCTCTATAATAGCAATAGGTGCAACGGAGGTTGCACTGTTCGGTAATACTCAGTTCAACATTCATTATATAGCAAAAACTCGAATAAATTCAAAATTTATTACTTTGTCTTTGCCAATAATATAATTTAAAAATATGAAAAGTTTCTTTTATTCGTAAAAAACAAGCTAACAAAAGCGAAATGCTAATACAACGTATTAACATTGTATTAGCATTGTATTACAACTATTTCAGCAAACCCTTCTCGAGCGCATCCTTGGCGTGGTAGGTGATGATGATATCGGCACCGGCACGCTTGAAAGCAAGCAAGTTTTCGCGGACAATGGCGTCTTCGTCGATCCAGCCCATCTTCGCGGCGGCCTTCACCATGGAATACTCGCCGCTGACGTTGTAGACCGCCACAGGAACGTTGCTGACTTCGGCCGTCTGGCGCAATACGTCAAGGAAAGCAAGGCCCGGCTTCACCATCACGATGTCGGCACCTTCCTCAATATCGAGTTCCACTTCGCGCAGAGCCTCGCGACCGTTGCGCACATCCATCTGGTAGCTCTTTCGGTTGCCGAAATGCGGGGCGGAATCGGCCGCATCGCGGAACGGACCGTAATAGGCGCTGGCAAACTTCGCGCTGTAGGCCATGATCGGCGTATTCGTGAACCCATGTTCATCGAGACATTTGCGGATAGCGCCCACGCGACCGTCCATCATGTCGGAAGGGGCAACCATGTCGGCTCCGGCAATCGCATGCGAGAGAGCCGTCTTCGCGAGAAGTTCCAGCGTCGAGTCGTTATCCACGTCGCCGTCCTTCACGATACCGCAATGCCCATGGCTCATGTACTCGCAAAGGCACACATCCGTAATCACGCACAAATCAGGGAAATGAGCCTTGATGGAACGCACCGCACGCTGCACGATGCCATCGTCATCGTAGGCGCAAGTCGCCATTTCGTCCTTGTGGTGCGGGATGCCGAAAAGCAATATCGACTTGATTCCCAGCGCAACGCAGCTTTCGAGTTCCTTCAAGATTTCATCGATAGAGAAACGGAACTGCCCGGGCATCGACGGGATTTCTTCCTTGACGCCCTCCCCTTCTACCACGAACATCGGGTAGACGAGGGAATCGGGGTTGACTGCGGTTTCCGCAACCATGTTGCGGATGGTTTCATTCTTGCGTAAGCGACGAGGACGGATAATCATAGGTTAAAAGTAGGGTTAAGGGTTAAAGACTAGGGGTTGGCGGAATCCTTGATGCAGCGGACGGAAAGCAAACTAAAATCATGATCGTATGATTCCAAATAATCGATGTAAGCGGCGTCTTTTGACAAGGAGCCTTCAGAGACAAAGCTCACCGCATACCTGCCATTTTCACCTGTTTTAATCGTCGATGTCCAAAAAGCAGCTTTTGTACCCTCTGCCCCAAAACCAGGAGCTCCGCCATAAACTTCGTAGAGACCTACAGGAAGCACGTCAAATCCAAAAGCGTCTAGACCGTTGCTCCCGCTTTTCCACAGCGTTCTGGACTTCAGCATCTTGCCTGCAATTTCTGCTCCTCCGACATTTTCGAAAAGCGTCCTGTAATCCGAGGTATCGGGCAAGCGCCAACCCTCGGGACAAGCCAAGGTGGACTTGATTGAAGTGTAAAGGCGTCCATACGCTGTACAATAGGCGGAAATATCATTAAAGCAAGCGCTCTCCTCTATTTCATAATTCAAATTTTCAGCCATCCAAATCTGGGTGTCGATGGTCGTAGTCCTATAAGTTTGTCCGTCACGCATATCGACCAAGGTATTGGTATATGGATTATAGATACTGCACGATCCCCCTGTGTGCGTGTTACAGGTCTTTTCGTCAAACCGGCTCGGGTCAAATCCGTTAAGCACCACGCCGACGGAATCATCGCCACAGACAATCTTGTAACCCGTGCTGTCGTCCAGGATTTCCGCATTGCAGGATACTCCCGTATCACCCTTCGCGCCCTCATTACCGTGCAACACAACACCGACGGAATCCGTACCGCAGACAATCTTGTAGCCAGTACTGTCGTCCAGGGCCACAGCCGTGCAAGACTTCCCGTCATTGCCATCATCACCATTGTCGCCTTGCTTGCCGGGATCGCCTTTTTCTCCGTTGAGTACAACGCCCACGGAATCGCCATCACATTCAATCTTGAAACCTTCGCCACCTTTCAAAGCCGTCGCCGTGCAAGAGGCTCCATCCTTACCATCGGAACCATTCAATCCATTAGTGCCATTGGAACCATCCGAACCGTTCGCGCCAAGAACATTCCACTTTCCTTCGGCACACAAATAAACCGCACCGGAATCGGCAACATAGACCATTTCACCCGCTTTGTCCGCAGAGCACTTGTCCAGTTTCTTGAACGAGGAAACATTCTTTATACCCGAAGGCGCATCCGCCCCATTTTCATTCGCGTCGACGACATCCGAACCAAAAGAGTCGACAACCTTCCACTCACTATTAGAACACAAGTATACCGCAGCGGAATCCATCACATAGACCATTTCTCCCGCTTTATCAATACGGCACTCACCCAATTTCTTGTACGAGGCAACAGTTTCAACGCCCTTAACTTCCGTAATCTCATCGCCACAGGCACTCAAAATCGCCATAGCGAAAGCAAAGCCCGAAACAAGCAACATTCGATCAAGTTTTTTCATAATCATAAATTTCCTTGAACTTACACTTCAAAAAATAATAGAATTTTAGGTACTACGTTTTTGAAAAGTCCCGTTCAATCTGTTCGAGGCCTTCGGCCCATTCGGCCTGGATTTTTTGCTTGAGTTTCTTGGCGAGGGAGGGGGCACGGCCCTGGGTGGAGACCGTCACGGCGATATTTTCGCCAAAATCCATGCGGGCGGGCACGATAAAGTCCCCGTCCAAGTAGTCGCAGGCGTTGTTTACCAGGATGCGGCGGGCGCGGGCGTCGTTAGACACCTGGGCGTTCACGGCAGGCTGGTCGGTGCAGATGAACACCATAAAGATACCGCGAAGGTCGAGAGGCTCGTAGGGACGACGTTTTAAGACGAGAGACGAGACCTGATTGTTGAGCGCAGATTGCCCGGAAGTGCTCTCAAGGGTTTCAAATTCCGGATCGAATTGCGGGGCGACGACGGTGATGCGGGCACCGGTCGGCAAGAGCGTCTTGACCTTGCGATACGCGATGCGGCCACCGCCGACAACGAGGACATTCTTGCCTTCGAGATTCAGTTCGATGGAGAAGAGGTTCGAAGTTCGAGGCTCGGGGCTCGAGGTACGAGGTGCAGAATGTGAAATACGGGATGCATTCTGGACGGAACGAAGGCCATGCACCACCATGCTCGAAAATTCTTTCCAGTCACCGAGGCAGGGCAAGAGCGTTATCGGGATTTGCGGGAACTCGGCCTGCAGCTTCGCCACCACGCGGGGAACGTCGTTCTTGGAATGCTGTCCGTTCAGCAACAGGAACGGCAAGAGCGTCACCGACTCCACGTCTTCGCGCAGGAGCGTACGCAAGTCGTTTTCCAAATCCAGGAGACTCGTGCTGGCCACGCGCGTGCCGGGCAGGTCATGATGCAGGCGGTCGAGGATGGCCTCGAAGCCCTTGTAGGCGCCGGGTAAAATGCAGTGGTGAGCGATAATCAGGATGGCGTTCACGTGTAATACTCCACGATTTTCTTTACGAGGGAATCCATGGTCGTCTCGTCGGACGTGACCGTTTCGAAGCCGTGACTCTTGGCAGCGGATTCTGTCATACGCCCGATGCAGAAGGCCAGATGAGAGGAGATCCCCGCCTCGCTTCGACAATGCTCAGCACAGGTCGCGGGGATGACATCGGAAGTAGCTGCGATAAAATTCTCGACGGCGCTGGTGCTCGCGAAGACGATGGCATCGGCGTTCTCAACGGCCTCTTTTTTCCATTCGGGAAGTTCGGTCACAGGGAGCGTTTCGTAAACGACCCAGCGGGTCGCCCCTGGCAGGAGCTTCAGCAGGGTGTCGTCAGCGAGATTGCCCTGGAGGAGGAGAATACGAGATTCATCCAATAGATCCTTCGATTCCGCACTACGCGTCCCGCTCAGGGCAATTCCACTCTCGTCTCTCGTCTGTAGCGAGTTTACGAGCGTTCTCTCGTCTAAAATGCTTCGAAGAAGCATTCCCAGGCCTTCGCCGGTGTGGTCCTCGGGCACGTAGTCGCAGCGGATGCCATACTCGAGCAGCTTCTTTTCGGTAATCTTCCCCACGCTCGCGATTTTCTTGCCGGCAAGTTCGCGGATGTCGCGACCGGAAGCGAGCAGTTGCTTGAAGAAACTCTCTACCCCGTTGGTGCTGGTGAAAGCGAGGAGGTCGAAATTCGCAAGTGTATTCCAGTCGACCGATGTGGATTGCCACGCCCCTTCGGGGCTAGCAACGACATTTTGTTTTTCGGGGCTCGCAAAGGAGATCCCCGCCTGCGCGGGGATGACATCGGAAGAGGAGGCCGGAATGACATCGCGGGTCTCGATCATCGGAGTTTCGATGACTTCGGCGCCGAGAGCGGTCAGGCGGGCGGAAATTCCGCTGGCTTGCTTTGCGGCACGTGTCACTACAAGGCGCTTGCCCGAAAGCGGCAGGTTCTTTTTCCAGGCAAGTGTTTTGCCCAGTTCCACAACTCCACCCATGATGGTAATTGCCGGAGCGGTCACGTTTTCGCGGATGATGGTCTCCCCCGCCGTCTCGAGCGTCGCCATGACGGTGCGCTGGTAAGGGGTCGTCCCCTTCTCGATAAAGGCGAGCGGCGTTTTCGGGTCCTTGCCGCATTCCATAAGGCGGCGGGCGATAAAGTCCATGTTGGCGATGCCCATCAAGAAGATGAGGGTGCCGGGACAACGCGCAATTGCCTCGAAATCCAATGAGAGTCGATCAGATGCACAGCTCATTTCGGCAGGCTCAAAGACCTGACAGGCCCTCTCGTCTCTCGTCTGTAGCGAGCCAGCGAGCGTTCTCTCGTCTGACCTTTCATGCCCCGTGATAATATGGAAGCTCGTCGCAATGCCGCGATGGCTCACGGGAATCCCTGCGTAAGCCGGCACCGAAATCGCGGAGGTAATGCCCGGAACGACTTCGAACTCCACATCGGCGGCCACCAGCTCCAATGCCTCTTCGCCGCCACGACCGAACACGAACGGATCGCCCCCCTTGAGGCGGGCAATCACGCCCTCAGGATACTCTTCGGCAAACTGGACTAGCAGCTTGTTGATTTCGGACTGTTTGACCTTGTGGTGCGTCGGCATCTTGCCCACATCCACCATCCTGGCCTTCGGGTTGCAGAATCCGAGAATGGCCGGAGAGACAAGGCGGTCGTAAACGACCACGTCGGCCTTTTCGAGTACGGACTTCCCGCGCAGCGTCAACAGTCCCGGATCTCCCGGCCCGGCGCCGATCAGATATACTTTTCCTTTTTTTCCCGAATTTTCTTTCATCGCCTACAATTTAGAAAAGCATCGCGGCCAAAGGGACTTCCCGAGCCATACCAATCGTAACTTTTATATATTTGGGTCGGATTTGAAAAAAGGCGAACAATGAGCGAGAACTACAAGTACGGTTTTGTAACGGATATCGAGAACGAAGCTTTCGAAAAAGGCCTGAACGAAGATATCATCCGCAGGGCGTCCAAGCTCCGCGGCGAGCCGCAGTTCATGCTCGACTTCCGCCTGAAGGCTTACGAAAAGCTCAAGACGATGGAGCAGCCGAACTGGGGCGAACTGAGTTTTGCGCCGGTGGACCTGCAGGACATCGTCTACTACTCCGCCCCGAAGACAAAGAAGAGCCACGAGAAAATCGAGGACGTGGACCCGGAACTCCTGGCCACCTTCGAAAAGCTCGGCATCCCGCTCGACGAACAGAAGCGCCTCGCCAACGTGGCCGTGGACGCGGTGTTCGACTCCGTGAGCATCTATACGAGCCACAAGAGAAAGCTCATGGAGATGGGCATCCTGTTCTGCTCCATCAGCGACGCCATCAAGGAATACCCCGAACTCATCGAGGAATACCTGGGCTCGGTAGTCCCGGCTGGCGACAACTACTTTGCGGCTCTCAACAGCGCGGTCTTTGGCGACGGAAGCTTCGTCTACATTCCGCCTGGAGTCAAGTGCCCGATGGACCTCTCCACCTACTTCCGCATCAACAACAAGGAAGCAGGCCAGTTCGAGCGTACCCTGATTATCGCCGACGAAGGCGCCAGCGTGAGCTACCTGGAAGGCTGCACCGCCCCGGAATTCAGCAGCAAGCAGCTGCACAGCGCCATCGTGGAACTGGTGGCAAAGGACAACGCATCGATTAAATACTCGACCGTGCAGAACTGGTACGCGGGCGACCGCGAGACGGGCGCCGGCGGCGTTTACAACTTCGTGACCAAGCGCGGCAAGTGCGCCGGCAAGAACAGCCGCATCAGCTGGACGCAGGTCGAGACGGGCTCTGCGATTACGTGGAAGTACCCGAGCTGCGTTTTGCTCGGCGACAATTCCGTCGGAGAATTTTACTCGGTGGCCCTCACGAACGGCCACATGCAGGCCGACACAGGCACCAAGATGATCCATATCGGCAAAAACACCAAGAGCACGATCATCAGCAAGGGTATCAGCGCGGACTACAGCAGCAACGCCTACCGCGGCGAGGTGAGCATCCGCAAGTCGGCCACGGGAGCCCGCAACTACACGCAGTGCGACAGCATGCTCGTGGGCGACAAGAGTGCCGCACACACGTTCCCCTACATCACCGTCGCAAACGCGAGTGCCCAGACCGAGCACGAAGCGACGACAAGCCGCATCAGCGAAGACCAATTGTTCTACTTCGAGAGCCGCGGCATCAAGCGCGAAGACGCCATCCAGGCGATGGTCGGCGGGTTCTGCAAGGACGTGTTCAAGGAACTGCCTGGCGAATTCGCCACCGAGGCAAGGCAACTGCTGACACTCAAGCTCGAACACAGCGTTGGGTAAGGCTTTAAACAAGGGAAGTAATCATGAGAATATCGACAAAAGGTAGATATGCCCTGCGCGTTATGATTGACCTTGTCCAAAACAGCCAAGACAACTTTACCAAGCTGCAGGATATTGCCGAAAGGCAGAACCTCTCCATCAAGTACCTCGAAGGCATCCTGGGGACGCTCGTCAAGGCGAAGCTACTCACGGGCACCCGAGGCAAGGCCGGCGGGTACAAGCTGAATTGCGATCCAAAGACCTGCAGCGTCTACGACATCCTGAAGATAACCGAAACATCGGTCGTGCCGGTATCCTGCCTCGACGAAAAAGCCGGAAAATGCCCGAGAATGGCCGAATGCGAGACCTACCCCGTGTGGGAAGAACTCGACAAGATTATCCAGGGCTACCTCACGAGCGTGACCCTGGACCAGTGCGCCACCACACAAGGCGCAAAAAACGGCAAGAACAAGGCCCCGTCCAACTGCGGGCTGTAACCGGTCACCACAAAAAAAAATCACGGACGGCATTTACTATAATTCTCCTAAAAAAGGAGTCATTATGCAGATTTTGTTCTTGATGGCAGACGGTTTCGAGGAAACCGAGTTCGTGACACCGTTCGACTACTGGCAGCGCGCAGGCCTCGACGTGACACTCGCTTCCATTAGCGACAGCCTGGCCGTAACGGGCAAACTTGGACTCCGCATTCAAGCAGACATTCTGCTGAAGGATGCAGACCTTGCGCAGTTCGACGCGGTGATGCTCCCCGGCGGAGGCCAGGGCGTCAAGAATCTCGCCGCAAGCGCGGCGGTGGAAGCCACCGTCAAGGAATTTGACGCCCAGGGCAAATGGCTGTTCGCCATTTGCGCGGCGCCGCTCGTTCTTTCGAAGGCAGGTCTCTTGAAGGACCGCCGTTGCACCTGTTTCCCGGGTTGCGAAAGCGACCTTGTCTGCAAGCAGTACCTCACCGACCGTGTCGTTGTCGACGGAAAGGTCATCACGAGCTGCGGCGCCGGCTCCGCCGAAGAGTTCGCCTTCGAATGCATCGCCCAAGCCGTGGACCGCGAAACCTGCGAAAAAATCCGCAAGCAAGTCGTGGCAAGGTAGTTGAGGTTGCAGGTTCGAGGTTCGAGGCTCGAGGCTCGTCCCTTTTTTACTATCTTTGGGCCATGAATTTTAAGGACCGCATCATCCGCGCTACGGGCAAAAAGACGCCCTTCCGCCTGGTTGTCGTCGATTTGACCGCGACGATGAACGAAATCGGCAAATTCCACAACGCGCAAGGTTTCGCGTTAAAACTTTTGGCCGAGAACTCCATCGCAAGCATCTTCCTGAGCGCAAGCCTCAAGTTCCCCGGCACGGTGAGCCTGACTACGCGATTCTCGGGCGAAATCACCCGAATCCAGTCGGATTCCACGCCGCAGGGCCTTGTGCGCGCCATGATCCCGCAGCCCGAACTCGAAGCCGTCGGCGGCAACGAGCCCGCCCTGCTCCCGCAGAGCGTAAGCGTCGTGAAGTTGAACGAGCTGGGCAAGCGCGTCCACGAAAGTATTATCGAGGCCCCCTCCGTATCGATGGGCCAGAACCTCGCCACCTACCTGTTGCAGTCCGAACAGATCCGCTCCGCCGTGGGCATCGAGGCCGCATTCAACAAGGAAGACCCGAGCAAGCTCGACTATGCCGCCGGTTTCTACATCGAAGCCTTCCCCGACCTCGAGGACAAAGACATCAACCTGATCGAAGTCATCGTCCAGAACCTGCCGAAGTTCAAGGACATGAACACACCCGAAGGCTACAACCTCGATGAACTGCTGGACCAGCTGCGCGGACCCTACGAAATCGACATCGTAAAAGAGATCGACCCGAAGCCGTACTGCCCCTGCAGCCGCGAACGTACCGTGGCGACGCTGGCCACCCTCCCGCTCAAGGACCTCAAGGAACTCGAAGCGGAAGGCAAGGACCTCGAAGTCATCTGCGATTTCTGCCGCACGAAGTACCAGGTGACCGTTGCGGACTTACGAGACATTATAAAGGATAGATCCTAACCACTAACCCCTAATCACTAACCACTAAATATGTTCACTAAGCAATGCGTCGTTACCCTGGACCTTGAAGGTGTCCTTGCCCCCGAAATCTGGATTGCCGTCGCCGAAAAGACCGGCATCAAGGACCTTCGCCTCACCACCCGCGACATCCCCGACTACGACGTGCTCATGAAGGGCCGCATCG
>CAMZDZ010000037.1 GCA_947305535.1 uncultured Fibrobacter sp.
TGATCGACTTCGCTACCCGTACGGGCTGCGACTCCCTCGCTATCTCCATCGGTACCAGCCACGGTGCTTACAAGTTCAAGCCGGAACAGTGCACTCGCGACCCGAAGACTGGCAAGCTCGTTCCGCCTCCTCTGGCATTCGACGTGCTCCACGCCATCGAACAGAAGCTCCCGGGCTTCCCGATCGTGCTCCACGGTTCTTCTTCTGTCCCGCAGGACGAAGTTGACACGATCAACGCCCACGGTGGCAAGCTCCCGGATGCCGTCGGTATTCCGGAAGAACAGCTCCGCGAAGCTTCCAAGTCTGCTGTTTGCAAGATCAACATCGACTCTGACAGCCGTCTCGCCATGACTGCCGCTATCCGTAAGTATTTCGACGAACATCCGGAACACTTCGACCCGCGCCAGTACCTCAAGCCGGCTCGCGAAAACATGCAGAAGATGTACGAACACAAGATCGTCGACGTTCTTGGTTCTAACAACAAGCTGTAATCGTAAATGCGGCTTGGCCGCATAAGCCAAAAACTTTAAAATCACCTCGGATTTTTTCCGGGGTGTTTTTATATTTGCAGTAAATTAAGGAGAACATTCATGATTCGCAAATCATTGTTCCTAGTTTCATTTGCCATATTAGTTTTTAGTGCGGTTGCCTCGGCAAATACGTGTACAGAAGCTGTTTTTAACACTCAATCACCAACAATGTTCAATCCTCATAGCAATGTTCGCGTTGATTCCAGTTATATAAACAGCCAAAGTAGTTCCTGGACAGGAAAAAAGTATATCTACAATAATGGACTTATTGAAGCCGTTCGTGCAGATTTCAAGGATGAAGATCATGCACCCGCCTTTTGGCTTTTTTACAGGGATACAAATGAAACGGTACTGAAAAACGAAGGATATGAATACATTATATCTGAAGAAGAAAAAAAGGATACCTTATTGTACAATGTTAGAACGTACTATAATGGTGAATTTGAATATACGCAAACGATTAGAATTGCTTCAAATTATTTAAGCGAAGAAATAGCGGATTCTACATCTTCAGAATTACATGAAATGTATTTTAAAAATGATTCAATTATTGAAATAGGAACAGAAAACTACAATACAGATTCTTCAAAAACCAAACAACGATTCTATGTTGCCAACTTAAACGATGATTATAAATGCGAGCAATACGACGACGAAGGAAACCTACAATCTTCTTTGTCATATAAGCCCAGCGAAAACGGTTATTCATTAAAACAATCAGAAGGTGATGATTATACCGAAATCTATGTTATGAGTGTTGAGCAAAATACCACCATAATCCGCAAAACTCACAAACCCGTCAGAATCTCCCCCAAGGCCCGCTACTTCGACCTTCTGGGCCGCTACAAGTTCACAAAATGAATGGAGATGCCCGCCTCCGCGGGCATGACAATATCATTCCACACCCCACAATCCACATTTCACATTACACGCCAGTACCTCAAGCCGGCTCGTGACAACATGCAGAAGATGTACGAACACAAGATCGTCGACGTTCTTGGTTCTAACGACAAGCTTTAATCATTTGCAAGGTCCCTGAGCTTAAGCCTGTGCTGAGCGGGTCAAAGCAAAGGGCCGAACAGAAAAGCTTTAAGAGCACCTCGGAATTTTCCGGGGTGTTTTTTTTGTCTTTCCCGCTCAAGCGTGAATCTCCATTGAAAAAAAAGATATATTTAAAGTAAACTAAGGAGCAACGATGTTTACATTCCGTACCAGCAAGATATTCTACTTGGTCCCTGCCGCCATTCTCGCCCTGAGCGATGCCGCCTCGGCAAATAATTGCACTGAGGCTATAATTCAAAGAGTTATGGCACCTTTCTATAATGCGGGACGAGGATATCGTATCGATTCAAGCTACTTTAAGGAACGAAGTTATGAATCGGCTCATAAATACGTTTATGAAGACGATAAACCAATTGAAATGCATATTAACACAAAAAGAGACGATGAAGAAACTGATGTTGTGTACTTTTACTACGACATCGATGAATCAGCATTAAAAAAGGGTGATGAGGAATCTTCCATTGAGGAATACATTATTTCAAAATGCGAAGCCGGCGACACATTATGTTATGAGGAAAACTATTATAGCGATGGATATCTCTGGAGCTGGAAAACAATTAAAATCATGCCAAATTACGCAATTACCGTGACCCGTATGGGCTCAGGAGTTTGGTATGAAGAATATTTCATGTATTCAGACTCTATCATAAATATCGGTTATTTTCCAGAATATGATAGGAAATGGCAAAAAATCTATGGAGCTGACCCAGATGACGAAAACAAATGCTATCAATACGATGCTGATGGTAAAATAGATTCTACTTTTTCGTACAAGCCCAACGAAAAAGGGTTTTCAATAAGTGTTGAAGGCGAGACCTATTTCAAAGAATTCTTCTTCTTGAAAATAGAAGAACCTTTGTTCATCCAAAAGCATCGTGTGCCCGTCAAGATTTCCCCCAAGGCCCGCTACTTCGACCTTCTGGGCCGCTACAAGTTCACCAAATAGTACTGCCCTAGCCCTTATTTGAGCGTTTTCAGCAGGGCATCCAGCCGGCGGGTTATCTGCACGGCCCCCGGGAAAGCGAGGTGGTCGGTATTGAAGGCGAAGGAATCGGGGTAATCGTGCTCGCCCATCTTGTTCTCGTTCATCAGCCTGAAGTTGTCAAACTCGGCTTCGAGCGCGTTCAGGGAATCCAGGATGGCGGGCATCGCGGAACGGCGCGGGCCGTAGCGGCCCCAGGAACCGGTTTCGCGGTACCGCGGATTCTGCGGGAAAACAATCGCCACGGCATAAATATTCCGGCTTTTCGCGAGCGTCAAGAACTTGCGAATCCTGCCAATTTGCCAACCAACGGCATCCGGCTTCGCATCAATCCACGTGGAGTCATGTTCCACCAGGGGGTCTCCCCACGAAGCGGGCTCGTTCGAATTGAACCCACGGGTTCTCGTGTAATTGATCATGTACACATCAGTCGACGGGTAGGATTCGTTCACCCTCTCGACAAAGGCGTCCGGCACACCCGATTTCCAGAAATCGTGGTGCGCATCGTAGACGTATCCCGGAGCCCCTTCAAAAACCGTGCGCGTCATGTCGTCACGGTTTTCCCAACCACCAAAATCAAGCGAGAAAGCGACCGCCTTCAGTTTCTTCGCATGGTTCATGGCGTAGTTCTCGGCGAAATAGAACGACGCGTCCATCGAATTGAGCGGGTGGCCCATGTTCAAGGAATATCCCGCCGTGATGGAATCGGGAACAAGCCCGTCTTCGACACGGGAACTGCCGACAAAGACATATTCCAGTTCCTCGTAGTGGTTCCAGAAGAGTTCCATCTTGGGGCGTAGAGCCTTGTGCCACACGTCGAGGCCGGGAGTCATGTACGCTCCGGCGCTGTCCGCATCCAGCAGGGCGTCCTCCGTAGAAGACACTCCGTGCATCGCCCACAACGCAGGGTGCCAAAGTTCCTCGCCTTCCGCAATTTCCACGATAGAGGAATCGAGCAGGGAGACGACGGCAATTTTCGAATGCGCACCGTTCGCGTCCACCAAAGTCACCACGGCGATGTCGGCAGATCCGTTGCCCGCCCATTCGGAATGGTCGAAGGTATAACCCGAGGGGGCTGCCACCGACTGCACCAGATTTCCCATGGAATCCGCGACCAGCAGGCGCTGGTGCGTACCGTACTTTTCGCCGACGAAATTTTGGCCGACCGACCCGCCGAAATCCAGGAACAGCGTACGCTTGGAACTGTCATTTGCCAAAGAAGCGTTGCAGGCCTGTTCCCCGCCGTACCAGACCACGTCTTTCGCGTTGGACACGACCGTCGAACCGGAATCGGCGACACGGGCGCGCAGGAGCCTGGCCCCGGTCACGGAAAGCGTCCCGTCTTCGCTGATGCCGCCATGGTACGCCCCGTCGAACAGTTTCGTCGGCTTGCCGAACGTGCCGTTCCTGAAAACCACCTGCCAGGTGGAAGTGGCAAGGAACGCGGATTCGTCCTTGTTGTTTCCGGCATCGCTCACGTAGACAATCGCCGTATCGCCGTTCCCGAGGATGCGCCAGCGCGGAATGGCAGCCGATTCCACGTCGAGTTTCGCCGGTGTGCTGTCGGCACCTGCACGCAGGGCGCGCACGTAAACGGCCGATTTGCCGGAAACGCCTTCGAGCCCCGTACAGTACGCGACAAATTTCCCGTCGGGCGAAATGTCGGGATGGTAAGCGCCTTCCGTACCGGAGAGCGCCACGACGGAAAGTTCCCCGTTGGAATAGTCGATGTAGGAGAGCGTTCCCGTAACGTCGTTGCGGAAAACGAGCTTGCTCCTGTACGTCCCCGTCAAAGCATGGATGGTCGACGAATTCGCGAGCGGGATGACCCTGCTCTCGGAGACAACGCCGCCGCGGCCGATCCAGGTCGGTTCCGGAATCGCGCCGAATGCGAGACGGAAGCCGACATAATCGGCCCGCATCGAGGAAGTGACCGCATAGACGTCGCCGCGCGTGTACAGCGCGATCGAGGCGGCCTCGTTGCGGTAGCTGCCTCCCTTCACGACGCGCTGCCCGAGCGAGCCCCCGTCGGATGCGCCCACGAAATTCCTGAACTTGCCCGAAGTGTATTCGCCGAGCCAGTCGTTCACCCATTCCATGGCATTGCCGGCCATGTCGCAAAACCCGCCCTCGGCAGCCATGCCGCAGACGGCGTGCAGCCTGTAATCCGAGTTCTCGGCAGTCCAGCCGGCCGCGACATTCCAGCCCTCCTTTGCGGCAAGCACCCATTCCGCTTCGGTCGGCAACCTGTAGGCGGTCGTTCCGGTACGGAAAGCGAATCCCTCGATATTGGTGCAGTGGCGCTGCGAATCAAAGGTGACGCCGACATAGGTATACGCGGTGTCAAAATTTTCGGCCTTGCTCCGTTCGTTGGCAAAAAGCACGGCGTCGTAGAACGTGATATCTGTCGCGGGAAGGTCCTTGTCGGCGCAATCCAGCGAAAGGCCCGTAGCCGGCAGCATCGCCGCATTGAACTCGCCGCAGGTCACCTCGTGGCGGCCCAGCGAAAAATCGTAATCGAAAACCGCCTGCATGGCCGGGCGGTCCATGGAACGCACCATTTCGTCCGTCCCCAGGTCGACAATGGAACCGGCAGCTTTGACATGCAACATGCCCTGGAGCGAATCCGCCGTAATTTCGACGCCATGGCCCGACATAGGCGAATCGGAATTCGAACATCCCCACACGCAGGCAAGGCATAGCGCGAACAAGGCAATTTTTTTCAATTTCGAAAGCATTATACCGCAAAATAATAGAAAATGTTTGGCGAAGATACTATATTACCGACTACTTCCTACTATGCTCTGTCCTCACTGCAACTCCCCCATCAAAGACGGCGCGACGTTCTGCCCGCACTGCGGGAGCGACGCCGACACCGGCTGGAAAGACGGTGCCGAGTTTGCCGACCTCGAAACGCCGGACTACGACGAAATTATCGAAAACGAGTTCGGGACGGACGCCTCGGGCAAAAAGAAGAAGGCAGCAAACCCGATTGCCGTCGTCGCGGCAATCGTCGTCGCGATTGCGTTCATCGCGGCCATGGTTGCAGTGTAGCTTAGCCGAGTTTCGACTCGAGTTCCTTGATGAGCGTCATCGCCTCGGCAAAGTCGTAGTCGCCGACCTTTTCCTTGATCTTGCGCAACGTCGCCTCGGTTTCCTCGCTGAAGGCGATCTTTTCCAGGTCCTCGATGACGCGCTTGCACTTGGTAGTGGAGCACGCGTCCACAAAGACCTTGAGCTGGTCCAGCTGCTTCTTGAGGATGTCCTTCGCTTCCGCCGGCCTGCGTTTCTCGACATGGCTTGCCTTGTCGGGCACGGCGATGGCCTGCAGCGACACTTCCAGGTCGGAAATCAGTTCGTGCAGGGACTTCTCGAACTCGTTGAACGTGTCGAAGTTCTTGACCTTCTTCGCCAACTCGCTTTCGAGCGTCTGCCCCAGGCGATGCAGGTGGTTCGACCCGATGGTGCCGCAAAGCCCCTTGATCGTGTGGACCATGCGGACCGCCTCGTCGAAACGGTTCTCCTCGAGCATCTTGCGGAGTTCCACGGTGCATTTCCCGTAGTCGCGGACGAATCCCTGCACAATCTTCAAGTACAGCGTCGTGGAATTGTTGGCATGGTAAAGTCCAGTCGTCGCATCGAAATTGCGCACTTTCTGGAACTGCATGACAAAGCTGGTCTCCTCGTTGTCCGGCTGCGTCGGAGGAAGCAAGGCGATGGTCGTTTCCTGCTGGGGGCCCTCGCCCGCGATATTCAGGAACTTGGCCAGTTCCTCGTAAAGGAGCGGCGGGTCGATCGGCTTGACGATATAGGAATTCATCCCCGCCTTGATGCACTCGTCCTTGTCCTTCTGGAAGGCGCGGGCGCTCATGGCAAGAATCGGCACGTTCTTGAAGTACTCGTCGTCCTTCTCGCGAATGAGCCTGGTCGCCGTAAAGCCGTCCATCACCGGCATCTGGATGTCCATGAGCACCAGGTCGAAGGACCCCTTCGTGAGCTTCTCGATGGCCTGCTTGCCGTTCTCGGCCACCATGGCGGTAAGCCCAACGCTGTTCAGGAGCGATACGGCAAGTTCCTGGTTCATCTGGTTGTCCTCGACGAGCAATATCTTGGCTTCCTTGAAGTAGATCTTGCGCTTTTCCTTCTTGACCTGCTTGGCGTAGGTAAGCTCGAGCCCGAAAGCCTGCTGCATGGCGCTCAGCAGGTTCACCATCTGGATGGGCTTGGCGACACAGGCGTTAAAATGCAGGTCCTCGGAAGCCGTCTTGGCGTTCGCCTCGTCGAAATTGATGGGATGCATGAGGATTTTCGGAATGCCGAGCATCGATTCGGGCAAGCCGTGCACAAAGTCGAAGCCGCCGAGGAAAGGCATCTCGTAGTCGACAATGAAGAGGTCGTAGGGCGCCTCCCCCGCTTCCTCGTGCGCCTGGATAAGGTCCAGCGCCTCGTCCACGGTCATCGCCTCCTCGACAACGCACTGGAGGCGTTCGAGCAGGTGGCGCAGCACCTTGCGCAGTTCGTTGCTGTTGTCGACCAGCAGCACGTTCTTGTTCTTGAACGAATTTTCGCTCTTCCACTTGGGGGTAGCGCTCTGCTGGACAATGGGGAGCGTTATGCGGAAGAAGAACTTGGAACCCACGCCCGCCGTGCTTTCCACGTTGAGCTGGCCGCCCATGAGTTCCACGAGGGACTTGCATATGACAAGGCCGAGGCCGGTGCCGCCGTACTTGCGCGTCGTCGAGCCGTCCGCCTGCGTAAAGGCGTTGAAAAGACGGTCCACCTGCTCGGGGGTCATGCCGATACCCGTATCCGACACGCTGATGGCAAGTTTCACGTTCATGTCGGTGGCCTGTTCCAGTTCGATACGTAGCGTGATGTTGCCCTTTTCGGTAAACTTCGTCGCGTTGTTGATGAGGTTCGTGAAAATCTGCGAGAGGCGCAGCGGGTCGCCCAGGAGGACTTCCGGGATGTCGGGGTCCACGTCGATGATGAGTTCGATGGGCTTGGATGCAATACGGACCTGGGCCAGGGCCGTGACCTCGCTGATGACGTCGTGGAGCACGAGCTGCGTGATCTCGAGTTCCTGTTTCTTGGCCTCGATTTTCGAAAAGTCCAGGATGTCGTTGATGATGCTGAGCAGGGACTTGGCCGCATGCCCGATACGGTCGACGAATCCGCGCTGGCGGTTGTCGAGGTCGGTCTCGGCAATCAGATGGACCATGCCGATGATGGCGTTCATCGGGGTACGGATTTCGTGGCTCATGTTCGCGAGGAACTCGCTCTTGGCCTGCGTCGCCTTTTCGGCGATTTCACGGGTCGCGACCACCTCCGAGATGTCGGTCATCGAGAGCATGTAGCCCACGATGGATTCCTGCGCCTTGAGCGTCACCGCCTCGCCACGGAACCAGATATCGTTGCCGTTCGCGAGCGTGAGCATGAACGAATCCTTCCAGGTGTCCTGGAAGCGGAACGCCTTGCCCACGGCCTCGCAGACCGTCTCGGGCAGGCCGAATTCCTGCAGCTTGTCGAGCGAGACCCCGATAAGGTCGCGCCAGTTCTTGTCGAAGATGTCTGCAATCTGCTTCGACATGTACTTGACATTCTTGTTCCTGTCGAAAATGATCAACAACGACCTGTCGCCGGAAAGCAGGATGGTGTCAAGGATGGTATCCTTCTGGATGCCGCTCGTCTCGTCGTTGATCATGAACAGGTAGCGGATCGTGCCGTTGTCCTCGACCAGAATCTGGAAACTGATTTCCCACCAAACTTCCTCGCCGCGCTTGTTCGTCACCGAGACCACAATCTTTCTTTCGCTAGGATAAAGGTCGCCGCCCATGGCCACGCGGTGCGCGAAGTGCTTGAACTGGTCAGACGGGATGTAGTCGAAGAGGATCTGCCCCTTCATCTCCTTCCCGTCTTCCTTGAAGAACGTCTCGATGTTCGCGCTCGCATGCAGGATGTCGTAAGTATCGTTAGTCAAGATGAGCGAAAGGTGCGGACTGCCCAGCAGCGTGTCGAACAGGGTACTCGAATGCACGCTCTCGCGCAAGTCCTTCTTGATGAACAGGCGGAAAAGCACGCCCGAGACAAACACGGAGAGCGAAATGAGCAGGAGGACTACGAGCGCCATGATGAACTGCATCGCGGACAGGTCCTTTTTCAGCCTCATGACGACCTTGTTCTGCTGGAGCACGTGGACCATGTAGAAAGGCGTACGCCCCATCCGCACAATCATGAATACCATGTCCTGGCGGTGGACGTTCGTCTTTTCGATGCGGATGACCTGATCGCTCTTGAGAGTATCTATGTTGAAGGAGTCCTCGACAAGCCGGAACAGATCAAGCACCGTGTCTTGCGTGACCCTTCCCGTATTGAGCATGTAGGGGAAATGCGCAAAGATGTTGTTGTTCTGCGCATTGATAAGGATGGTGATGCCGCCCTCGTCGCGGGCGACCTTCCCCATGCTTTCGCGCAACTTGTTCAGGCTGAAGTCCTCGGCGACAACGCCGCGAATGCTGTTGGTCTTGGTCCATATGGGCATGGAAAGCGTCATCACGGGCTTCTTTTCGTTCCCGACCATCTTCATGACAGGGCCGGTTATGGCCAGCCCCCTGTTTCGCGCGGCTTCGAGGTACCACCCCTTCGTACGGAATTCGGCGTTGTCCTTCTCGAGCTTGATGTCGCGGGCGCTTACGAACATCCCGTCAGACGCACCGTAGTAGGCGTCGAAAACCCCGGTCTTGTATTGCGCATGCTTGACAAGCTGGCTCTTGATGGCGTTCTGCCTGGTGACCCCCGCAAGCCTCTTGGGCAACTGGACAAAATTTTCGCTCAATGCGTTGATGTAGTTCTCGGTGTCGCTTGCCGTCTTCTTGAGGTTGGCCTCGGTACTCGTGTACGAGGCGTCGATAAGGAAGTTGCGGATGTAGAACGAGAAGATGAACACCATAGCGAGAGCAACGACGAACATCGGTGCCGTGTACACAACAGAAATGCGCCAGCCCAGTTTGCGACGCTTTATGTTCGCCGGACTATGGATCAAGATGCCTTATCCTTCTCGTCAAATTGTTCGTAGATCTTGGGCAATTCAGGAGCGATTTTCAGGAAGGCCTCGACAACGTCGGGGTCGAACTGCTTGCCGCTCCCGTTGCGGATTTCCTGGACGGCGACCTCGAACGGGTAGGGTTCCTTGTAGGGCCTGCGCGAAACCAGCGCGTCGTACACGTCGGCCACGGCCATCATGCGCGCCCCGACCGGAATCTGGTCGCCCTTCAGGTGGTTCGGGTAGCCGTTGCCATCCCAGTGTTCGTGGTGACCCAGGGCCATGTCGGCCGCTATACGCACCATCGGGTTGCCGTTGAGTTCCTTGGTCGCCTGCAGAAGCACGTCGTAGCCCATCTTGGGGTGCATCATCATGACATCACGTTCGGAATCCGAAAGTTTGCCCGGCTTGCGCAAAATCTCGTCGTGGATACCCACCTTGCCTATGTCGTGCAGCGGGGCCGCCGTCGCGTAGTAGTCGATATACTCGACGGACTTGATGTACATGCAGAAACGCGGATGGTCCTTGAGCTGTTCGGCCAGCTTCTGCACGATAATCTGCGTGCGGCGGATGTGCTCGCCCGTTTCGGGGTCGCGGTATTCGGCCAGGGAGCCGAGACTCGTGAGCATGACCTTCATCGTCTTGCGGATGTCGGCAGTCTTTTCGAGCACAAGATCGTTCAGGTGGTCGCGCTGGAACTTCAAATCGAGCTGGTTCTTGATGCGCAGCTTTACGAGGGAGGGGTTAAAAGGCTTGGTGATGTAGTCCACGGCACCGAGGTCGAGGCCGGTCTGTTCGCTCTTGGCATCGGCTTTCGCAGTAAGGAAGATGACAGGAGTGTCGCGCAGGATGTTGCGCTCGTGAAGCTGGCGGAGCGTCTCGTAGCCGTCCATTTCCGGCATCATCACGTCCAAAAGGATAAGGTCCGGGTGAATCTTGTCCGTGAGCATGATGCCCTTTTCGCCATTCAAAGCCACATAAATGTCGTAATCCATAGACAGGATACCGTCCAATACATCGATATTGGTCTTGGTATCATCGATTACCAGGATTTTGGCACGGGGTTTGTCCATATATCTGAATATATGCCTTTTTTTAAAAGTGGAACAATCTATTCTATTCCAATGTGGAATATGCAAGACGCTTTCAAACAATAAGATACGTTTTTTTCTCCCCAAAAACGCCCCAAATGAAGAAATTTGCCCAAATGGACAATTTTTCAATGGAAAAAAGCCGTAAAATGGGAGTGTGACCTAGCTTATATTTATATTGGTATATACAGGAATCAAAAAATGAGCAACAAGAGCATCGGTATAGCAGTTTTTGGTCTCGCCCTCGCGGGGGGCGTTTTTGCGCAGGATATCGTCGAACTGGCCCCGTTCTGGGAAACATTCTACAATTACGTAGTCGACTCAAGCGCTCTTGACCTCTACAAAGACATGAACCTCCCCGATACCATCAACCATGGTATAAGCGTTCCCGTCACTTGGGAAAGCAGCGATACCCTGTTCCTGGGGCACGACGGACACATCAACGGCCGGCTTGTCGGCGAAAACAAGGACGTCACTTTGACGGCCAGCATGACCAACATCGAATCCGGAAATGTCGAAAAGAAGGCCTACCAGATTTCCATCCACGGTTACGAGCCCTATTCCAACTACCTTTTCGTTTACTTCCCGGCAAACGACAACGAGAACATCTATTACGCGCTGAGCAACGACGGGTTCAACTACACGGCGATGAACGGGGGCAAGCGCGTGGTGTCCGCCGATACCGTGAGCGTGAAGAAGGGACTGCGCGACCCGCACGTGATGCGCGGGCCCGACGGCTGGTTCTACATGGTGAACACCGACATGAAGAGCGCCGAAGGATGGTCGAGCAACCGCGGCATCGTCATGATGAAGTCGAAGGACCTCATCAACTGGCAACACAGCACGGTGCATTTCCCGGAACGCTACAAGGGCAAGAACTTCGCGAACGTGACGCGCGTCTGGGCCCCGGAGACCATCTGGGACTACAACCACGAGAACGCAGACGGCAGCAAGGGCCGCCCGCTCGTGTATTTCTCGCTTTTGACCAACGACGGCACCATCGAATTCGACCAGGTGTTCTTCGCCTACGCGAACGAGGACTTCACCGACCTCGAGAGCGACCCCATCTTCTACTTTAGCCGCGGCAAGTCGACCATCGACATGGACATCGTCTACAACCCGGCCGACAAGTACTACCACGCCTTCTACAAGAACGAGGGCGACGGCGGCATCAGCAAGGTAAGGGCGCTGGAGCTCACCACCTCGAAGGGGACGAAACCGGGCACCTGGTACCGCAAGAAAGACGGCCTGCAGCAGACCACCGAAGCCGTCGAAGGCGCGGGCGTGTTCAAGCTGATCAACCAGGGAACCTGGGTGCTGATGTACGACTGCTACAACAACGGCCATTACCAATTCACGACCAGTACCGACCTCGAAAACTTCAAGTTCGTGCAGAACACCGAAACGAAGGGCGCGTTCACGCCCAGGCACGGCACCGTCCTCCCGATTACCGCAGAGGAGACCGCTGCGCTCATGAAGGCCTTCCCCACCAGCGACTTCGAGCCGCGCGTTATCGAGATGCCGGATTCCATCGGCGTTTACGACGGCAAGAAAATCGTAGCCCCGTGCAGCGGCACAAAAATCATCCCCTACGTGAAGATTGGCGACGGAGAATGGGACGAGACCACCGACCTGAGGGTGAAAAAGGGCGCAAGCGTCACGTTCGGCCCGCACCCGTGGGACGGCAAAATATGGAGCTGGGAGGGCCCGGACAAGTTCAAGTCCACCGACCGCGAGAACACGCTCAAGAACGTGGACGGCGACAACAGCGGCTACTACACGGTCACGTACACGAACGAGACCGGCTGCAAGAGCCAGGCCAAGATCAAGATGGTCGTGGACGATCCCGACAAGCCGTATGTGGAAGAGGACACCACCACGACGGCCGTCGCAAAGAACGCCCAGCCAATCCTGGGAGCCCCGCTGCGTACGCTCTACTACGACATGATGGGCAACCGCCTCGCCCAGGAACCCCGCCACGGGATATACCTGCGCAAGGGCATCTACGCCAACGGCATGACGAAGATCGAGAAAGTGGTCAAGAAGTAAAGAAACCACGCCTTCACAAAAAAAAGCTTAACCCATTCAATTACGCATAACATTGTATATACAATGCTATGCGTATTTTTATTCAAGACTGTTTTGCTAGCAGAAACAGCCTAATTGCGCATAGGAATACAGACAACTCTGTTCGCAAAATTATTTGTAAACGAAATTTATCTTTTCATTTATACAAAATAAGGTTATTTTATTTCGCAAGACAGATTTTTGTAACAATAAAAACTGTTTTATGTTATTTTGAAAAATAGGAGAAAAATAATGGACGAAACAAAAGTCTCAATCGGATGCCCCGATCCGTTCAGCGTCGCGGAATTGATTGCAGGAAAGAAAATTGACTGGTCAAAGAAAAGTGACGAAATCGATGCTCTTGCTGAAATTTTTGGCGTTACAAAAGAAGCATTTCTCAACAATTCCACAACCCTTCTGTGTCCGTTCATTTCGACGAATTCTAAGGGAGCTCTCGTAAAAATATCTGAAGAAGAAGCAGAAAAGCGCCTCGAACAATTCCTGAAGGCCAACGCAAGGCCCCAAAAAGCCGTCAAGGCGTCCACTTCCAAAAAGACCCTCACGGCAACGCAACAACGCAAAGAAGTCATCAACGTTTTGCTTCATCGCGAGATGACCGAAAAAAAAATAGCGAAAGAGATTAAGGCCAGAAGAATCGTTATAAACAATAGCAACGATTCCGTCTACCTGCCCGCCGGGATGCAGTGGGAAGACAAAGGCTACTTTTTCAACGAAATTGCGCACTGGTACGACATCAACCAGGGTGCCATCGGCGACTGCTACTTCCTTGCAGCTCTTTGTTCGACGGTTTATGTCAATTCGTTCTGGATCAAGAACAATGTCGCCTTAAGGTACAAAAACGGTGTTCAGGACGACACTCCTTGGCACGCCATCGACTTCTACGTTCCAGAAGGAACTAGATACAAATCTTCCAACGCATGGACAAACAAGAGAGGCACCGTACAGACCATCGTCGTCTCGGAAGAAGTCCTTGTCAACGAAGTCAACAACCGCAAATTTGGCGTTTGCGGCGTCAAGGAAAAGCTTGAAGGCTACGTGAACGGTCCTAAGCCAACCTTGGATGCCTGCTGGCCGGCCGTTTACGAAAAGGCTTATGCCAAGTTCCTTGAAAAATGCACATCGGACTACCCGAACATGAACGGCAAAATAAACCTCGGAAACGCTGGCGGAGCCCTCCGTGAAATCCTCCGCACCGAAAACGTTGTCGAAAAGTCGTTGGGTAGCCTCACCGTCGATCAAATTTGGGAAATCGGCCTGAACGCTCACAGCAAACCGACTTGCGTCTCCATCCACAGTTACTATGATAAAGCAAAGGAAATCTACTTCTCCAAGGCCGGAACCGAAGCGGAATATAAGAACATGGGCTTGTACATCGGGCACGTGTATTCCTTCCTGGATGTCGTAATCAAGAATTCGAAGAAGTACGTCGTCCTTCGCAATCCGCATGGTCGCAACCTTGCCGCGCTCAAGCGAAACCCGAACGTCTTCCACGAGAACTGGACTTACAATTACGGCGCGAATTCGGCCAACGCCTACCGTGGCGTAAGCAGCATTTACAGATATGTCGACGGAAACGACAATCCGCAGAAATCGCGCGGGACTTTCTTGATGGAAATCAACGAGTTCAAGCGCGTTTTTGAAGACGTGTACTATTACAATGGCCCGGCGTTAGACGAGGGTTTGACAACGTTGGTTCCGTAATTACGGGCAACCACACATCTAGGTTTTATATAGGAGATTAACAATGGAAAAAAACGTAAACATACTTGGTTGTCCGGACCCGTTTAGCCTTGCGGAATTCGTGGAAGGGTCCAAAATCGACTGGTCCAAGCAAAAAGACGAATTCGAAACAGTGGCCGAATGCCTCGGCGTTACCAGGGAAGGGTTCGTGAAGAACTCCACCGCCATCCTTCGTCCCTTTGCCGATACGCAAAAAAAAGACAAGCCGGCCATCCTTTCCAACGACGAAGCCAAGCAACGCCTTGAAGCTCTGATGAAGAAGATTGCAAGACCGCAAAGCAGCAAAAGGATCCTGAAAAAAACCAACGGCCTGACTTTCCTGAAAAAGCGTCAAAACGCCATTAACATCCTGCTGAACAAGCAGGAATCGGCCAAAGTCGTCAACCAGAAAATCAAGAGCGGTGAAATCGCCGGTAAGACGGACGAAGTCTATTTGCCCACGGGCATGGCCTGGAGAGACAAAGGATATTATTTCAATGAAACCGTTCATTGGTACGATATCTGCCAAAACAGCATCGCGGACTGCTATTACCTCTCTGCACTCTGCTCCGTTGCTTACGTCAATCCGTTCTTGATCAAGAACGTGACTGGGCTCCGGTTCAAGTATAGCGAAGGCATCCAAGAAGAAACTCCGTGGCACGCCATCGAATTCTACGTTCCCAAAGGAACTTACGAATCGTCAATGAGCTGGAGTAACGCCAAGGGAACAACGCAAACGGTAGTTGTTTCCGAAGAAGTTCTTGTCAACGCCACAACCAACCGCAACTACGGCGTTTCCGGTCCCAAGGAAAAAATCGACAACGTCGTCTCTGGTGATAAATCCAAGATGGACTCCTGCTGGCCGGCCGTTTACGAAAAGGCATACGCCAAGTTCCTTCAGGCCTGCACGTCGGACTATCCGGACATGGACGGATTGATTCACTACGGTAGCGCAGTGGGCTCAATCAAAGAAATTCTCCATACTGAAGATGCCGTAATAGATTACTTGTCCAATCTTACTACGACGCAAATCTGGAATCTGGCCTTGGCCGCAGACAAGAACCCCTCTTGCGCTGTGATCTACGGCCCCAACACGGGAAGCGACAGCGACTACCTGAGCATGGGATTCTACACCTACCATGCCTACTCCCTCTTGGGATGTACGACAATCAACAATACGAAATATGTAGTCATCCGTATCCCGCATGGTGTCAATCCGACTACCATAAAGAACAATCCCCATGTTTACCACGGGAACTGGAGCGTCAGCAGCGGCGTCAATTCAAACAACGCCTATCATGGGACGAAGGACATCTACAAATATGTCGACGGAAACGACAACCCGAGGACCTCTCGCGGAACGTTCCTGCTGGAACTGGCCGAATTCAAGCGCATATTCACATCGATTGAACACTACACCGGCCCCGCACTGGATTTCGGCTCCACGAGCCTCGTTCCCTCTATTTCCGTGATCTTGGACCCCATCAAGAAACCAAGGCCCATTAAGGAACCGGTCGTCATAAACGAACCAAGGCCCATCAAGGAACCGATTGTCGTCAGGGATCCGAGCGTTATCAAAAAAGCGGGTCGGGCAGTTAAATCCAAAAAATAGCACCCATTACAATTGGTAGCCATGAGCAGGTTTCGGTCCGCCGAGACCTGCTTTTCTTTATCATTCTGCATCCTGCTGGAGTTGCGGGATGGTTTCGGCGGCCCACTGCTCGAAATCGCCGGCCTCGATGTGGGCGCGGGCATTTTCCATGAGCTTCAGGTAGAAATGCAGGTTGTGGATGGTGGATAGCGTCCAGCCGAGTGGTTCCTTGGCCTTGAAAAGGTGGCGCAGGTAAGCTCGGCTGTAGTTGCGGCAGCAGTAGCAGTCGCATTCGGGGTCGAGCGGGACGTCGTGGCTGTGGGCAAACTTGGCGCCCTTGTAGCGCAGCACTCCCCGGCTTGTATAAACGAGCCCGTCCTGGGCGTTCTTGGCCGGCAATATGCAGTCGAACATGTCGACCCCGCGGGCAATCAGGGAAAGCAGGTTCCAGGGAGTGCCCACCCCCATCACGTAGCGGGCGCGGTCCTTTGGCAGGTAGTCCGTGCAGAAGTCCGCAATCTCGTACATGGTCTCGACGGGTTCGCCCACGGAGAGCCCGCCCATCGCGTAGCCGTCGGGAGAAAGTTCCTTGAGCGCCTCGATGGACTTTTTGCGCAAATCCTTGTGCATTCCGCCCTGGACAATCCCGAAAAAGTACTGCGGGTAGCCGTGGAGCGGAGGGTTTTCTGCGAGCCAGTCCATCGCACGGCGGGTCCATTTGAGGGTATAATCCAGCGAGTGCGATGCCTCTTCGGGGGTGCTCGGGTAAGGAGTGCACTCATCAAAAGCCATGATGATGTCTGCCCCGATCTCGCGCTGAGCCAGCATCACGGACTCGGGGGTAAACTTGTGGCGTGTACCGTCGAGCAGGCTCTGGAATTCCACGCCGTCCTCGGTAATGTGGCGAAAGTCCTTGAGGCTCCAGACCTGGAATCCTCCGCTGTCGGTGAGCATCGGGCCGTTCCAGCCCATGAACTTCTGCACCCCGCCCGCCTCGGCGATGAGCTTGGTGCCCGGCCGCAGGTACAGGTGGTAGGTGTTCGCGAGGATGATCTGCGCCTCCATCTCGCGGAGGTCGCGCGCCGAGAGCCCCTTCACGCTCGCAAGCGTCCCGACCGGCATAAAGATGGGCGTCTCCACGACGCCATGTGCCGTGTGGAGTCTCCCCCGCCGAGCCTTGCTATGCTCCGAAGTCGCTAGAAGTTCAAATGGGTTCCCGTTCACGCCCGTAAATGTAGAATTTTACCTACTTGTGGACGGGTTTTCGCGGTGTACGATGAATGCTCGGGCGTCTGTTGCCCGGATGCAGCGGCATGACCTTGGATGTCGCCGAAAGGGTGTGCTCGATTTTTTCCTCCCCGACGGAAGAAAACTGCCCTGAAAAAAGTCTGTTATCTATTGCCATAAATCGTACCTGTGAAAGCGAAAATGGATAAAGCCGTATTTTTTCAAGATAATTTATTTTTCCTGGATGTCAACAGGAATGGCCGAATTTTAACAAAATGGCTTTTTTACATATATTTTTTTTACAAAATATTGTTGCCATCGGCCCATTTTTTAGGTATATTTCGGCAC
>CAMZDZ010000038.1 GCA_947305535.1 uncultured Fibrobacter sp.
AACGAGGACGTGCAGGGCGTTCCCTCTTACGTGGCGTTCGAGTACATGGCGCAGAGCATTTCTGCTCTGTCGGGTATTTACGGGCGTTCCCGTGGCATGAAACCCAAGGAAGGTTTCATCATGAGTGTTTCCAATTGCAAATCCGATATTCCCGTATTCAAAAGCGGGGAAGTGGTGACTATCCGAGTCAAGCAGACGATGCGTGTCGACATGGCGGTCACGTTCGAGGGCAAGGCCTTTGTGGGGGATTCGCTTGCCGTTTCTGCCACGCTTTGCACCGTTGAAGTTGATGATCCGACTTCCATTTTGAAGATGGACTGACGTGAAAGCAAAAAAAAAGGAACGTGAAATTTTTTTTTTACTATATTTGAACAATCATGGAAAATAAACAGAGCGTTTTGATTACGGGTGCGAGTGGCGGTATCGGAGCGGCTATTGCAAAAGCCGTTGCGCTGGCCGGCTACGAGGTTGTTGCTCATTACAATAGGAATGCTGCTCCCGTCGAACAGTTGGCTGCCGAAGTCCGCGAGCAGGGCGGCGTGATCCGTCCGCTCCAGTTCAACATTCGCGACCGCGAACAGTGCCAGGCCGTTCTCGAGAAGGATATCGAGGAAAACGGAATATACTACGGTGTTGTTTCCAATGCGGGCGTCTGTGCCGACATGGCTTTTCCCGCGATGACTGGTGAGTACTGGGACAAGGTTATCGATACCAACTTGAATGGCTTTTACAACGTGATCCACCCGCTGGTGATGCCCATGTGCCGCAAGCGCCGTGGCCGCATCGTGACGATTTCGTCCGTGTCGGGTGTTATCGGGAACCGCGGCCAGGTGAACTACAGCGCTTCCAAGGCCGGTTTGATTGGTGCTACCAAGGCCCTGGCTACTGAACTTGCCAGCCGCAACATTACGGTCAACAGTATTGCCCCGGGTGTCATCGAGACCGAGATGATCAAGGACGCTCCGCTTGATATGATTTTGCCGGCTATTCCTATGAAACGCGTGGGCAAGCCCGAAGAAATTGCCGCGACGGTGGTGTTCCTGCTTTCGGAAGGGGCGGCCTATATTACCCGCCAGGTCATCTCTGTGAACGGAGGTCTTGCTTAATGCGGCGTGTTGTTGTTACGGGTGGTTCCTGTGTCTCTTCGCTTGGTTTTGATGCGGACGAGGCCATCGAAAATTTGAAATCGCTCAAGAACCGTGTTGTGCGCATGGATTCGTGGGATGTCTACAAGCAGATGAATACGCGCCTTGCATCCCCAATTTTGCAGCCGCTGCCGCAGTACCCGCGTAAAAAGGTGCGCGGTGCCGGCCGTGTTGCCGTGATGGGTCTGCTTTCTGCCGACAAGGCCATTCAGTGCGCCGGGCTTTCCGAAGATACGGCCCTGATGAAGTCCGGCCGCATGGGCGTGGCTTACGGTTGCTCGATGGGCAACATCGATTCGCTCGTCGACTTTTTCTCGATGATTCACACCTACGACTGCTCTGGCATTACGGCGACAAGCTACATCCGCGCCATGCCGCAGACTTGTGCCGTGAACATCAGCGTCTTTTTCGGCCTTACGGGCCGCCTGGTGACTACGAATACTGCATGCACCAGCGGCAGCCTCGCTATCGGCCAGGCTTACGAACTGATCAAGTACGGCAAGCAGGACGTGATGATTGCCGGCGGTGCCGAGGAACTGAGCCCGACCGAGTCGGCCGTGTTCGACACGCTTTTTGCGACCAGTACCCGCAACGATCACCCGGAACTTGCTCCTGCCGCCTACGACAAGGACCGTGACGGCCTCGTGATTGGCGAAGGCGCGGGAAGCCTGATTCTCGAAGAATACGAGCATGCCAAGGCTCGCGGTGCCAAGATCTATGCCGAGGTGGTGGGCTTCGGTTCCAATACCGATGGCGACCACATCACCCAGCCCAAGAAAGAGACGATGCAGATCGCTCTCGAGATGGCTATCCGCGACGCGGGTATTTCCCCCGAGGCGATCGGTTACGTGAACGGCCACGGTACGGCGACGCACCATGGCGACATCGCCGAAACCTGGGCGACGTACAACGCCTTGAACCAGCGTGCCGTCCCGCTTTCCAGCATCAAGAGCTACATCGGGCATACGCTCGGTGCCTGCGGCGGTATCGAGGCCTGGCTTGCCATCCACATGATGAACCGCAAGTGGTTCAGCCCGAACCTGAACCTCAAAACGGTGGACCCGGAGTGCGCTCCGCTGGACTACATCACGGGTACGGGCCGCGAAATGGACGTGGAATACATCATGTCCAACAACTTCGCGTTCGGTGGCATCAACACTTCCCTGGTGTTCAAGAAAGTGTAGCCCCTGGCAACCGGATTTAAAAAGCACCGTCTGGCGAACTGGCCGACGGTGTTTTTTTATGGTCCGGGGTTTCGCGGCTTAAACGTCGCTTCCCAGGATCTCTTCGACTTTCGCGATAATCTTGTCGCGTTCCCCGCTCCAGTTGGGGGCGATGAGCATCTCGCTCGGGCTTTCGCCGCTGAAGCGCTCTATGGCGGTTTCGGGGCCGATGATCCGTATCATGTCGGCGACGGCCTCGCAGTATTCCTCGAACTCCAGGAGCTTGAAGTCGCCGGCGATGTAGTCCTGCGCCATCACGGTGCCCGTTACGATGTGCAGCGGGTGGATCTTTACGGCGGCGAGGTGCAGGTCGTGCACCACCTGGGCGGTTTTTTCAAAATCGTCCAGCGTCTCGCCGGGCAGCCCCACGATCACGTGGGTGGTGACGGTGAGACCCGCCGCCTGGCAGCGCTTGACGGCGTCTTCGAATTCAGCGAGCGTGTGCCTGCGGTTGATGGCCGCGAGCGTAAGGTCGTTTGCCGTCTGCAAGCCGATCTCTATGATAATGGGCTTTTGGTGGTTCATCTCCGCGAGGTATTCGATCTTCTCGTCCTCGAGGCAGTCGGGGCGCGTCCCTATCGCTAGTCCGGCGATTTCCTCGTGCTTGACGATTGGGTCGATGATTCCCTTCAGGTGTTCGAGCGGCGCGTGCGTGTTCGTGTACGGCTGCAGGTAGGCGAGGATGCCCGCGTGCGGGTACTTTTCGCGGAGGCGCGGCACGAAGGTGTCGAGCTGTTCCTGGATGGAAACCTTGGCCTGGTCGTACACCGGGCTGAAGCTGCGGTTGTTGCAGTAGCTGCATCCCGAGAACCCCTTGGTGCCGTCGAGGTTCGGGCAGCTCATGCCTCCGTTCAGCGGGAGCTTGCGCACCTTGAGGTAGTTGGGGAAGAGCTTGAGGAGCAGGTCGCGGTAGGGAGTGTAGTGCATATGTGGAAAGATAGTTAGACGAGAGACGTGAGACGAGAGACGGGAGGCGAAATAAGCGGTACTTTGTGCTTTTATGCCTCGTTTTTGCTATTTTACGGAAAAAGAGGGATTTTTCATGCCTTATTGTCAAAAATGCGGGACCGAACTTGCTGCCGATGCGGCGTTCTGTCCGAATTGCGGAAACGCCCGGTCACCGAATGCCGGGGCCTACGCGGACTTCCGCATGGAAACTTTTCATACCGGGAAAAGGGTGAACCAGATTGCCTACGTGCTCCTGGCCGCCCTCCTGGGAGGTTTTGGCATCCACAAGTTCTATGCCGGGAAAATCGGGATGGGAATCCTGTACCTTTTGTTCTGCTGGACGTTCATTCCCGGGATGCTGGGCATTATCGAGGCCGTCCTCGGCGCCACCCGCAAAGCGGATGCCGATGGCTTTATCTATTTTGACTAGCGTACGCTCCGTATCGCCCTGGTGTAGATACGATTGATACAGTTTGAAAAAGAATGTGATATGCATTCTTCCTGTTCGGCCTGTTTTTATTTATTATCCTTGTAGAAAGGAACAAAAAAAGTGGGATGCCTATGAAAACGAAACTTTCTAGATCGATAGCCCTGGCTTTTGCCGTGTTTGCCGCTCCGCTCATGGCGCAGAACCTCTTGACCAATGGAGACATGTCGTACGGCGACGGGGGCTGGTACCTCTGGAACAATCCCGACGGCCCGGCGGAAGCGCAAACCAAGATAGGGGAGATGGGCCTCGGTGTCGACGGCTCCGAGGGCGCGAAAGTGGTCGTGACGAAACTTCCCAAGGACTGGTGGGGACTGCAGCTCCAGCCGCCCAAGTGGCTTGCTCCCGATACCGGCTACTATACGCTCACCTTCAAGGCGAAGGGCAACATGCCCATCAACGCCGTGGTGCAGGGCGGGCCTCCGGACTACCGCCAGAAGGAGAGCGGCAGCTTCCAGCTGACCGACAAGTGGAAGACTTTCTCGATGACGTTCCTTGCCGACCAGAAGGGTTACGGTTTGAACAACGTAACGTTTCATGTGGGGCTCCAGAAAGGCTGGATGCAAATCGACGACGTGGAAATAGAGGCGGCCGAGGGCATGGATTCCGAATGGTACGCGAAGGCGGACTCCCGCATCGAGTGGCTGCGCAAGCAGGACTTTACCGTAGAGGCCAAGCCGGGCGAGAAGGTCAGCGTGAAGCTTGTTCGCCATGCGTTCCCGTTCGGTACCGCGCTCAACATCCATACCGACAACCCGCGCGACAGCGTAGAGAACTGGTACAAGGCCGAAGCCAAGAAGCTCTTCTGGTACGCCGTGAGCGAGAACCAGTTCAAGTGGCCGGAGTACGAGCCCAAGAAGGGCAAGCTCAGGAAGGACGAGATGTACCGTTACGTGAAGTTCACCCAGGCGAACGGCTGGAAGCTGCGCGGCCACGCCATCATGTGGGCGCACCAGGGCTACGGCTACGACAAGCATTATCCCAATCCCAAGTCGGCCAAGCAGTGCGGCGATTTTGCGAAGCATCTCAAGGCCCGCATCGAGCGCGACCTGACGGAATACAAGGGCAAGATTACGGAATACGACGTGTGGAACGAACCGCTCCACGAAGCCTATGTGTTCAACACCTGCGGCTGGGGCGTTCTTGACAGCGCGTTCATCTGGGCGCATCGCGTCGATCCTACGGCCAAGCTCTATATCAACGACTACAACGTCGTCGCGGCGGGCGAGACCGACCGCTACGTGGACCTGGTGAAGGGAATGCTCGACCGCAAGGTCCCGGTGCACGGCATCGGCGTGCAGTGCCATTTCGGCCTGCGCCCTGTTGTGCCGGGCCTCATCAAGCAGCGCCTGGACAAGCTCGCCGCTCTCGGCCTCCCCATCAAGGTGACGGAATTTGACGTGGGCGACTGGCAGGTCGGCATGAACGAGTCCGAGGAGGCACAGGCCGAGAAGTTCGAGACCTTCATCCGCACGGCGTTCAGCCACCCGGCGGTGCACGGCATTGTGCTGTGGGGCTTCTGGGATAACCGCCACTGGGTCAAGAACGGCGGCATCGTCGCCGCGGATGGTCGCGAAAAGCCCGCGGCGAAGCGCGTCTACGACTTGTGGCACAAGGAATGGACGACGGATACTACCGTCACGGCCGGCCCGGACGGCGTGGCCAAGTTCCACGGGTTCAAGGGCCGCTACAAGGTGACAGTCGGCGACAAGACCTTCGACAAGGATGTCTGGTAAGCTCTGATTTGCTAATTTCTTCCTGTATGAAAAGTCTGCCCGGTATCTTGTTCCTTCTCTCCACGCCCTTGTCGGTGCTGGTGTTTATCAAGGTGGCGGCTGCATCCGGCTCCGAACTGCTGGCGCTGTTTTGCGCCGTCGCTCTCTACGTGCTGGTCGCCATTGCTATCGGATTCGTGTTCAGTCGCAGGGCCGACCTGAATGGCCGGTCCAATCAAAAATGTGACGAAAAACACACTGAAATGTGACGAAAAACACACTGAAAGTTTTTTTTATCAGAATTGGACTGGCTTAGTTATGTCGATTGAAGATCGCTCCTCATTAGTTTTTGTATCCGGTGTCGGCCGTATCAAGGAAGAGAAACCCAAGGCCGAACGCCCCAGCGGCGACGGCATCGTGCGCATCATGCTCAAGCGCCTTTCGGGCGGCAAGATGGCGAGCGTCGTTACGGGGGTGCCCCTGGACGAATCCGGTTTGAAGGATTTGGCCCGCGCGCTGAAGCAAAAATGCGGTGTCGGCGGTGCCGTGAAGGATTTTAACATCGAAATCCAGGGCGACAAGCGTTCCGTCCTGAAGGCCGAACTCGAAAAACGCGGCTTCACCGTCAAAATTTCGGGCGGTTAGATCCCAAAAAGTTGATGTAAATCATACTCCGCGCCTTTTTTCTCCAAAAGGTGTGTTTTAGCTTACTTTTCAAAAACGCTAAATGAAAAGTTTACATAGATTACTATTATTGGTTCATTACTCAGTCAGGGGTATATATGTTTAGACACTCTTTTGGTATGGCCATGTTGGGACTTCTGTTGGTTCCCGCATTGGCTTTTTCTGAATCTACAGCCGGTAAGGTTCGTTCCAAGTTGGGCGATGTCAATCGCCAGAAAGAAAATCAGGAAACATGGAAGCCTTTGGCTGTCGGCGCAAGCATTTTCATGTCGGATCGTGTACGCACGGGTACGGAATCCGAAGTTGTTTTCGGCCTGCCTGACGGAAGCGTCGTGAGTATCGCCGAAAACGCCGAAATGGTGATTGCGGACCTTTTTGCGAAGGATGGCGTGTTCAAGACGAAACTCGACATCAAGAAGGGTCACGTGAGTTTTGACGTGAAGAAACTTTCCGGGAACTCCTCCTTTGAATTCAAGACCGGGACGGCGACCGCTGCCATCCGCGGCACTAAGGGCTTTGTCGGCGGCGAGAAAGGCTTTGTCGGCAGCTTGAAGGAAGGTAAGCTCGAGATCACGTCGTCGAAGAGCGGCAGGAAGTTCTCCATCGGTGCCGGCGAGACTGCCGTGGGCCGCGACTCCCTGGTTGTGCTGAAGCTTTCGACCTCGGGTAGCCCCTCTTTGGCCAAGGCGTTGACCAAGGTCGCCGAAGATACGACCCTTACGATCGACCAGATTGTCGAAGCGGCCAAGGTGGCTGACTCCACGGTCGCCGCGAAGGAAAACGTCTCTCTCGACGAAGAGTCCGTCAAGGTCTCGTCCGTTTCTTCCACGGTCTGCTCGGGCGGCCTCCAGATTGAAGGCTCTTACCGCACCAAGGTCTCGACGGCGTCCCTTGTTGTTAAGATCGGCTCGTTCGTTTCCGAAAATCTCGCTTCTTCGACCGACGGCAAGACGCACACGTTCACTGCCAGCATCCCCGTGACGGACGAAAACAGGCTCTGGACGCTCACTTCCGGCGAAGTGGTGCTGACTGCCGGCGAAAAGGTCGTTTCCGAAAAAATTGAATTTACGGCGGACAAGTCTTGTGCCGAGGTGAATACGCTTCCTGCGCAGATCAGGTTCAGCAACTATGACTCCCTGCGCTGCATTGCGAACGTCTCGGTTTCCGGTATCGAGGACGACGCTGCCATATTCTCCGTGAATGTGGATGGAGCTCCGAGGACGCATGAATCCCTGACCCGTAGCGCCTTGAAGCGTGTCAAGCTGTCCGAAGGCGTGCATGACTATGTGTTCTCTGCTGTGGACATGGCGAAAAACAAGGTGGAATTGAGCAAGAAACTGGGCTGCTTCCCGCCGAAGAAATTCAATGTCCAGATTCTCGGCAAGAACCGCGAGGTCATTTCTACTCCGCCCGGTACGCCGCAGGGTTCTGATAAAATCGTAAGAACCGTTCAGTTTGCGATTCGCGTGCCTGGTGGCGATCCGGTTGTCCTTTACAAGGTGGTCGTCAAGCACAATGGCCGCATAATCCAGCAGGAAACTTTGTCTCAGATTCAGGCTCTGGATTACCAGATCCCGGTTGAACTGGTGCGCAAAGGCGTCAACAAAATAGAAGTAGAAGTCACTCATAAGAGTGGTTACATTGTAAAAGCTCAGAAGGTATACGAGGTCTTTTAAATGAAATTCCTATATCGAATTCTCCCGCTAGCTTTCCTCTTCGCCCCTCTTTCATTCGCTGCAGGAGAATCCTCCCAGGCTTCGTCTGAGGCTCAGGCCGCCGCCCAGCCTCAGGTTGCAGCGCCCGCTCCGGCGCCCGCACCCGCTCCGGCACCTGCTCCGGCCCCGCAAGCCGCTGCTCCGGCTCCGGCGCCCGCACCTGCTCCGGCCCCGGCTCCGCAAGCAGCCGAGCCCGCTCCTGCACCTGCTCCGGCCCCGGCCCCGCAAGCCGCTGCTCCGGCTCCGGCACCTGCCGAGGCCAAGGCTCCTGCTCCGGAACAAGTGGCGCAGAAGGCGAACGACGAAGACGCGGATGACGATATAGACGCTCTTTCCGGCGATACCTTGCCGGTCGTGAACGGAACTCCGCTTTCCGGCTCGGTTTCCGGTTTCTTGACCAAGGACAAGTCTCCGTACCTCATTAGCGACTCCCTGATTGTCGGCGAAGGCCAGGCCCTCGTCATTCAGCCGGGTGTCATCGTTGCGTTCAAGCCGAACGCAGTCCTCGATGTCCGCGGCGGCTCGATTGCTGTCGCTGGCGAGGACAGGAAACCTGTCATATTCCGCCCGTTCAACAAGATGGGCCATTGGGGCGGTATCCGCATTGCCGGTCCCATGCAGGCCGATTTCAAGAACGTATTCATCCGTAACGCCGTGAACGCCATCTCCGTTGAAAACGGTTCGCTCTCCATCCAGAACGCCTACATCGACAAGCCCATGGAAACGGGTGTGTATGCTCGCGGCGCGAAGGTCGTCCTTCAGAATTCCGTCGTGAAGAAATCCCTGGGTGTCGGCTTCTGGGCCGCCGAAAACGCGACGCTCCGCATGGATAACGTGCATGTCGTGGGTAACAAGGTGGGTCTCGTTAGCGAGGCTCAGTCCGAAGTGCGCTTGAATTCTTCCAAGTTCGAACAGAACGAAGTGGCTGTTTTGAACATGGGCGACAATAATGTCCGTGAAGCCGGTTCTTCCATAACGGGAAACCAGGTGGGCGTCGTTTCCGCCGAATTCCCGGTATCGTTCTGCAAGGCCATCAGCTACAACGACGAGGATGCCGAATCCAACGCGAAGAAGCTCCATTCCACCTTGCCCAAGGAACCGAAAAACCCCAACGCTTCCAACTACAGCGCCAATCAGCCGGTTCTTGAGGATGTCGATCCCAACGCTCGCTGGGCGATGTCCGGTAACGTGGTTTCCGACGTGGGTTACCATCTCGTGCGTACCCGCCACAACCACACGGGCGACGACTTCTATAGTGGCGTGCGCGATACAGTCAAGAACGGCGACCGCTACGAGAACTATTTCCAGACGCCTGGTTTCTTTACCAACCTGAATGCCTACATGATGTTGCAGTCTCCGTGGGGCAGCACCCTCGAACTCACTGTCGACCTTTCCAGCGATTCATGGAATAGCTTCAACCCGCATACCCTGCAGGCGATTTACAACGACCCGTTCCAGAAGCTTTCCTTGGGTAATATATTCCTGAGCGGCGGCAATACCTATCTGGAAGGTATCGATGTTCTCGGTGGCGCCTATGACCTTAAGATTTTGCATAACCGCAATGGCGACCCGCTCTTTGTCTTGAGCGGTTTTGCCGGCGAAACCCGTCGCCCGCTTATCGAGGGCAATAGGAACCCGGATATCTACAAGGATTATGTGGAAGTGGGCGAGGCCGAATCCCAGGAAATGGTTGCTGGCGGTATGGTCCGCTGGAACATGCATCCGCAGTTCTCCGGCCTCCTCGGCTTTATGGGCAGCAAGGACTACATTGACGACCCGTTCCTGCGCGACGGCATGAGCAAGAATACGGTTCTCGCTACTCCGCTTCGCAGTTCCCAGACCGCCTTTGCGGAGGGAAGCTGGATTGCCTATCCGGGTAACATCGAATTCCACGGCAATGTCGCCATGGGTGCTGCCGATACGTCGAACGCTCGCTCGATGCGCGCCGTGAACCAGGTGTTCTCCGAAGCGGGCGTGAGCGCGTCCAACTACAACTTGCTCAATCGCCTGATGAAGAACCCGAACGAAGTTTCTCGCATGAGCGAAAAGGAACTCGTGGCCATCTTTGGCGACAACACCATGATGACCACCTCGCAGATGAGGGCCGAATTGAAGCGCTTGCTCGAAAAGGCCAAGGAAGTCCGCAACCAGTATGCCACGAACGGCTACGAGAACGACCGCCTTTCTGACTGGAACGGCAAGAATGTCGCCTTCGGTGCCGATTTCCGCTGGACGTTCTACAAGTCCGAACTGAGTGCTTACCTGCATGCCGTGGGTCCTGAATTCTACAGTGCCGGTTCCCCGGACCAGACCCAGAACTTCCGCGAGTTCGGCGCCTTCTTCAAGCAGGGCTTCTCTGACTTCTGGCTCTTGACCATGACTTATGACGTGGATGTCGAAAATGCCGGTAACGGCAACCAGTACAACGCCTTCGGCTTTAACGAAGGTACGACCTGGGGCTTGTTCAACGAGGCTCCGGACAGCTGGCTCGAGGAACACGAGATGGACGAAAACCGCGCCATCAATACCCAGGACGCAAGCATCAAGAACGTCATCAATATCGGCTCCTATGTCGACTTGACTCTCGGCTATGCGATGAACTACAGGACCCATCACCGTCCGACGCGCCTCTATGCCGATTACGACAAGGCTTCGGGCGTCTATAAGGACAAGTGGTTCAAAACGACTGGCAAGGCTTCTCTTGAACTCAGCGATTCCTTGGAAATCGACTCCGCTCGCTGGGCCCAGTACTATTCTCACGTGCAGGACGAGTTCCTGGCCGCCGACTTCACGGAAAAGCTGCTGAGACAGTCCGTCCAGGTGAACTTCGACTTCAAGCTTCCGTACAATGTCCTGAGCCTCGGCTGGATTCTCACGTTCCGTACGGACCTCTCTGAATTCGACGATGACGACGCCCTGGATGAATTCGACTTCAGCGACGAGACCTACGGCCTCCTCGGCTACTATTTCCATGGCGGCGACTACGTGGAACACCGTTTCCCCGTCAGCTTGACGACCACGGTGGGCGATATCACGAACGTCATCTCGTTCACGCCGCGCTACAAGGTGTTCAACCGTAACGACATGACCGACTTCGAATGGTATCTGTCCGATAACTTCACCTGGGGCATTTCCAAGAACTTCCTCGAGCTGACCCTTTCCGGATCGCTCCGTCGCGAACTTCTGGAATACACCGACGAAGGCGAAGACTATTCCGAAGAAGAAATGGATGTCGACGGATCCGTCATGTTCCGCGTATACTTCACGAAGACGTTCTTTACGGACTGGACCTTCGGCGCCGTGTACGACTACCGTCCGGACAGCCGGTCTGACGAGTACAAGGACTTCTACGGAATCCTTTCTTTGAATTATGCGTTCTAGGCAAGTGGGGAGGTGAAAGATGAAAAATTTTAATAAAGACAACAGTATGAAAAAGTTTAAGTGTTTTCTTGGAATGGCAACCTTGGCTCTGACCTTGGTCGGCAACGCCATTGCCGCAGAACCGGCGATGCCTGCCGTACCTAGCGAAGCTCCCCTTATCTCCGTTACAACGGCAAATGAATGGGAAGGTATCCAGAATAAGGTAAATCAGCTTTCTGCGGCCGAGAAAAACCTGGTTATCAAAGTGAGTGGGGATATCGAGTTCTCCTCCAATATTGGTATGCCTTGGTCCGGAGCTCCTGCCAATTTGGACAAGACGATTGACATGGGCAAAAGGAACGTCTACATCGTGGGTGATGGGAACTCTTCATCCAATTCCCTTACGGGTGTCCTTATGAAGGGCGTTGGAGTATCCCTTTTCACGAATGTCGACACGGTCTATGTCGAAAACGTGGACTTCAGGAATTGCTACCTGTTGGCAAAATCGGATGCCAGTCATAACTCTGCGACGTTCCTTGCGCACCATCCTAAGGGCGTCTACCTGAATAAAGTGACTCTTGAAAATGTTGGCATAAAGGGTGTCCCGGATACCGAAGGAAAGCAGCCTGAATTTTCGACCGTCGGTTTCCTTGCCGATTCATCGAATTGCAATGGGGCTAGCTGCGGGGCGTTCATCTTCCAGGATGTTTCCGTTGATGGCTTGGCCATTGACTCCTTGCTGTCCATCAGAACGGGCGGATTCTTTGGATATGTCAACGGCAGCGCTTCAATACAGTCATCCGATCTCAAGAATGTTTCTGTAGGCTTCTCGACGAACTCGTCTAATTGGACTTCCACCACTATTTATTTGGGTGGTGTTGTCGCTGCTATGTCATCGGTATCGAGTATCTATGTGAAGAATTCTTCGATTGAATTGGCTCCGTTGAAATTTGAAGCGGTCGACTTTTCGAAACATTTTATCCATATGGGTGGCTTTGCCGCTGAGATAGAAGCGGGTACGATTGTAATAGAAAAGTCTAAATTCTCCGGAGATATTGAGGTAGTCAACAATTCCAATACAGTTGATGATGAGCTCCCGATGAAGTTAAGGGCGGGCGGTGTTTTTGGCTATTGGATGCCGAAAAGCTCCACACCGGTCTTAAATCTGCAAATGGATAGTTCTGTTTCCACGGTGGATATATCGGTAAATCTTGAAGCTCCTCATTTAAGTACGTCTACGAATACAGAAGAACTTGATTTCGCTTATTTATCCGCTGTTGGTGGATTCTTTGGCTCCATGGCGCCGGGTGTGAATACCTTGAACGGTTTTATCGATGGTTCCTCTTATTCTGGCAAGATCGACTATAAGTCAAAGGACGAGGCGATTCCGAGTATAGGCGGATTTATCGGTGTATGGGGGAATGGACCGATTACTTTCAATGACAACGTCGTGAGCGGTTCGAACATAAGCTACCAGGGACCTTATGCGTCCATCGGCGCTCTTGTCGGTACCGTAAGGAATACGAAAGCCGGTGCTTTCGTGAACAACCTTAAAGTTGAAAAGGGAATCGATGCTTCGCTTTCTCCCGTGGAAGGTGCTTCCATTGGTGGTGTGTTCGGTCTTGTGACTAATTCTTCGGTGGAATTGAACAATGTTTCGATCAAGGGAGACATTTCTGCCAATGATGTCGCTACCTTTGATCCGACCCTGACGCACGTGATTGATTTGTCTATGGGTGGGGCTATCGGTTATATGGGCAACTCGAATCCTACCCTTACAATGGATAATGTCAGCTACGAAGGTAGCCTTAAGGCTAACCGTTCTTATGCAGCCGATAACAAGGCGCAGTACGTCGGCGGTCTTGTCGGCAAACTCAAGAACACGAACGTCTCTATCGAAAAGGCCAGTGTCGTAGGCAAGGATGACTCCCTGATGTCTGTAAGTTTTGCAGGGGGTGTTGCAAACACCGACAAGTTCGAACCTGTCTATATGGGAGGCCTTATTGGCGGATCTCCGTTCGCTCCCGGCGGAGCAAAACTGAAGCTTTCCATAAGCGAGGCTTCTGTATCCGGCGAGATTGCTACAACGAACATGAGAAGTGCCGATACTTCTTATTTCTCCGGGCTTGTGGGACTTTATGCCGTTGCAGACAGTGTCGAGATCTCCGATTCGTACTACAAGGGTGGCATTTCGGTTGGCGTGGATAAGCCTTCGGCGCACAAGGCTTCCGGGCTTATTAGCCTTACTGTGGACGCAAATGATCTCTCCGTGAAAAACAGCTACGCCTATGATGCGAAAGCGGCCGCTAGTAATCTTGTCATCGGGCAGCGTGATTTGACCATGGCGAAGGCGTATCTGATTACTACGCTTGACTATCTGGAAGATAATGGTGCTGTTGTTGACCCCACTTCTCCTGCGTTCGCATACAAGTTGAACGAAGGCGAAACGGCTCCGCTCTGGTATTACGACGAGAACGAGAACGACGGTCTCCCGCAACTGGCGCTGAAGGCTACTACGCCTGTAAAGCCGATTGCAAAGGTTACGCTGGTCGGCTTCGACGAAAGTGGTTCTACTCCGAAAGACGTCGAAATCTATACCGATGCCAGTGGCAAATGGGGACTCGAGGACAACGGCAAGACGTTTAAGGACAACTTGGATGTCGCCTCCTACGATAGCGTGTCGAAAAAGTTCGTTGCCTGGAAACAGAAGGGTGGCGATATCCTGTGGGAAGGCCTTGACAAGACCTCTAGCAAACTTGCTGACGGCATGGTGTTTGAAAAGCAGGAAACCGGTGTCCCCAATATCGTATTCGATGTAGACACGTCGAAGTCCGGTAACGGAACGAGTGCCTTGTTCTGGAACAATCCCGGTTACGACATCCTGGCCGACAAGGTCTTGCCCGAGGTCGTATTCGAAAGCTCCTATAATGGTCAGACCTCCTTCTACAAGGGCGTATACTGGACGATTTCCGGCGAGCATGTCATGTTCGCTTCTTCCGAGGAACTGTTCGACTATATCGTCCTTAACAATGTTAGTGGCGAAGTGAAGCTTGTGTTTGCTGCGGATTCGCTGCATACTCTCATGACCAAGAAGAACAATGGCTATACGGGCCTGTCCGCCATGGAAAAAGACATGCTGGACAGCCTGGTTAACAACGAGAAGTTCGAAACGTCCATGCAGTTGACGAATTCCAGTGGCATCAAGATCCGCTATACCTCGCTTGGGCATGAGAGGGAAGTTGATTTCAAGGGCAACTCGATGGTTTTGCCGAAGGTTGAAAAATTTGCGATTCTCGATGTCGTGAGTGCGGACTCTTCCTTGCTCGCCTTCGAAATCGGTGTGTCCGGTGGCTCGCTTGTCAAGAATGAATTGCTGTTCAATGACGAACTGGATTTGACTGCTGTTCCGCTTGATAGCAGTGTCCTTACGATCTACCAGAAGTACCGTTCCATTGAAAGCATTGTTCCTGGTCAGGATTCCACGGTCATCACCGATTCTACCGGAAAGCCTGTCATTGTGCCTATTGATTCCGTCAAGCCGGTCAATCCGACAGATCCGAGCAACCCGAGCGTCCCCGTTGTTGATCGTACCGACGAGTGCGCCGATAGCGTCACGGTTGCCGATGCCCGCGTTGCCAAGTCCGGCACTGCCGCGCAGTTCACGTTCAAGGTTGAAACTTCGGCCTCCTGCGCTGCGTTCATTAAGCCTAAGGTTGTCGTTTCCGGCCCCGACAGCGTAATCTTGGATTCTGTTGTCGCCGTCGGCAAGTCCAACAAGTTCGTATTCTACCCGCTCAATCCGGGTGAGTATTCCTTCAAGGTCAAGGCCTCCTCCAAGGTGAGCAAGACCATCAAGCAGGAATTCTCCGCGGGCATTGAACTGCGTGGTCGCGTGTGGAACATGGTGGCCTACGGTTCTTGGCCGAAGAAAGCCTTGAAGAATGCGAAGTCGACGATTTATACGTGGAACGAATCGAACCCGATCGGTGACTATTGGCAGTACGAAGCGCTCCCCAAGGGTGCTGAAGCCGATGAGATGACGGGTTACTGGGTCCGTACCGAATCCAATGTGGAATTCAGCCTGGATTTGCCGCTGAAGACGGCTGAATCCGATTCCTTGAGCTGGACCGTCGAGAAGAAGTTCAGTGGCTGGAACATGCTTGCTAACCCGTACTCCTGGAACATCTACGTCGGTTCTGTGAAAGAATTCATGTCTCCGGAAAATGGCTCCTCTCCGATTTGGCGCTGGAATACCGTTACCGCAAAGTATGAGGTTGCCGATACCTTGTTCGCCAACGAGGCGTTCTGGGTCAAGGCCGACCGCAAGCGTACTTTCAGCGTGAGCTCCAAGCCGGTGTTCCCGTCGGCTAAGGCCGCTTCCACCAATGACAAGAATTCGCTCTTCAGGAATGCTGCCAAGGATTCCTGGAGCATGGCGCTTGTCGCTTCGACCGAAGACGGCGCTTCCGACTCTTGGAATGTGCTCGGTGTGGGTTCCAAGGATATCGCCATTGCTGAACCGCCTGCAGGAATGGATGATGCCGTTGGCGTGTCCTTCTTGAACGACGACAATGCTCTGCTCGCCAAGCGTATCCTTTCCAGGGCTTCTGGCGATGAATACTCCTGGAAGGTGAACGTGAAGTCCGCAAAGGGCGAAAAGGTGAACCTCTCGCTCGAAGGTCTGGACGAAGTTCGCGCTATGGGCTACCGTGCCGTGCTCGTCATGGATGGCAAGACCTATGAATGGGGCGACGCTTCCACGATTAGCGTGGAAACTTCGGGCTCCAGGACTGCCGAGCTGAAGGTCGTTCCGGCCAAGGCTCAGGTCGCGCTCTCCAAGGGTATCGGCGATGTGAAGTTCAGTGTCGCCGCCGGCGAAGTCTCCGTGAACTTCAACGTTCCTGCCGAGATGGCGGGCAAGGTTGCCGAGGTGCGCCTGCTCGACATGAACGGCAACGTGCTCTCGATGGCCCGCGGCAAGGCTCATGCCGGGACGAACGACATGCGTATGGGCTCTGTCGCCCGCAACGGCGTGTACGTACTGATGGTCCGCGTGGGCAACGCAACCCGCAGCGCCCGTATCGCTTTCTAGCCGCTAATGCTTATAGGATGTCATCTCTCTTCGTCGCAAGGATTCCTTGCGATGGGGGAGTGCGCCCTTTCCATAGGGGCGAACGTCTTCCAGTTTTTCACTCGAAATCCGCGCGGCGGTGCCGCAAAGCCGTTTGACCAGGGCGACGCCTCCGCTCTGGTCGGCTTGTTGCGCGAGAACGGGTTCGGTCCCGTACTCGCGCACGCCCCCTACACGCTCAACCCCTGCGCCGCGGACGAAGGCCTCCGGCAGTACGCCCGCGACGTGATGAAGGATGATCTGTGGCGCATGGACCATTTCCCGGGTGCGATGTACAATTTCCATCCGGGGAGCCACGTGAAGCAGGGGACCGAGCGCGGGATCGAGCTGATTGCTGAACACCTGAACGCCATCCTGCGCCCGGACCTGAAGACCGTGGTGCTCCTCGAGACCATGTCGGGGAAGGGGAGCGAGGTCGGGCGAACCTTCGAGGAACTGCGCGCGATTATCGACCGTGTGGAACTGGCGGACAAGCTCGGGGTGTGCCTCGACACCTGCCACGTGCACGACGGCGGGTACGACATCGTGAACCGCCTGGACTGGGTTCTGGAGCAGTTCGACAAAATTATCGGGTTAAATCGCCTCCGCGCGATCCACCTGAACGACAGCAAGAACCCTCTCGCAAGCCACAAGGACCGCCACGAGGTTATCGGTGCCGGTTTTATAGGGCTGGATGCGCTGGTGCGCGTCGTGAACCACCCGGCGCTGAAGGGCTTGCCGTTCTACCTGGAAACCCCGAACGAACTCCCCGGCTACGCCGCCGAAATTGCACTTATGCGCAAACATACGATGTAACATCGCCGCGTTAGCTTGGCTTGCACAGCGTCGGCCAGGGAAGGGGAGGGTCCCCTCCCGCATCTTTAAAAAAGTTTTTTCTTTATTTTTTTTCATTTTTCCCAAAAAAATCCCTTGACAAAGATTTTTCTTTATCTATATTTGGGGTCGTCTAACAGACGATGCTTCATAGCTCAGTTGGTAGAGCCCGCGACTGTTAATCGCGTTGTCCTTGGTTCGAGTCCAAGTGAAGCAGCTTAGAACCCCGTTCGAAAGAGCGGGGTTCTTTGTTTTTT
>CAMZDZ010000039.1 GCA_947305535.1 uncultured Fibrobacter sp.
TCGAAGAGGAACTTGCATCGCTTTTTGTTGATGACGAAGATTTGGCGTCAACTTTCTTTGTCGAAGAGGAACTTGCATCGCTTTTTGTTGATGACGAAGATTTGGCGTCAACTTTTTTTGACGATGAAGATTTGGAGCCATCCTTGGAGGATGAACTGTCTTGGGATTCGGAAGATTCTTCGGTAGAAGGATCCGCGGAGGTGGAAGAACTGTCGTCACCGCATGCTGCGAACAGGAATGCGGAAGAAATCAAAAAGGGAAGGATTTTTTTGTAATTCATGCGCACAAATATAGATTTACATGTGGGACTTTTCAAATATTAAAAAAAACCGTCCTTGCGGGACGGCTTTTTAAATGTGCGTATGAATCAGGATGACTCTCGGATTACACGCCCTTTGCGAGAATCTCGCCAATCTGCACGGCGTTGAGGGCGGCACCCTTGCGAATCTGGTCGCCGGTGAGCCACAGCGTGTTGCTGTTGTCGTCGGCGAGGTCCTTGCGGATACGGCCAACGAACACGTTGTCCTTGCCGGCGCTTTCGAGCGGCATCGGGTACACGTAGTTCTGCGGGTCGTCCTTGAGCGTCACGCCCGGAGCGTTCTTGAGGGCGTTGCGGATTTCTTCCACAGACACCGGACGTTCCGTTTCGAACCACACGGATTCGGAGTGAGAACGGAGAGAGCTCACGCGCACGCAGGTGGCGCTCGTACGAACGTCGGAGTGCATGATCTTGCGCGTCTCGTTGAACATCTTCATTTCTTCCTTGGTGTAGTCGTTTTCCGTCATCTTGTCGATCTGCGGAATAACGTTGTACGCAAGCTGGAAGGGAAACTTGTTGATGTGCGTGGTGGAACCGGTCTCGAGGATGTCCTTGTACTGCTGCTTGAGCTCTTCCATGGCCACGGCGCCTGCGCCGCTAGCGCTCTGGTAAGAAGAAATGTGGATCTTCTTGATGTGGGAAATCTTTTCGATCGGGTTCAGGACGACAACCATCATGATGGTCGTGCAGTTCGGGTTCGCGATGATGCCCTTGCCGCCGAGTTCAGCCTTGTAGAGCTTGATGTCTTCGGGGTTCACTTCCGGGACGACCAGCGGGACGGACGGGTCCATGCGGAAGAAGCTCGTGTTGTCGACCACCACGGCGCCGTTCTCGACGGCGATGGGGGCGAATTCCTGCGAGATGGCTGCGCCGGCAGAGCTCAGCACCAGGTCGATGCCCTTGAAGGAATCCTTGTTCAGGACTTCGCACTTGAGCGTTTCGCCCTTGAACTTGAATTCCTTGCCTGCGCTGCGTTCGGAGGCGAGGAGCTTCAGGCTCTGCAGCGGGAAGTTGCGTTCCTCGAGGATGGAGAGGATTTCTTGGCCGACGGCGCCGGTTGCGCCCATGATGGCTACGTTGCGGATCATAATTAACCTTTACTCTTCTTCTTGTTGAGGTTGATAGTTTGAAACTAGGTTGTTGATGTTGTTCTGGAAACGTCCCAGATAAACCCTTGTTTGGCCGAGCTGGTCGCGGGCCTGCTGGTACTGCTTGACCTGTTCCTCGGAACTTTCCTGCAGGGAATAGGTGTACAGGGAGTAGGCGGCGAGCCTGAGGCATTCCGTGGCCTGGATGAGCTCGGAATGCGCTTCGCTTGCGCTGTGCGGGTGGAAAAGCCCTAGCGTCTTGCGGTTCAGCGCGGTCGCGTTGTTGTTGATGGCGAGTGCCTGCTGGCTGCGGGCTTCGCGGTCGGCTTCGCTGATGTTCGGCGGGATGAGCTCGAATTCGTTGATGGCTTCCGCGATGGACTTCATGCGCTCGATGACCTTGTCGGCCTCGTTGATGTAGCTGTTCAGGCGACCCTTCGCAGCTTCGGGCGTGCCGGGCTTGGCGTTCTCGTAAGTTTCTGCTGTACTGGCATGGCCGGTCGAAAGCGTCGTCCCGGTCCTGACAATTTCCCTTTCGGGGGTGCCGTTGCTGAACGACTGGATGTAGTCTTGGTACTTCGCGTTGATCTCGGCGATTTCCGAGGGGGAATGGTCCGATGCGATAATGAGCGTCGGGCGTTCCCAATAGGCGATGCCGATGAATCCGACGAGCATCAGGCCCGCGAAGATGGCGTTCCCGGCCTTGGCAGCGCTGTCTTCGCTGCGGATGACGTACAGGATGCCGAAAAGGAACATGCTTGCAAAGGCGAGCAACACGCCACCGTCGGTATTGTACGTGACGATGGTGTTCTTCATGAAATAGAAAATGCAATCTATTGCCACGAGGAGCAGCGAGAGCAGCGTTCCCAGGAGCTTCTGGTTACGCGTCTCGGCCGATGCGGACATGAGGATGGTGACGAACGTAATCCCGAGCGGGAGTACGAACATCAATGCGATTTCGGCAACCTGCGTATTCATAGGACTTAGAACGGGAGGTCGTCGTCACCTTCCGGCATCTGGGCGTCGTATGCCGGAGCGGAGGACTGGCTGTAGCTGTTGGACTGGTTGTAGCCGTTGCCCTGGCTGAAGCCGCCGGCGTTCGGGGCGCCCTGTCCGCGCGGGGTGAGCAGCTGGAACGTGTCCATGTTGACTTCGGTGGCGTAGCGCTTCTGGCCCGTGGTCTGGTCGGTCCAGCTGCGGTTGGTGAGCGCACCTTCCACATAGAGGCTCATGCCCTTGCGGACACCGAGCTGTTCGATGATGTCGGCAATCTTGCCCCAACCGACGATGTTGTGCCAGTCGGTCTGTTCCTTGGTTTCGCCGTTGTTGTCGCGGTAGCGGCGGGAAGTCGCGAGAGAGAAGGAAACGCGCTTGCGTCCGGCGGGGTTTGCGCGAATTTCGGGGTCCTTGCCAATGTTTCCGATAAGCATCACTTTATTTAGGTAAGCCATATTATTATCCTGTAATTTTTGTTTTTTTGCGTGGGCAAAAATAAAAAAAATCGAGTGTCAATTTTTGCCTTTTGCCAAAAAATGGGGGTTTAGGGGTGAAATTCCTCTTTTTTTCGTCAAAAAAAGGAACGTGGAAAGAAAAACATCCTCGAGGCTTCCGGTGGCGGGGATGTCTTTTCGGAGAGTGTTTGTTAGTTTGTTTGTGCTTCCGGGCATGCTACTCGCAGTAGTCCAGCTTTCCGGGCGTGGGTTCGCTCAGGCACCAGGAATCGGCCTTGTCGCGCTTTTGCCACTTGCGGATGTTCAGCTGGGAACTCTGCCCGTACTTGCTCGACCCCATGGCCGGGATGACCTCCGCGTGCAGGGAATCGGGCTTGTCCGCGTAATATAGCGTGTCGAGGATGACTCCCATGCATTGCAGGACGATCGAACCCTTGGTGTTGCCGAGCGCCTTCCATTTGTCGGTATTGCGGTATGCCTCGGGGGTCCTTTCGCCGAGCTCGCCCAGAACGAGGATGTCCCCCGGGTTGATTCTCCCCGGCACGATGGCGCAGGAACTGCTCGCCACGGAATTGGTACCGACAGTGCAGCCTTCCAGGCTCAGCGTGTCGAGGCTGCCGTTGTACAGCTCGACGAACTCGTATTGCGAGGAGTCCTTCGTGTTGACCGCGGTGAACACCTCGGTCACGACGATGTCGCCGACGGAGGGATAGCGGAAATGGCCCGGAAGCCTGAGGGAAAGCTCCTTGTTCACCTCGTCGGCCGTGGAAATGGCGAGCTGCACCTTGGAGCGGATCGACTTTACCGAGAATTCGGGAACGGGGGAGTCCTCGGTCAGCAGGAACGAGTCCTGCAGGCTGTAGATGGTCTTGCCCTCGCTGTCCTTCAGGAGCAGCTTTATTTCGTAGGTCTTGCCGAGGGGGAGCATGCCGCTTGCGAAGACGGCGTTGACTCCGTCCATCGTCATTTTGTAGCTGTAGCTCGTGTCGTCGGTCGTGAGCGAGAGCGTGCCGCTGGCGACCCCGGCCGGGTTGCCGAATCCGAGGGGGATCTCGACGTAAACGAACCCCACGATGGCGTGCAGGGGGATGGTTACGTCCAGCGAGGAACCCGCCTCGATCTTTGTCACGACTTCGCCTTCCTGCATCAGGCCCCCGTTCGCGTAGAGCTTGGCCGAAAGGGTCCACCTGTCGTGCGGGAACAGGTCGAGCTCGAAACTGCTGTCCTTGCTGTCGTGGACGATATGCAGGGTGTCGGCCCCGATGCAGTCGAGGACGATGCTGTCGAGCCTCGGGGCGGCGGTGTAGGCGAGTTCGATGGACACTTTCGACATGTCGAGCGTCTTCGGCTTCGAACTGCCGGAATCGTCGCTGCAGGCGATCAGGGTGCCTGCGGTGATGAGGGCTGCGGCGGCCAGGGCGGAGAAAACCTCCCTGCAGCCGTTCTTTTTCTTGTTGTTTGGACTCATATAACCTCCTTGTGGAATGGTCCTTGCCTTATAGACGCATTAAGGAGGTGCTTTTTTCCGCTTTGTTGAAAAAAAGACGCCCTTTTTACAAAGGGCGCCGTTGTGCTTAAAAAAGTTGGATTACAGGTGCAGCTTGCTTTTTCCCATCGCCTGACGGTTGCTCTGGAGCTTTTCTGCGCAAGCCTTGTCTTGCCGGAGTATTTTCACGAGCGCGCTCGGGGTGAGCCCGAAAGCCTGGGCGGCCTCCTTCGTGTCGCCGTTTTTTTGCGCCATCCTGTCGAAGACGTGGGCGATGAACAGGGGGAAAAGGGCGTTGGATGGCTGGATATGGCCGTTGCTGCCGGGGAAGGGAATTTCGTTCTCTGGCGGGGTCTCGCGGACCTTGAGGGCGAGCGCCATCTGCATTCTGCGCAGCGCATGCGTCTTATTTTCTTTCGCGCTCCGGCCTTCGCACGATTTGATTTCTAAATTGTATGCCCGTAAGGTGAGTATGACGCCCGTATTGGTTTTATTCCGGTGTTGGCCTCCCGGTCCGCTGCCCTGGAAACCTTTGAGCGTACATGCCCTGAGCAATTCGTCTAGAGTCATTCTAAGATAGGTATCGCGATGCATGCTTTAAAAAATACAATTCTTTGTGCCCTGTCCGTGGCTGCCCTTTTGGTGTTTGCTTCCTGTGCCGGTTCTTCCGGCAATGCGGACCCTGCCGCCCAGCCTTCCGAATCGGCGTCGGTCAAGGATGCCAAACACAAGGAGCGCGAGCAAGACAAGAAGGCCATGCTGGAACAGCTGTTCGTCGACTTCCAGAATGCAATCCGCACGAATGTCAGTGCCGACACGTTGCTTGCCATGATGACGGATTCCACGGAATACTGGATTGATTCCCTTGAACTGCACGCCCGGACCTATACTGCGGAAAATCTGGATACCTGCCAGTTCTACGAGGTCTACGCCATTCTCCTGTACCGTCTCTACGAACGCGAACACCTGTTCGTCGGCCCGGACGACAAGATGCTCTACCTGCTGCTGTCGAAGAGCGGCATGCTCGACAGGCTCACGAACTTGAAACTCGGCCCGATGGAAGTGAAAAACGACCGTGGAAGTGTCGGCCTTGCCTCGAGCCCCAAGGTCCCCATCATGATCTTCGAGTGGGACGATTCCGTCTGGAAACTCGACCTGCCGCAGACGTTGCCCCTTATCACGAAGGGTATCGAGTCCATTGCGGTAAAGAAAAGCTGGTCTAGCAAGAAGTTGGCGCTTTATTGGTTGGACAAGGAATATCACCTGAAGTATTCCCGCCTGGACGACAGCCTCTACGAACCCATTTACTAGGCCCTTGCCGACATAGCCCCGGTTGAACCCGATGAAACTGCGCCTTTTTCCCATAGTTCTGCTCTGCCTCTCGGCGGCATGTCTCGCCGCGCCTGCTAAATCTGCGCCTGTCTACGCCAAGGTCTCGTCGCCGAAGGCTTTTTCGGGGGACCGCCTTTTCTTTGTGCTGGACTCCCTGGGTGCGGGCGGCAACTGGATGGAATGGGACGCCAATGGCGTGCAGGACCCTGCCGTGGCGAACACGCTCGCGTCTGTGGGCGGCAAGCCCGAGATGGTCTGGGTCGTAATCGAACGGAAAAAGCCACTCTTGGCGGCACTTGTCAAGCAGGGCGCGGGGGAATCCCTCCTGTTCTACGAACTTTCCGCCTTGGATGCAAAACCCGTTGCGCTTAAGTTGAACGAAGTGATGGATCCCGAAGTCGTGTTCCGGGATTACAAACAAGTTTCCGCCAACGAGTTCGTCCACCGCGACCAGGACAACTTGAGGGTGATGGTGTCGGAACGGCGTATCCGCTTTGCCTACGTGAACCCGGACAAGGAACCGCTCAAGTTCGATCCGGATTTCTCGAAAAAGACCATCGTTGAAAAGCATCTGCTGGTCCGCGAGTACATGGATTTCCTGAAGCACGAATATTCGCTGATGCTGCGTGCGTTCGTGCAGTCGACCCACGGGATATTCAATTGGCAGCCGTGGCACTGGTACATGCCCGAATGGAACTCGAAGTCGTTCATCAGCGAAAAGGAACTCGAGGCTATCCTTTCTAGCGGGGTCGCTCCCCAGTTCTTCGTGGTGTTCAAGACCAAGACCGTCGGTGGGGAGGTTGTCGAGTTTCGGGCGAACGGGAACGGTTTTGCGGAACTTGTAATATCGAAACTGTAAAAATGCGCCCGGTGCGGCTTTTTTGGCTCGGTTCCCTTATTTTTGAGGGGGCCGATTTTCTATTTTAAGGTTTGTGAAGTGTATGTTCAAGAATATCGTTTTTTTGCTGCTGTCCGTTGCTTCCTGCTGCTTGGCGTCCCGCGTTGTGGAAGACTCCCGTTCCCGCTTTGTCCTGGATGACGAGGTCTACGAATCGACTGCCTACAGCTGCGAAACTGGGGAAGGTGCCCAGTTTTTCCCGGAAAATGCGACAATCTCCGAAGAGGAGGGTGGGGCCTACCGCGTGTATCATGTCGCCCTCCCGTCCAACGCAAAACCTTCGGTAAGCATTGGCAAGGTAAAGCTGGTCCAGCTGGGAGCAAAGCACTGCAAGGGGGATTCGCTCAGGATTCGCCCGCTTTCGGTGAGCGCTCCGTACATGCGCGATGGTTTGTGGATGACCGAGATCGAAGTGCCCCTTTACGAGAAGCGCGGGAAATCCGTCGCGCTCCGCAAGAGCTTCGAGTTGTCCGTTCAATTTGCCGGTGGGGCGGCGTCCGGGGTTTACCCCGGCAAACGCGCGGTAGACCGCGTGTTGAACCGCAAGTCCGCCGCGCGTTTCGGCGTAGAGCGGGGCAAGGCCCGCAAGGCTCTACGCCGCGCCGCCCAGAGCGACCTCGACAATGTCGAATGGCTGGCGACGCTGAATGTGGGCGACCGCAATGTCGCGTCGTTCAGCGAAGACGGCCTCTATGCCGTCGAGTACAAGACTATCCGCAACGCCCTCCTGCCTTACAACCGCCAGGGCGACGTGGACGGCATCAAGATAGACCAGATATGCCTTTACGGCGCCAATCCGGATACGCTTTCCGAACGTGTCCCGGGCTCCGATTTGCTTACCCCGAACCAGTTGTTCGAAATTCCCATAGAAATTAGGGACCATTCGCTTCCCGGTGTCTTTGACCAGGGTGACTCCATCGTGTTCCTCGGATACGGCACTTCCATCTGGAAACGGCTTGACAAGGAAAACCCCGACTACGTGAACGGCACAATGGATTATTTCCATTCCTATTCCCCGTATTCCTTTTACCAGTCGTTCATGTTCGGCTACAAGAAGAGCGGGTCGGGCATGCGAGTCACTTCGCTCGCCTCGCCGGGAGGAACAGGGAAGTCCGTCAAGTTCCTGCGTTATGTCCGCGGCGAAAAGGAACTCCTGCTGCGCGATTCCTATTACGGCAAGGACCTGGAATGGGACGGGGAGACGGGCAAGGAGTGGTTCTGGTCTTGGCATTGCCGCTTCGACACGACGAAGATCACCACGTCCGAAATGCATTTCCCGCAGACGACCGATTTGCCCGGCTTTGTCGATGGCGGAGCCGGTTACGCCGCAGTGAGCTATTTCCCGTATCGATCCATTCACGAGAAAAGCGCGGAACGTACCGAAGACCAGCCCTCGACTCCCTTGCTTTCGGCGGAACCCTACGAAAAGAGGATGGACGGGATCAACTTCGCCCTGGATGTCAACGGGGAGACCTATTCCACGAAGACGCTCATTCCCGGAGGGAATTTCCGTATCGACGACGTGAAGCTCAAGGCCAAGGGAAATGCCTACGAGCTGACCATGCTGCCTAACAAGATCCAGTACGACCGGTTTGACGGTTACACCATCGCCTACGAATGGAACCCCGTTACGGATTCGGCGGAGTGGGTTTTGCCGGGTGCCGTGAGCGGCGTTATCCGGATTCCGGTGAGCGGCGGCAACGACATGCGCATCATGAAGTTCAGGGATTACGAACCCCTTGGATTGCTGAAAATCGAGAACGGCTTTGCGAAGGACAGCATTTCCGCTGGCGAGGATGTCCGTTACATGCTGTACCGCGAAGGTGTCTACCGCAACGGTTCCAATATTTCCGTTTCCGGTATACCGGTGCACGCTTCCGGCGCTCTCAAGAATCTCGCCGCCATCAACAACAAAACGGAATACTTGATTATTTCCCCGACCGAGTTCGCTTCTGCGGCCTACGAACTGGCCCAGTTCCGCTCGGAAGGCTCTGCCATAACCTCGTTCCAGACGACGGTCGTCCTGGTCGAGGATATTTATCGTTACTACAAGGGCGGTTCGCTTTCCCCGGTCGCCATTCGCAACTATCTCGCCTACGCGAGGAACATCTGCCCGAACCTCAAGTATGTCCTTCTGGTCGGCTACGGGCATTACGACTATCGCGGGTTCAACTCCCGCTTCCCGAAGAACTTCATTCCGCCTTTTGAAAGGGAAGCTGCCGTTACGGACGATTTCTTCGGTGTCCTGGATTCCGGGCATGTCGCCATCTACGGTTCCGACGATGTCGACCTTGCCGTGGGGCGCTTGACTGTTGTCGACGAGTCGGAAGTGCGCAATTACTTGAAAAAGGCGATGGACTACGAGAAGATGGGCCAGTACGACCATTCTTCCTGGCGCTCGACGCTTATTTCCGCAGCGGACGATGCGAGGAACGGAAACATTCTGGACAAGACGACCCATACTCAAATCCACGAGAGGATCGCTACGCTGATCGATAGCGCCTCCAGGGTGAAGAACTACCGCTGGAACCAGAAAAAGATTTACCTGCTGAACTACAAGGAAGACGCCGCGGGGCAGAAGAAGGATGCCGCCCAGCACATGGTGGACGCATTGAACCAGGGCGCCCTGATGACGAACTACTTTGGCCATGCTTCCGTGACTGACTGGGCCTCCGAGGGCTTGCTCAAGACCTCCTATATCACGAGGCTGTTCAACAAGAAGCTCTATACCATCCTGAACTCGTTCTCGTGCTCGACGTCCAGGTTCGACAACGGTAAGACCGTGTCCCTGACGCACTCGTTTGTCGTTTCCCCGGATGTGGGCGGCATTGCCGCCGTCGGCGCGACGAGAGAGACTTTCGCGACCCACAACGAAGCCTTTGCCAAGCGTTTTATTATGAGCGCCCTGTTTGATTCGGTGGTGACCATTGGCGAAGCGTTCCTGAAAGCAAAGAACGCGGCCGGAATGGAGAAAAGCTACCGCTACAATACCGGGCACTACGTGCTGTTTGGCGAACCTGTGATCATGATGCCTTATGGACAGGGCGGAATCACCCTGGATAAGGAAATTGACACTCTGAAGGCTCTGGACAAGGTGAAGTTGAGCGGTACCGTGAAGGGTGTGGACAACGGCAAGATCCAGCTTTCGTTGCGCGAAGGGCGCTACAAGAAGAAAATGTACATGGGCTTCCAAAACGATTCCGTCCCCTCGGTTAAGGATACTTTGAACGTCCCGTTTGACGGTGCGCTGATCTATTCCGAGGAAGTCGATGTGACGGGAGGCCGCTTCAGCGTTGAATTTGTGACTCCGCGTAAGCTCGCGTTCGGCGACACGTCTGTTGAATTCCAGGCGTGGGCGTACTCCAACAACGTGAAACCCGTTTCGCGTCACTGGAAGGAAGGGATTGTCATTTCGGGAATGTCCACGTATGCGGATTCCATCCACGACGAAACGCCCCCGACAATCCGTATCCAGTCCTGTTTTAACGGAGGAAGGTCTTCTGACTTTGCCGACGGGCAGGTTGTCAAGCTGCAGACGCCCGCGTGCTTGCAGGTCGTGTTCGAGGATTCCACCGCGTTGGATTTCCGCGAACAGGCGGATGAAGGTATTTCTTTTGAAATCGAGGGATGGCAGACCCCGTTCCACCCGTATCCGTACCTGGAGCAGACATCCAGGCGGGCGGTCGTCAGGATGAACTTCGCGCAGGAACTTTACCCGGCCGGCCGCTACGTGTTCAATGCCGTGGCCTACGACGTGCTGGGCAACCGCGGCGAAAAGTCGGTGACCGTGGACATCACGGACGACATGGAGTCTGGCCTGGCCGATGTGTTCAACGTGCCGAACCCGATGGGGAAGAAGGGGACCATCTTCTACTTCAAGAACTTCGCCGTGAACAGGCCTTCGAAGGTGAACATCTTTATCTATAACCAGAACGGAAAATTGGTCAAGGTTATCAAGAACGCCATTTCCGGGTTGACGACCTGGGATGGACGCGACAACCATGGCAATATGCTTGCGAACGGGCTCTACCACTACGTGGTCAAGAGCGAAGTTGAACGCACTGACGAGTTTGCAGGGAAAACCTGGAAGAAAAAACAGAAACTATTGATCTCGAGGTAAAATATGGATTTGCGCGAAAAGCCTGGTAAGGTTCAGAAATTTTTGGAGCTGATGCTTCGCTTTAGGCTGATTGCCCTTGTTGTGATGGTGATTGCGACCGTTTCCTTTGTGGCGACGGGCTGGCAGGATTTTGTGTCGCTCCCGCTTTCTGCTTCGGAGGCTTTCGGCATGTGGTTCGCCGAGGTTGATTCTGTGGGTGGCTTTTTTGCCACCACCCAGTATGCCTCTGTCGCTGCGGTGGCCTGCATCGCGATGCTCTTTGTCTTTGGCGGCGTGCGCGCGGGAGTCGCGTCCGTTGTCTCGACGGCTGTTTGCCTTGCCGCGCTGTTCGTGCTTGACGGCGGCGAAGGCGTGGTGCTCCCGATGTTCGGGGTGTTCGCCCTGGTCGCCCTGGCGCTGTTCCTGTTTGTCAAGAACTCCGTTGCCTGTGCGCTTTTCCCGTTTGTCCTGTGCGGCCTTTTCCTTGAGGGCCTGTTGAGGCTTTGCGGGGGAACGGAGCCGGTGGGATTTTGGTGGGCGTCGTTCTCGATATTCGCGTTTGCCGTTTCCATGGCGTTCGCGCTTGTGGTCGGCAAACACCTCGGGGCCGGAGTCCCGCAGGCCGGGGCCCTGGTGAAGGCCGCCAAGCAGATGCTCGTGCCCGTGCTTGTCGGCGCGTTGCTGCTTGCCGTGGCGATTGTCGAGTCCAATGCCGATGGTGCCGATTCCGCGTCGTGGCTGCATGCGGCACTTTGCTACGTGGTTCTGGTGGCCTGGTTCTTCGTGTTCTTCTTCCCGATCACGTCGTTTGCCCCGTGGGAGCGCCTGCGTTCCGGGACGCGCCGCGTCCAGATGAAGGATAAGAAGAAAAAATCCAAGAAATAAAGCGCGCTATTAACGCGCGCTGTATTGCGGTTATATATCCCGCAGAGGTATGTCATGCCCGGCTTGGCCGGGCATCTCTTATGCGATGTTAAGAGACTGTTCGCGGATGCATTCGATCTCGTTCTTGAGTTCGATGGCGAGTGCAGCGATTTCTGCGCTCTGGCACTTGGTCCCAAGCGTGTTTGCCTCGCGGCCCATTTCCTGGAGAATGAATCCGAGGTTCTTGCCCTGGGCGCCGCCTTTCCGGAGCGCGTCGAGGAACAGCTTGTTGTGGCTGCGGAAACGCGTAATCTCTTCGTGGATGTCGAGTTTGTCGGCCATGATGCATGCTTCCTGCAGCAGGCGCACGTCGTCGATTTCGCTATCCTTCATGAGCGCGTTGATGCGTTCGCGGAACTTGACTTTCCACGTTTCGATGCGTTGCGGGTCGAGCACTTCGACCTTGTCGAGCACGGCGTTCAGGTGGTTGACTCGCTTTTCCAGGTCGGCGGCGAGGTTCGCGCCTTCCTTTTCGCGCATGGCGATGACGCCGTCCAGCGCCTTGTTCAGTTCTGCCTTCAGGTGCTTTTCCCAGGCCTCGTTGTCGGCGCCTGCGTCCGTGAACTGCAGCACCTCGGGGATGGAAAGCACATGCTCGAGCTTGATTTCGCCGGCGATGCCGTACTTGGCCTGCATGGCCTTCGTGATTTCGACAAATTTGGAAATGGCCGCCTCGTTATAGCAGACAGGGATGTTCCCGACGTTGCCTTCGCCGAGGGTGATGCTCATGTTCACCGAACCGCGGGCGAGCTTGTCCTTGACAAGTGCCTTCAGGTCGTTTTCCAGGTATGCGAAGTTCTTGGGAATCTTGCTCGAAATTTCGAGGAATCGGCTGTTCACGCTGCGCACTTCGATAACGCAACTGACGCCGTTCAGTGTGGATTCGCTCTTGCCGAATCCGGTCATGGAAATAATCGACATGCTCCCAATTATAATAAAAAAAGGGTACGAACTTACTTGCAGTGCTTCTTTAGTGCGGAGATATATTCCTTGGCGTATCGCGATAGCGCAATCCCCTTGCGAGTCACGATGCCGATGGTCATCTTGTCGAAGACGGCGAGCGGCTTTGCGATGATGTCCCTGCCGTTCAGCTTGTGGCTGATGACGCCCGAGCAGATAGTGTATCCGTCGAGGCCGATGAGCAGGTTGAAAAGCGTGGCGCGGTCGCGTACCTTGATGTTGCGCGGACAGTCGAAGTCGATAGCGGTGAGCGGTTCCTCGGCGAAGTAGAACGAGTTGAAGTTGCCCTGTTCGTAAGTCAGGTAGGGGTAGGGCTTCAAGTCGGCGAGCGTGATGCGTTCCTTTTGTGCGAGCGGGTTCCTGGACGACATGAAAACGTGTAGCGGGGTAGTGAACAGCGGTTCGAATACCAGGTTGCTCTTCTGCATCAGCTTGCGGATGACCTTCTCGTTCTTTCCGCTGAGGTAGAGAACGCCGATTTCGCTCTTCATCTTGGCGACGTCGTCGATAATCTCGTTTGTCTGCGTCTCGCGGAGCGTGAAGTCGTAGCTCGGGCCGCCGAACTTGCGGATGACATCGACGAAGGCGTTCACGGCGAAGGAATAGTGCTGGCAGCTGACCGAAAAGATGGTATTGCCGTTTTCGCCGCCCTTGTAGTGCTCTTCGAGGAGGGCAGCCTGCTCCAGCACCTGGCGCGCATACGAGAGGAACTCGTCACCCTCGTTTGTTATGGTGACGCCCTTGTTGCTGCGGTTGAAGATGGTGACGCCCATCTCTTCTTCGAGCTCGTGGATGGCCGCGGTCAGGCTCGGCTGCGAAATGAAGACGCGCTTGGACGCTTCGGTGATGTTCAGTGTGTCGGCTACGGCGATGGCGTATTTAAGTTGTTGTAATGTCATGGATTCTCGTTGTCATGCCCGGCTTGACCGGGCATCTCCTTTGTTTTGTTTTATCATAGCTTTAAACTATGGTGAACACACAAAAAATAGTATTTTACCTATTTCAAAAAAGTGGATATATTTGGGAGCGTTCAAGAAAAACATGTAAAAAAGGTAGGTAAATGAATATGACAGCAAAGAAGACATCGGTTATTGGCTTCCCGCGCATCGGCAAGGCCCGCGAACTCAAGTTTGCTAGTGAAAAGTTCTTTAAAGGCGAGGTTTCCGAAGCGGATCTCCAGAAGACCGCCGCGGAAATCCGCCAGTACGGTTGGCAGAAGCAGAAGGCCGCCGGAATCTCGTTCATCCCGTCCAACGACTTCTCGTTCTACGACAACGTTCTCGACACCGCATTCTTGCTCGGTGCCGTTCCGGCCCGCTACAAGGAACTCGGACTTTCCGCCCTCGAGACGTACTTTGCCGCGGCCCACGGCTACCAGGGCGCCAAGGGTGACGTCAAGGCCCTCCCGATGAAGAAGTGGTTCAACACGAACTACCACTATATTGTTCCCGAACTGGACGATTCTACCGAACTGGCCCTCTCCGGCGACGTGAAGCCCCTCCAGGAATACAACGAGGCCAAGGCCGCCGGCATCCAGACCGTGCCGAGCCTTGTCGGCCCCTACACGTTCCTGCGCCTGGCCCGCTACAACGGCAACAAGAAGGCTGGCACCTTTGCCGCTTCCGCCGTGAACGCTTACCTTAAGCTGGTGGAACAGCTCTCGGCCGCGGGTGCGGAATGGATCGCCTTCGCCGAGCCCGCCCTCGTCTTCGACGTGAACGACGAAGAAAAGCAGCTCTTCAAGTCTATCTACGCCTTCTTGCTGGAACAGGTGCATGCGAAGACCTCTGCGAAGATCCTGTTGCAGACCTACTTCGGCGATATCCGCGACGTTTACCAGGATGTCGTTTCGTTTGGCTTCGACGGCATCGGTCTCGACTTCGTGGAAGGCCTCAAGTCGCTTGAACTCGTCAAGTCCGGCTTCCCGAAGAACACGGTCCTCTTTGCGGGCGTGGTGAACGGCAAGAACATCTGGCGCGCCGATTACGCGCAGAAGAACGCCCTCCTCGCCGAAATCGAGAAGTCCGTGGACGCCGCCAATGTCGTGGTGGGCACTTCCTGCTCGCTGCTGCACGTGCCGTACACCGTTGCCGCCGAACAGAAGCTCCCTGCGGAAACATTGAAGCACTTCGCCTTCGCCGAAGAAAAGCTCGTGGAACTTGCCGACCTCGCGAATGCCGATACAGCCGCCCTCGAAAAGAACAAGGCCCTGTTTGCCGCCGCCCGCGTGAACGAGAATGCCGCAGTGCAGGCCGCGCTGGCCGCCCTCGGCGATGCCGACTTCGTGCGTAGCCCGTCCCGCGCCGACCGCAAGAAGGTGCAGAAGGAAGTCTTCGGGCTCCCGGCGTTCCCCACGACGACCATCGGGTCGTTCCCGCAGACGGCCGAAGTCCGCGCGAACCGCGCCGCCTTCAAGAAGGGCGAAATCACCCGCGAGCAGTACGTGGCGTTCAACCAGAAGAAAATCGCGGAATGCATCGCGCTCCAGGAAAGCATTGGCCTCGACGTGATCGTGCATGGCGAATTCGAACGCAACGACATGGTGGAATATTTCGGTACGCAGATCGACGGCTTTATCTTCACGCAGAACGCCTGGGTGCAGAGCTACGGCACGCGCTGCGTCAAGCCTCCCGTAGTGTGGGGCGATATCCACCGCAGCAAGCCCATCACCGTCGAATGGTCCGTGTTCGCGCAGCAGCAGACGAACAAGCCCGTGAAGGGCATGCTCACCGGCCCCGTGACAATCCTCAACTGGTCCTTCCCGCGCGAAGACATCTTGCTCAAGACGCAGGCCCAGCAGATCGGCCTTGCCATCCGCGACGAGGTCCTGGACCTCGAGAAGAACGGCATCAAGATTATCCAGATTGACGAGGCCGCTCTCCGCGAAAAGCTGCCGCTGCGCAAGAGCGACTGGCACAAGGAATACCTCGACTGGGCCATCCCCGCGTTCCGCCTGGTGCACGCGAAGGTCAAGCCCGAGACGCAGATCCACACGCACATGTGCTACAGCGAGTTCAACGACATTGTCCGCGACATCGACGCCATGGATGCCGACGTCATCACGTTCGAGGCGAGCCGTTCCGACCTCAAGCTGCTCGACGCGCTCAACGAGGCGCATTTCGAGACGCAGGTGGGCCCGGGCGTGTACGACATCCACTCGCCGCGCGTTCCCTCCGTCGAAGAAATCGTGGGTACGCTCCACAAGATTCTTGACAAGGTCCCGCAGGAGAACGTTTGGGTGAACCCCGATTGCGGCCTCAAGACCCGTGGCGAGACGGAGACGACCGCAAGCCTCAAGAACCTGGTCGCCGCGGCCAAGCAGCTGCGCGCCGAGAACTAGGGCGAGCCTCTAGAGTAGAATTTCCATATACACCATAAGCCCCGTAAGCTTTTAGCTTGCGGGACTTTTCCGTTAAAAAGGGATGAGCTATAGTTTTTTTTTATAAAATCACTTGACCGATAGGCGGAATTGTTCTATATTCATTCCTACTATTGTTATAGGAAAAAGGTTTTTTATCCATGACGCTACAACAACTACGCTACGCAATCGGCATTGCCAAGGTCGGCTCCTTCAATAAGGCCGCCGAGACGCTGTTTATTTCTCAGCCGTCCCTGACTGCGGCTATCCGCGACCTTGAAGAGGAAGTCGGCATCGTGATTTTCAACCGCACGAGTCGCGGTGTCTCGCTCACGGCGGCGGGTGAGGAGTTCATTGCGCAGGCGAACCAGCTGTACCACCATTACGAGACGATTCGCGAACGCTACAGCAAGGGCGAGGCGCAGCGCAAGAAGTTTGCCGTGTCCACCCAGCATTATTCCTTTGCAATCAAGAGCTTTGTCGAGATGGTCAAGAAGTTCAACCTTGACGATTACGACTTTGCGATAAGCGAAACGAAGACCAAGGAAGTCATCGACGACGTGTCGTCGCTCAAGAGCGAGATAGGCGTGCTTTACCTGAGCGATTTTAACCGCAAGTACATCACCTATCTGCTCAAGGAACGCGACCTGGAATTCCACCATCTGATCGACTGCCAGGCCTATGCCTACATGTGGAGGGGTCATCCGCTTGCCGAGCGCAAGTCGGTGAACCTGGCCGACCTTTCGGAGTACCCCTGCCTCTCTTTTGAACAGAGCGAGAGCGGTAGCTACTACTTCGCCGAAGAGATCTTGAGTACAAATGAATATCACCGTACCATCAAGGCGAACGACCGTGCCACCATGCTGAACTTGATGGTGGGCCTGAACGGCTACACGCTTTGCTCGGGCATCATCAGCGAAGAAATCAACGGTTCGGATTACGTGGCCGTGCCTTTCAAGGATGCAAAGGGCGAAAGCGACCGCACCATGGAAATCGGCTATATCGTCAAGAAAAACTTCATGCTCTCGACCATCTGCCGTATCTACATCCGTGAAATGGAAGAATACCTGCAGAGCTATACAGCAAACCACAAGTAAACGGTTCCTGTGAAATCCGGAAAATCAGTTCGGCTTAGCCAGAGGCCTGATTTCGCCGGGCTTCAGGTCGCCTAAAGTATAGTTGTCGAACTGGATGCGCACGAGCCGCATGACTTCGTAGCCGAGGTGCGCGAGCATGCGGCGGATTTCGCGGTTCTTGCCTTCGGACAGCGTGATTTCGAGCCAGCAGTTCTTTTCGCCTTCGCTGTGGAGGACTGCGCGTTCGGCGTGCATGAATTCTTCG
>CAMZDZ010000040.1 GCA_947305535.1 uncultured Fibrobacter sp.
ACGACGCCCTTTCGCGCGCCCGCTTCGACTTCCGCTGGAACGACCAGTTCGCGCTTTCCCTCGACCCCGAAAAGGCCATGGAATTCCACGACAAGACGCTCCCCGGCAGCCAGGCGAAGAGCAGCCACTTCTGCAGCATGTGCGGCCCGAATTTCTGCAGCATGCGCATCTCCCGCGCCATCAGGAACTTCATCGACACCGGCGACATCGGCGACGTGTAGCTTACGGCTGAAAAATTGCAAAAACGGCAACAGGGACTAGCCTGCTGCCGTTTTAAATGTCAAGCCAAGAAAACTGCTAGTAGTTGATGGCGATATAGGCGCTGCCTGCACCGAAGCGGCGGTCGAAGCTCTCGAAGCCGTCCCACAGGGCATCCCACGCGGCACCGATTTCAAGCTGGACCGAGGAATTGCGGAAGAAGATGATGCCCAGTTCGGCACCGCCGGCAAGACCGATGGCGAACGACTCGTCGCTATCGTAGTAATGGTCGTCCATCTGAATGCCGAGACCGATGCCTGCGCCCACGTACGGCGTCAGCGAGCCCGTACTGAAGAAGAAGCGCCCGCCAATCAGGAACGTCTCGTGCCATTCCCATTCATCGCCGAAGGTGATGTTCATGTTGTTCACGATGGTGATGGCGCCGTGCGGGGCCGTCTCGAAAATGCGCGCATAGTGGAAGACGAAGGCCTGATCCCAGGACATGTCGGTATCGCGGACCTTGTGGCAGTCGCCGCTATTTTCGTACTTGCTGCAGCCTTTGTCGGTAAAGTCGTAGTTGTGCCACATGGCCATGCCCAAACCGTAGCTCACGTAGTTGCGGGTGGGGCGCTTGTGGGCAAAGTTGTCGTTCGGGTCTTCGCCGGAACTGCGGGGATGCTCGACCGGCACCACGTACACCACTTGCGGTTCGCTCGTGGAGCTCGGTTCGGGGGCGTAGGCCTGCGAATTGGCGCCCGCGTCGTCGCCGAGGTTGGCGAGCGCCTGCTTTGTCGCGCTTTCGATGGCCACGTCAAGGTCTTCGACGGAAGAAGCCTTTTCCTTGCCGGTCCCGACAACGGCCCCGTCCTTCACCTGCTCGCAGACCACGACGATGGAGGAACCCATGGTCATCAGGGATGTGCGGAGCTGGACGTCCGCCCCGGATTCCACGGGAGTGTTGCCCGTCTGGCCGACAGCGGCTCGCACGATGGACTGCACCATGTTGGGAGCGTCCGTGGCAAATTCGGCACCGGAGGGAGGGAGAACCTGGACATTGGCGGCAAACGAAAACGCTGCCAACGAAAGGATTGCGGCAATAAGGTTTTTCTTCTTCATGCCGTAAAGATATAAAAAGGGGATAGAGGTTAGAATCCAGAGGCCAGGGGAAATGCCCCTTTTACATATTACTACTTTTTACAGGCTCGAGGTTCGAGGCCCCATTACCCTCTCTCGTCTAATTATGAACAAAGCCGCTATTATCGTCGCCGTTAGCATGCTCCTGAGCCGCGTGCTCGGGATTTTCCGCGAGATGCTGCTCGCCCATGCCGCGGGCGTCTCGCTCGAGAAGAACGCGCTCGACCTCGCGTTCATGATTCCCGACATCCTGAACCATGTTGTCAGTACCGGGTTCCTCTCCATCATCTTCATCCCGATTTTCACGGGCTATAAAGTCGCCGGCGACGAGAAGGGCGGATGGAAGTTCTTCAGCAACGTATTGAACACGTTCGGCATCGCGCTATTGATCCTGGTGGTTCCCGCGTTCATCTGGATGAAGGAACTGTTGCAGTTATTGACCGTCGATGGCGCCACGCCGGAACTTATCGAGCGCGCCACGTACTACGGCCGCATCATCCTGCCCGGCCAGGTGTTCATCTTCGTGGGCAGCATCCTCGTTGCCGTGCAGCATACGCGCAAGCAGTTCCTGATTCCCTCGCTCACTGGCCTCATCTACAACGTGGCGATCGTGGGCGGCGGTGCGCTGGGCGTCGCGCTCGGCAAGTACACCGGCACGGACTTCGGCCTCGAAGGCTTCGCCTGGGGCGTGCCGGTGGGCGCCTTCATCGGGTTCTTCGCCCTCCAGATTTTCGGCGCCCGGCGTGGCGGCGTGCATTACGAGTTCCTGGTGCAGCCGACCCATCCCGATATCGTGCGCTACTTCAAGATGATGCTCCCGATGTCGCTCGGCGTGGGCTCCATGTTCGGCCTCGAATTCATCATCCGTAGCTTCGGCGCGAACTTCGGCACCAGCGGCATCTCTAGCCTCAACTACGCCTACCGCGTGATGTACACGCTGGTGGCGGTGTTCGGGTTCTCCGTGTCGGTCACGAGCTATCCCGACATGGCCCGCCTCGTGAAGGAGGGCGACTTCGCACAACTCAACCAGAAAATCTGGAAGAGCCTCTCGCGCATGTTCTGCATCTTGATTCCGGCCGTCGTCGCCGTGTGGGCGCTCAGCTTCCCGGCGGTGCGCATCCTCTTTGAACGCGGAGCCTTCCAGCGCGAAACGACCGAGGCGATTTCCGAAATCCTCCGCTGGTACCTGCCCGTAAGCCTCGGGCTCTGCCTGCAGGCGGTGCTCGTGCGCAGCTTCTACGCCTGCGAACGCATGTGGGTGCCCACGCTTTTGAACACCGGCATCTTTGCCGCGACCATCCCCGCCTACATTCTGCTCGGCGCCCCCGAAGTGGGTCTCGGCATCAAGAGCGTTCCCATCATCGGCGCCACGGGCGCCATACTGCAGGTGCTCTCGATGATTTTCATGTGGGCCAAGAAGAACGGCACCGACGGCATGAAGGACGCCCTGCTGAACATGTTCCGCGCGCTCGTCGCGTTCGGCATCATGATCGTGGCCGCCATCGGGCTCGACCACGTTTCCGGCGAGTTTGTCCGCAATACAGGCTTCGTGGTGCTGGTCATCTACGCCTGCGCCGCGGGCATCGGCCTCTTCACGCTCACGCTCATCATCCAGCGCTTCCTCGGCAGCAAGGACGCGAAGGACATACTGAACGAGCTGCTCGGCAAGGTGCTGCGCAAGCTGCACCTCGCCAAGTAACGGTCAACGAAAGCTTAAATTATTTCCCCAAAAGACGGCGCTGGCGAAGCGGCGCGGTCGGGTGTTCGCGGTACATGACGGCGAACAGCCTGGTGTAGGGAATTTCGCACAGGGCCAGGTCGCGCAGGGCGTTCTTGGCGTTGCCCTTGCCGAGCTGCTTCATCGCGTAGGCGTCGGCCTCGTATTCCTGGTTCCAGCAGTAAAGGTGGAATATCGCGCGGAAGGGAACCGCGACCAGGTGCAGCCACAGCACCGCTTCGTAAATCGAAAGGCCGAAACGGGTGAGCATCGCCGCCAGGAACCACACCGCCAGTATCAGGAGGACTATCTTGAAGATGCCGCGCAGGATGCCGTGATGCAGGCTCCTGTGCCCCTCCTCGTGCTTGTCGGCGAAGGCGGACGGTGCAGGCGCCTTGCGCGTCTCGGGCAGCGGCACGATGTCGTTTACAAGCGGCACGACGCGGAGCACCGCGAACACGCCGCCGCGGAGTTGGGTCAGCCTGCGTTCGCGCACTTCGAGCGCCACGCGCAGCGCGACCTCGACACCGAGCAGTATGTAGAGCAACAACGGTTCCACCGGAGCGCTACCCTTCCGGCTTCACGCTCTTGGCCACGGCGTTCAGGCGGCGGATGGATTCCTCGAAGCGGGTCTTCTCCCATTCCACGAAGGCGGCGTCCACCGGGTGAGCGCTGTCGTAGTCGTCGAATATCTCACGGCCTCTCGCGCTGTCGCGGTCGAGCCCGTGACCCACGCGGTCGAACCAGTCCTTCTCGAGGGTGCGGAAGCGCTTGACCACGTCTTCGAAGGTGTCCGGCAGCGGCACGACGCGGACGATGTCCTTGTTCACGTCGCCAGCGACCAGGCGGCGCTGCTCGCGCGGAGTCTGCGCAGCAAGCGACCCGTCGTTTTCCACGAGCGATATCAGCATGTCGAGCACGTAGCGTTCCAGATATTCCCTGTAGGTGCGCAACGCATCCTGGCGCACACTCTCGCGCATGAAGTTCTCGCCGAGTCCGTCGATGTCGTTCTTGGTGTACAGATCGCGCACCGACGTGACCTGCAACCGGCCGTACGCCTCGAACACGTAGCGGGCGGTCTCGGCGCTATACATGTTGTAGAACGAAGGCGCCACGACCCCCTTGCCCCGCTGCGCGTACTTGTAGGCGTTGCGGTCCATGGCATAGGCGTTCCTCGCGTAGTTCCAGCCGGGGATAATCTCGTTCAGACGCGCAGGCACGCCCATCAGCTGCGGGTCGCCGGGGCGGATAAGCGAGAACGGGAACTTGAGGCGTTGCGGCAGCGTCGTCACGCCGCTCGCGACGATCGTGAACGGCGACTCGCGGTAGTTGGCGGGGAACTTGATGTTCACGCCGAGCCCGAAGAACATGCCCTGCCCGGGCATGATTTCCTGGTCGGGCATGCGGCCCGTGTGGTTGCTGCCGACGTTCGCACCGTAGCCCAGGTTGCCGCAGCCGTCCGGCCACAGTGCGGCAATCAAAAGCGAATGGTGGTGCATCTGCGTCATCGGCCCCACGTAGGAGCAGTTCACCTCGGCCTCCTCGATATGGCAGCATGGCGCCACGATGGAGGACTTGACGATGGCCTTGCTCCCCACCTTGCAGCGCTCCATGAGCACCGAGCGCTGGATCTCGGCGCCGGTATGGACGCTCACGCCCATCTGCAGGTTGGAGTTCTCGAGAATCACGGAGTCGTAGACGTGCGTGGAATGCTCGAGCGAGCTCATGATGATGGAATTGCGTACCTTGGCGGCGCCCTCGACACGGGCGTGCTCGCCTATCCAGCTGTTGCGCACGATGTTCGTGTTGCTCACGACGGCGCCCTTGCCCACGATGGCGTAAGGCATGACGCAGTCGTCGCGGTACGCCATGAGCTGTTCCTTGAAAGCGGCTTCCGTCGCCTCGTCGGCCTTGTGGAAGAGCTGCACGTCCACCAGGTCCGTCGTGATCTCGGGGAACACGTACACCATGCGGCCGCCCATCTCGTTGCCCACGGAAATGCCCGTGCCCATCATGTAGTTTATCTTGCCGTTGCCGACAAGCGCCCCCACGTTCTGGACGACGGCGCCGCGGCGGACGAGCGCGTTGCTGAGCGTCGCGACCTTGTAGACGAGCGCGTTTTCGATAATGCAGTTATGCACGAGACTGTCGTAAATGCCCGTCTGGAACGAGACGTCGCCGGGCAAAAGGAGGGTGCCGAAAAACGCGGGCAGGTAGACATCGCCCATGAACACGGAACGGTATATGCGGTTCGGGACAAAGGCGGGCTCCACCAGGACTTTCGACCAGTCGTCGCACCGGTTGCCGTTTTTCTCGAGAACCTCGATTTCGGCAGGGGAAAGCGGGCGGTACTTGCCCAGGGAGACCTTCAGGGTCTTGAATCCTTCCACCGCCGAAGCCAAAACACTGTTCTTCAGCACTTTTTTTAACTTGATCAATCTCTGCATACCCAAAAAATAGACTAAATTCCAATCGATGATGAAGGAACAGCTCTTCAATTTGATTGGAAAATACCGATTCAATATTTCCATCTACACGAAGGAATTATTTGAACGCCGGTGCCAGGAAGAAATTATACGCAGCGACGAGGACAACACCTCGTTCGTGTACCTTGAGTTTAACTTTAGCCAGATTGCAAGAAAGTTCGAAAATGCCGAGGACAACCTCAAATTCTGGAAAATCTTCATGGAGGCGCTGGCCAAGAACAACCGCGGCTGCGACATCATCGGGTTTATCGAGAACGAGGCCGGACTGGGCATGCTGCTTCTAGACTCGAAGGTGGAAGGCTGGATGCGCGTCAAGGGCCGTATCGAACAGACCGCGAACATCAACAATTTCCCGCACGTCTCCGAGATCCTCTCGACCCTCGTGACCCCCATCGTATACCCCGCCTGTATCCAGGACATGCAAAACAGGACGGCAACGGCAAGTACATGAAAGTCCTAGTCATCGGTTCCGTTTACCCCCGATACCACGAAGACGCCGAAGTCCCCTGGCTCCGGACTTCCGTCGCGCACCTCAAAAAGGCGGGCGTCGACATCCAGGTGCTCGCCCCGGCATACAAGGGGCTCAAAAGCCACGAAATCGACGGCACGCGGGTGAACCGTTTCCGCTACGCCCCGGCAGGCTGGGAAATCCTCACCCACGAGGAAGGCGCACCCTCCAAGATGGCAAGCAGGCCCTGGCTGCAGCTCCTCGCCATCCCCTACATCATCAGCGGGTTCTTCAAGTGCCTCAAGATCTGCCGCAAGTGGAAGCCCGACGTCATCCACGCGCACTGGCCGTTCCCGCACGCCTACATCGCGCTCGGGGCCGCGAAGCTCCTCCGCATCCCGCTGGTGCTGAACTTCCACGGCGCCGAACTGCTGCTCATCCGCAAGAAAAAGTGGGTGAAGCCCCTGCTGAAGTTCGCCATCGGACAGGCGCAGGCGGTGTTCGCCAACTCGAGTTTCACCGCGGGCAAGATCAAGGCCATCCGGAACGTCGACGTGGAATGGAGCCCGTATGGGACGACGTTAGACGAGAGAGAAGGTTCGGGGCGCGAGGTTCGAGGTTCGGGGGAAAATAGCATCGTCCCGCATGCGGTGGACGGCAAGTTCAAGATCCTCTTTGTCGGGCGACACATCGAGCGCAAGGGCATCCGCTACCTGATCGACTCCGCAAAGCTCTTGCCCGCCGACAAGTTCGAAATCCGCATCGTCGGCGTGGGCGACCTCACCGAAAAGCTCAAGCAGCATGCCGCGCAGTACCCGCACGTCGTGTTCACCGGCAAGCTCTCGCCGGAAGACCTCGCGCACGAATACAGCACGGCGAACGTCTTCGTGCTGCCCGCCATCGTCGACCACAAGGGCGACACCGAGGGCCTCGGCGTCGTGCTCATCGAGGCGATGGAGCTCGGCCTGCCCATCGTCGCGAGCAACGTGGGCGGAATCCCCGATGTCGTCGTGGACGGCAAGTCGGGCATCCTCGTCCCCGAAAAGGACCCCGAAGCCCTGGCCGACGCGTTCAAGCGCATCGCCAGCGACCGCTCGCTTACCGTGAGCCTGCTCGAGGGCGCCCGCAGGCGCATCGACGAATGCTTCACGTGGGACGGCATTATCGCCCGCCAGATCGAAGTTTACAACAAAGTCATCGGCAAGCGCAAAAAGCGCTGACGGTAGACAGAAGGAGAACCCATGAACGCACATTCCAGATTTTCATTCTTTGCAATCGCCGCATTCACGGCTTTCACAATCGCCTTCACGGCCTGCTCCGGCGAAGACGGCAAGGACGGTATCGCCGGTAAGGATGCCGAGGAAGTCAATGTCGATTCCCTGGCCAAGGCCATCCGCTCGGAAGTCACGGAAACGCTCTGGGACAGCCTCTACGCGGAACCCTACGTGGACACCATCTACAACATCCTCTTCGACAACACCTACTCGGAGAACTGGATGGACTCCATCCGCGAATCGCTGCTCGACAGCCTGAAGGACGCCGACTACGACTCCCTTTACGACCAGCTCTACGACAGCATCTACAACGACATCTACACGCAGAACGTCATCCGGACCCTCGACGCCGCCGTGCTGTTGGCCAAGGACGACATCTACGGCGCGTTCGCCGACCAGTACGCGCTGATGTACAAGGATTTCGAGAACCAGGACGGGCAGGCGATTCCCGTACCCGTCGGCATATCGGTCCGCAACACCTGCGAAAGCAAGAACAAGGTGCCCTGCCGCTGGAAGAAGATTGTCCTCAAGGCATGGATAGAAGGCGTCACCGACACGAGCTCGACAACCGGGTTCGTGAACCCCGACACCACGATAGTCCTCGGCGCCACGCTGAAATTCGACAAGGATTACCTGCTCGGACTCACGGCCCCGAAGCAGGAGCAGTACCAGCTCCGCGCCTACGCGCTCGAGAACGACCGCGAGATCCTCTTCTTCTCGGAATCTAGGCCCACGACCATCCACCCCATGCAGGTCAACGGCGCCGAACTCCTGGGAGTCGAAAACAGGAACTGGTGGAACGGAGTGTGGATTACCCCCAACATGGATTCCATCACCACCATCCTGGACGAAGTCGCGAAGAAGCTCCCCGGCGGCACGCTCAAGGTCTACCAGAAATACGCTGACGACGAGACCGTCATCGAAAGCTCCTCCCGCGTGGTCAAGGCGGTATTCGAAGTCCTGCAGAAGCGCAACATCAAGTACGTGGAGAACGACGGCATCGGAAGCAACGGGCAGAAGATCAACTACCCGATAGAAGTCCTGCGCTCGAAGCACGCCGTGTGCAACGAGTTCTCGTACCTGGTCGCCTCGGTCCTGGAAGCCATCGGGTTCGAAGTCGCCATCATCATCATCCCGAGCCACATGTTCATCGGCTGGCACACCGAAAAGGGCGGCAACGCGCTCGAGGTGGTCGAAACGACGCTCCTCAGCAACAAGGACGCGACCTTCGAGGAAGCCAACGAGAAAGCCCGCGAGACATTCACGGAAGAAGTCTCCGCCGAAGCGCAGAAGTCCGGGGACGCCGAAGTCATCCTGCTTGACGCAGTACGCAAGTACGGCATCATGCCCAACGACATCCCGTAAAAAGCAAGGCCCCTTCAAGGGGCCGTTTTTTTATACCTCGATTGTCACCCGGCTGACATTGTCCGCGTCCTTCTTCACGCGGACATTCTTGTCTATCCTGTTCTCGAGCCCTTCCACGTGGCTGATGATGCCCACGAGTCGGTTGCTGCCCGCCAGGTTCTGCAACGTGTCGATGGCGACCCTCAAAATTTCCTCGTCAAGCGAACCGAAGCCCTCGTCGATAAACATCGTGTCGAGCTCGATTCCGCCCGCGGAACTCTGCACCTCGTCGGCAAGGCCGAGCGCAAGCGACAATGACGCCAAAAAGCTTTCGCCGCCGCTCAGCGTCTTCACCTCGCGCTGCTTGCCGCAGGTATGGTCGATCACGTTCAGGTCTAGCCCGCTCTGGCTGCGCTTATTGGAAGCCTGCCCGCGGCGCACCAGTTCGTATTTCCCGTTGGAAAGCCGCAAAAAGCGCATGTTCGCCTTGTGCAGGATGCGGTCCAGGTATGCGCCCTGCACGTAGGTCTCGAGCATCATCTTGTCCTTGCCGGAGAGCGTGCCGTTCACCGTATCGGAGAGATTCTCGACCCACATGCGCTTCTTCGAAAGTTCGCTCAGGCTTCCGGCAATCCCGCGGATTTCCTTGAGCGAGCGCCTGTTCTGCTCGAGCCTTCCCGAAACCGTTTTCCACGATTGCGTGAGCGCCTGCTGTTCATCCGCGAGCGCCCTGCACTGGGTTTCCAGTTCCTCGAGGTTGTACTGCGGCACATCCTTCAGCTGGCCCTCGAGCGACTTCACCCGGCCTTCTAGCTCCTTCAGGTTTTCCTTGCATGCGTTCAGCCTGTCGGCCGCCAGCTTGATGGCGTTCTGCAGTTCGGCGACCGCGCCCTGCTTTTCGCGGATGACCTTCTCCGCGTCGGCCTTGCCCGCATACGGGAGCTTTTTCGCCGCGTCTTCGGCATGCTTTTTCTGCGTTACGAGTTCCGCCTCGGCGGCCGTGACATCCTTCGCAAGCTTCTCGTTTTCGGTGCGGCACTCCTCGTGCTTTTCCTTGATTTCGGGAAGCGACTTTTCCAGCTCGACCTTGCGGGCCACGCGAACATTCTCGGCACTGAGTTTCGCCATGACTTCGGTCAGCTGCGATTTCACGCTGTCGAATTCCCCGCGGATTCTTTCCTTGCATTCTTCCACGGTGCATTCGCCGAAAAGTTCCTCGAGTTTTTTCCCGAGTTCCTCGCGCTTGGCATCGCACGCGGCTTTCGCCCTGGAGGCGACACCGGCCTTGGCGTTCCACGATTCGAGCAGGCTTGCGACATTGCGCTTGAGTTCCTCGAGTTCCGCCTGCGTCGGCGCCTCCACCGACTTGCAGGCCTTGTGCGGGTGCGCCGTAGACCCGCAAACCGGACAGGGAGCGCCCTCTTCGAGCGTCTCGGCCAGAATGCCCGCCTGCTCGTTCAGGAACGCACGATTTTTTGCCTCGTATATGTCGTTAGCTTGTTTGTAATCCCTGTCGGCATCTCGGTATTCGTCCTGCGCCTTGCGGAGAGCATTTTCGGCATCATCGAGTTCCTTTACCGTGCCGCCCACCTGCACGAGCTGCTTCTTACGCGTCTCGAGAGCTTCCTGTTGCGCGTCGAGTTTCGCCTTGTTCTCGCCCGCATCGGAGAGGGCCCTGAATTCCTCCTCGAGCTTCTGGATTTCGCCGTTCCTCTTTTCGAAATCCTTCTTTCTGGATTCGAGCGATTCCTTGTTTCTCGCAAGTTCGCGTTCCTTGCCGTTTATGGTGCCGCGGGCTTCTTCGAGCCGGCCGTATTCCGGCAGCAGGTTCTTCAAGGTCGTGACCTCTTCCTGCAGCTTATCGCATTCGGGTTTACGCTCCTCGGCGGCCGCGAGCGCCGCCGTCAGCGGCTCAAGATCCGGCAAAAGTTTGGCGTAATCTTTCTTCGCATCGTCAAGAGACTTGCGTGCATTTTCTATGCCACGCGCCTTGCCGAGTTCCTGGTTCATCGCGGTCATGCGCGCGGCACGTTCGTCGAGAGCTTTCTTCAACGCATCGACCGTGCCGGAATCCTCGCACACGACCTTCTCGAGCAATTCGCAAAGTTCGTTCCAGTCGGCAACGCGATTTTCCGCGGCAAGACGCTTGGCGCCCGCGACATCGTCGGCAAAAACGGACTTCTCGTCGCATGACACGTGCGATACTTCCACGCAGGCACGCGACTCGCTTTCGCCGCACTTGCCTTTCAGTTCCTGCGCCTGCCTCTTGAGTTCAATCTGCAACTTCTCGAACTTGTCCGTCTTGAAGAGCTGGCGGAAAATATCGATACGCTCGTCCGTCGTCGTGAGCAGCAACTTCAAAAAATCGCCCTGCGCAATCATCGCGATCTGCGAGAACTGCTCGCCGTTCACCCTGATGATGTCGTATACCGCTTCCGTCACCGCCTTGTCGCCGTTTACCGTACGGCTCGCGGGCCCGACCTTGCCGTTACCCTCGGGGTAATAGAAGGTCGCCGACGCACTCTCCTTCGTCATGCCGTCGCCGCGCATCTTGCGGCGTTCGTATTCGGGATTGCGCACCACGCGGTATTCCCTGCCCGCATAGGCGAACGTGAGGTCCACGAACGTCGGGGTGTCGGGCAACGCGTTCAGGCAACGGAAATGCTTGGCGTAGTCGCCGCTCGCATTGCGGCTGCTTCCGCTCGCCGTCCCAAAGAGCGCAAAGGCTATCGCGTCAAAAATCGTCGTCTTGCCGGCGCCCGTATCGCCAGAAATCAAAAAGAGCCCGCTCGTCCCGAGCTTGTCCAGCTCTATCACGGTCTTTTCGGCATACGGGCCGAACGCGGAAATCACAAGCCTGGTAGGTCTCATCCGTTGTCCCTCCAGATGCCGTTGATCAAGTCCTGGACGAACTCGGTTTCTTCCGCATTCATCGCGCGCCCGTTACGGCCCTCGAAAAACTCGCCGAACAGTTCCATCGGCTTCTTTTCGTCGACAGCCTCCGCGACGCCGACATCCGTCTGGTTGCGCGTACGCTCGTTGTCGTATTCGAGCATCATCAAATTCGGGTAGACGCCGCGCAGCTTCTGCGCCGCGTCGGGCACGTCATTCTCGTCGGTGAGCTTCACGTAGACAAAGTCGTCCAGCTTCTGGCCCGCGGCGACCTGCGCATTCCGGAATTCCGGGGAGACGACTTCGGCGAACGTCCCGCGGATTTCGCGCATGTCGTGCAGCGGCGTGAGCGGGATCTCGCGGACTTTCAAGGCCGCGCGCATTCCAGCACCAGCATTTCCTGCAAACAAGTCACCAGCACCAGCATTTCCTGCAAACAAGTCACCAGCACCGGCATTTCCCGCGAACAAATCGCCGGCAGCAGCACCAGCAAACAAATCGCCGGCATCAGCATTGCCCGCATTCGCGGCCGCGCCCAGTTCCACCACTGTAATCGACTTCTTGTGGGTCGCTTCCGAAAGCGAATACTTGAGCGGAGTCCCGCTGTAGCGCGCCCGCACCGTGCCGTCGTCGCCCTTCAGCACGTTCTGCGGCTTGTGTATGTGGCCGAGCGCCACGTAGTCAAACTTTTCGAACACCGAGGCGTCCACGTTGTCGAGCCCGCCCACGTTCTCCTCGGACTCGCTGCGTTCCGCGCCCGTCACGAACTGGTGGGCGACCAGCACGTTCCTGCGCCCCGCCGTAAATTTCATTTGCGCGAGCGCCGCGCGCACCGCGGCCGTGTAGTCCTTCACCGCGTCGCGCTCCTCGTCGCTTTCGAGGCAGGCCTTCACCGTCGCGGGCCGCACGAACGGCAGCATCCACACGTCGACCTCGCCGTCGCTGTCGCGCAGCGTGACCGGCGCGAATTTCCCGTCGTAGACCTGCGACACGTGCACGCCGCTCTTTTCCATGAGCCGCCCGCCGAACGCGATGCGTTCCGCCGAGTCGTGGTTGCCGCTCGCGACGAACACCTTCGTGCCCGTCGCGGAAAGCTTCACCAAGAAGTCGTCGAGCACGGCGACCGCGTCGGCACCCGGCACCGGCTTGTCGTACACGTCGCCCGCAACCAGCACGGCGTCGGGCCTTTCGGCCTCCACGGCCTTCAGCACCTCGCCGAGGATATGCACCTGCTCGTCGAGCATGCTGTGCTCGCATACCCGCTTGCCAATGTGCAAATCCGCCAAATGCAGGAACTTCATTCCACGACCTCTTCTTTCACATGCAAATATAACTTCAGAGCGGCGACAAAAAATGACAAAGCCGTGCCAGAGGCACGGCGTCAAGAAAGGGATTCGCTCCGCCTTACTGGAGCTTCATGCCGGCGGCCTCAAACGTGGCCTTGTTGCCTTCGTCCTTGAGGGCGACTTCGGTGATCCAGTTGTATTCGGCGATGCCGGCGAGACCGACGCGTGCGCAGAGCTGGTCACGGGCAACGTTGTACGCATTGAGGATCTGCACCTTCTCGTTGTCCTGGGCCTTCTCGATGCGGTCGGTCCAGCTCACGCCGAGTTCGAGGAGAGCGGCGCTTGCCTTCACGTACATCTTGGCCTTGTCCTCGTTGATGACCGGGGATGCCGGAGCGTTGAAGGCTTCGACCTTGACAATCGCCTCGACCTTGGGAGCGGTCACGACGGCCTGCTGCTGGGTCTTCTGCTCGGCCTTGTCCTTAGAACAGGACACAAAAAAAGAGGTGAGTATCAAGATCGAGATTACAAGAATTCGTTTTGACATACGCACCTCTTCTTCTTAGGTAATAGCGGCTTGTGGGCTCGAACCACAGACCTGCGGATTATGATTCCGACGCTCTACCAACTGAGCTAAGCCGCCAAATGTTCCCCAAATTTAGTTAAATAGGTAAATATTTCAAGGGGTTAGTTGAAATAAACACCAGTTTCTACAAAATTTTCTCCCCATTCGATAACCTGCCAGCCCGGAGCGGAACTCATCAGGTTGAAAATGGGAGCCTGCGGATCGATCTGCATCTGCGTGGACGGCGCGACGTGCACCTCCTGCTGCGAAGCCAACTGCAGGTGAAAATTGAAATGATAGTGGCCAGTAAAGATATGCTTGATATTCTTTATTGAAGACAACGTTTCCTGAACCTCGTCGATGTTCTTGAGCGCGTACTTCAAGTCCATGAACCTGTGGTTGCACAGGCACGGCGGATGGTGCATGAACAGCAGCACCTCGTCGTCCACCTTGGCCGCTTCGACCTTCAACCAGTCCAGCTGGTCCTTGGAAACTGTACCGCACCCGCTGTCCAGGAAGAACAGCGTACGGCCGCAAATGTCGTAACGGTAGTAGCACTTTCCGTTCCTGACCTTGCCCTCTAGATCGAAATACTTTTGCATGACGTCGAGGCGGTCGTGGTTTCCGGGAATCACGCACACGGGGACCTTGTAGTCCTTGAGCAGGTCGGCCACGTACTTGTAGGCGCCCTCTTCCCCGTCCTCGTTAGCCAGATCGCCGGACAGCACAAGCAGGTCAATGTCCTTCATGGACGTCGACTTCAAGGCGGACTCGAAATTTGCACGGACGTCTATGCCCTGTACAAAACCTTCATCCTCACCGATGTGAATATCGGATACTTGTCCTATCCTGATGACTTTCGAAATCATACGTGCTAAGAATATAGATAATACAACGCAAGGGGCCTTGTATTATTTTGCTTATGTATCGCTTTTGCAAATGTTCTTTGACCGGCTGTGCCAGTTCTCAACGTTTTTTTGTGCCTTCGCTGTGGATTGCTGTCAAAGATTGAACTTCAACATCTATCCATGTTGAAAGTCGTGAATAGAATTCGAGTTTTCAATGTAATCTACATCACACTTTCGTTTCATATCTCTATGATCTTCAAGCGCATACCCCGAAAACCCGAATTTTCTATCCACAATCAACACCATCAATACTACTTCTATTTATATAAATAGATAGAAGATATTAGAAAGGCTGTTGAATCTTTTCCTTGCCGTTGGCAGCGGGAGCCGTAGCTTCCTTGGCGGCAGGAACTTCGTTGGAGCCCATGTTGCAGTTACCCTGGAAGATGGCGCCTTCCTGGATGATGAGCTGCTTGGTCTTGATGTTGCCCACGAACTTGGAGGAGTTCTCGAGAACGAGCTTGCCAGTGCAATCGATGTTGCCCTTGACGGTACCGGCGATGACGGAGGAGGTCACCTTGATTTCGCCTTCGATGCGGCCCGTGCGTTCGACGACGAGGTCGCCTTCGATGTTGACGCTGCCCTGGACGTTGCCGGCAACGCGGACGTCGCTCTTGCCGAGGATGTCGCCCTTGATGGTGATGCTGTTGCCGATCTGAGTGATTTCTTGTTCTTTATTAGGCATGATTTCTCCTAGTAGTTAAAGAAGGATTCGGGGTCCTGCGGAACTCCGTCCTTCGTGATGGTGTAATGAAGATGCGGTCCAGATGCGTTGCCAGTGTTGCCGATGGTGCCGATGATATCGCCCTTCTTGACCTGGCGCCCTTTGCGTGTCCTCATATCCTTTAGGTGGGAATAGCTAGTGACGTAGCCGTTCCCGTGATTAACAATTATAGTATTACCGAGCTCGCTTTTTTCGCCGGCGAACTCAACTGTACCCGTTCCGGTGGCAAAAACGGGATTTCCAGCCTTTGCCGCGAAGTCGGTGCCGTTGTGGCCGGTCTCCTCGTTGAACGTCTTGCTGATCATGCCGACGACCGGCAAGATGTTCGGGAGCCTCTCGATACGCTGCCTTTCCTCGAAACTTTTCCAGCCGTGGAGGCCTTCGAAGTCGACTTCGATCTTTTCCGGAGGCGTGTGCGTGAACTTGCTCTTGTCGATAAGGCTGTTGATCTTGTTGGAGTCGTTCTCCAGGAAGGTCCCGAGGATGTTCTGTATCCTTTCCTCGAAAATCCAGAGGGAATCCAGGTGGGTCAGCACCTCCTCGTAGTTGGCGTTCAGCTTCACGAGCTGGGCGTCCGTCTTTTTCAGGGTCTCGTAGCGGGCGATCTTCGCGGTCATCTTGCCGATGTGCAGGATGAACACGAGGGAGAAAACGATGATCACCACCAACGCGATACGGAGCGCGGCGAGCATTTTCGCGGTGACGCGGTACTGCTTGATCTGCTGCGAATCGTCCGGGATGACCTGGATGGTGTACGACTTGAACTTTAGCTTCAGGAATTTCACGGTCTAGCGGTTCTCCAAAAGTTCCTGGATGCGAGTCAGGTCGTCCATGGAATAGTAACTGATGACGATGGTGCCCTTGGCCTGGTCACTTGCGCTCGGGTTCAGCTCGACCTTGGTGCCGAAATAGCCTTCGAGCCTGGACTCGAAATTCTTGAGGTCGGCGCTCAGTTCCGGCTTCGGCTTCTTAACGGCCGGGCTCGCCGAGGTTGTTGAAGCGTCGGCCCCTTCGGCAGGCTCAGGGTCCTTGCCAAGGTCGGTGAGCTTGTCGAACCGTTCGTCTCTCGTCTGATATATATCTTCCCCGCGGATGACGGCTTCGATCTGGCGGACGTTCAGTCCTTCGTTGATAATCCTTTTGGCGAGGCTTTCGGGATCTTCCACCTTGTCGCTGCAGAGGGCGCGGGCGGCGCCGCTGTTCAGCTTGCCTTCTACTATCCAAGTGAGCACCTGTTCCGGGAGCTTCAGAAGGCGGAGCGAGTTCGTGATGGCGGAGCGGGACTTACCAACAATCTTGGCTAAATCTTCGTGGGTATAGCCGTGATTATCGATCAACTGTTGATAAGACCTTGAAACTTCGACCGGGTTGAGGTCGACGCGCTGGATGTTCTCGATGAGGGCCCATTCGGCCATCGTCTTGTCGTCGAGGTTCTCGTAGACTTGCGCCTTGATGACTGGGAGTCCGGCGAGCTTCGTCGCGCGGGTACGGCGTTCGCCGCTGATGATCTGGAAACGGTCGCCCACCTTGCGGACGACGATCGGCTGGATAAGCCCGTGCTGCTCGATGGTCTCGGCGAGTTCCACGAGCTCGTCGTCGCTGAAGAACTTGCGCGGCTGGAACGGGTTCGGGTCGATGAGGTTGACGTCGATTTCTACGATTTTGTCTTTTTCGTTTTCCTGGGCCGGCGTGGGGGCTTCAGTGGGTATGATGCCACTGTTCAAGGAATGGTCCTTGAGAATGTCGGAGAGGCCGCGGCCGAGAGCGAGAGACTTTTTTCCCATTTTTTGAAATCCTTGATTAATATATAATTTCTGTTCGCTGCGTATTTAATGCCGATGGTATAATTTATTTTTCCTTGTTCAGGATCTCTTCGGCGAGTTTCATGTAGGCCTGCGAGCCGCTGCTCTGCACGTCGTACAGGATGACCGGCTTGCCGTGGGACGGGGCCTCGCTCAACTTGACGTTGCGCGGGATGACCGACTGGAACACCGTGTCGGAGAGGTTCTCGCGGACTTCTTCGGCGACCTGCTTGCAGAGACTCAGGCGGGCATCGTACATGGTGAGCAGCGTACCTTCGATTT
>CAMZDZ010000041.1 GCA_947305535.1 uncultured Fibrobacter sp.
CGTTGCCGAAGGTGGTAGAAAGTGGTATATTTATCACGTGTTGTGGTAAAATGTGTCAAACTAGTATGAACTTTACGTCTTTCATAGGTCAAGCCCAGACGGCTATCGATGGAAAGGGGAGGTCCTCCTTCCCTAGGGAATTCCGTCGTCAGCTCACGGCTGCCGAAGGGAGCGAATTCGTGGTCACGCGTGGCCCGGACCGTACCCTCCGGTTGTTTACCTTGCCCGAATACGAAAAGTTCATGGCGGACCTGGACTGCCGGTCCGACCGCCGTCAAGCCGACCTAGTTCGGAGAGGCCTCTGCCCCGCATTCGTGGAGCTCGATGGCCAGAATCGCATTTTACTCCCAAAGATCTTGTTGGAGTACGCAGGCCTTAAGGGCGAAGTCCTTTATGTGCAGGCTAGCGGTAAGACTCTTGAACTATGGAACCCGGAACGTTTCAATGCCGAATACGGATTGCAGACAAACGAATCTGTCTCCGCGTTCGATGCAGCGTTCTATGGAGAAGGTTTGACGGAGGGTCCAAGTGCCGCAAAGTAGTTTATCCCAACAGGCATTGCGTACAAAAGAGTTTTCTCCGGCGGCTGTTGCCGGGGTGACTGACGGCGTCTTCTACCACGATCCGGTGATGCTCGCGGAATGCCTGGAAGGCCTTAATATAAAGGCGGACGGGACTTATGCCGATTGCACGCTGGGCGGTGGCGGGCATTCCTACGCGATTGCGACGCGCCTGAACGAACAGGGAACGCTCCACGCCTTTGACCGCGACGAAGAGGCGGTGGCCTTTGCGACCAAGCGTCTCGCCGGCGTGAAACCCAAGTTTATCGTGCATCCGGTGCGTTTTGGCGATCTCAAGAACGAAATCGCTCCCGGTACTTTGGACGGAATCCTCTACGACTTGGGCATCAGCAGCCACCAGGTGGATGATTCCGCACGCGGCTTTACGTTTGTCGGCGACAATCCGCTCGACTTGCGCATGGACCGCCGCGAGGGCGTCTCGGCGCAGGAATGGCTCAGGACATCCGACGCGGATGCGATTGCCGCGGCCCTCCGCAAGAATGCGGACATGGATCGCGCCTTCAAGCTCGCGACTCGCATTGTCGAGATGGTGGCGGGCGTTTCCGGCGAGGGCCGCGAGATTCTTCCCTCCGACATGAAGGCCGTGGTGGAATCGGTGTTCCCCGACAAGCGCCGCGAAGTGAACGGGCTTCTGGCCCGCGTGTTCCAGGCAATCCGCATGGAAGTCAACGGGGAACTCAAGGAAATCGAGGATAGCCTCCGCGCCGCGGTGGACTGCCTCAAGGTGGGTGGCCGCCTGGTGGTGATGAGCTACCACTCCGTGGAAGACCGCTGCGTGAAGGAGACCGCCGCGGAGTTCGAGAGGGCATGCATATGCCCCGAACACATGCCCGTGTGCATGTGCGGAGGCAACCACCAGCGCCTGAAAAAGGTGAATCGTAAGCCGATTCTGCCGACGGACAAGGAGATTGCAGTTAACAGCAGGGCTCGCTCTGCGAAACTCAGGATTTACGAACGGGTATGAGCAAGACGGACAAGATAAAGGCCATCGGGGCTTCCAATCGCTCGGTCACGCTGATCGTGGCCGGGGCCGTCATTGTGCTCGCGCTGCTCTGCATGCTCCCGCTCTATATGCAGAACCGTATCAATAGTTTGTACGAAACTGCCCACGGGCTCCAGGTGGAAATTGCCTTCCTGAAGCACGACGCGCTTGCCCTGGAGCTGCGCATCAACCAGCTTTCTTCGCTCGAGAATCTTTCGAAGTTTGCCGATTCCGTTGGCCTGGGCCTGAACGGCCTGCCGCAAAAGGTGATGCCGATAGGAGGTGTTCAGTGAACAACTTCTACATAGAGCCGCTCGGAATCATCAAGTTTATCACGCTCGGCTGTGTCGGCGTTCTCCTCTGGCAGACTTTCAATATCCAGGTGCTGAATCAGGATGTGTACAAGGCGAAGACGAAGAGCATGGTGATGGACACGAAGAACGTGTATGCCGACCGCGGGCGCATCATGGACCGTAACGGTATCGTCTTTGCCGATAACTACCGTGATACGACTAACAGGAACCTGGATTACAGCCGCATATTCCTGCAGGGCAAGCTTGCCGCGCAGATTGTGGGCAAGGTGGGCTACAACGGCACGGGTAGCATGGGCATGGAACGCCGGTTCGATTCCAGGCTGCGTGGCAACGGCGGTTTCCGCCTGAGCGTGAAGGATGCCCACCAGCGTGAAATTTACGGCCGCTCCGAGAAGGTGGCCGAGGCCGAACCGGGAAAGAACCTGGTGCTGACCATCGACCGCAACATGCAGGAGATTGTCGAGAAAGCCTTGAAGGACGGCGTGGCGGAATTCAGTGCGAAGAGCGCGAGTGCCGTGGTGGTTGACCCGTTCACCGGCGAGATCCTTGCCATGGCGAGCTACCCGACGTTCGATCCGAACTCCAAGACGCAGGGTGTCGGGCGCATGTCCAAGAACGACATCGTGAGCATGTCCTACGAACCGGGCTCCACGTTCAAGGTGATTACCGCTGCCGCCGCTCTCGAGAACGGGGTGGTCGACACGGCCAAGATTTACAAGGACGAGGGCCGCTGCTGGCGCTGGAACCCGAGATCGGAACAGATTTGCGATACGCACGTGTACGGCGACATGAACATGGGCGAGGCGATGGTGCAGTCCTCCAACATCGTGTTCGCGAAGATTGCCTCCGAGGTGGGGGCCGAACGCCTGTATAGGATGGCGCGCAATTTCGGTTTCGGGATGCGCACTTCCGAGGACTTCGAGGGCGAGGAATCCGGCAAGCTGCTGCAGCCCTACGAGCTGACGCGTGACGACCGTACGCTCAAGACGATGGGCTTTGGCCATGCCGTGTCCGTGACGCCTATCCAGATGGTGATGGCCTATGCCGCGGTGGCCAACGGCGGCAAGCTGATGGAACCGATGATCGTGAAGGAATGGCGCGATGCCGACGGCAACCTGGTCGAGAAGAAGGAACCTGTCGAAGTGCGCCGGGTGATTTCGGAGAAGACGGCGGCCAAGATCCGCAAGATGCTGAACAATGTCGTGAACAGCGGTACCGCTAAGCGTGTCGCGAGCAAGAAGCTGCCCGACGTGCTGTTCGGCGGCAAGACGGGTACGGCCGAAAAGTTCAACCAGGAGACGGGACGCTACGACCGCAATTCGCAGGTGGCCTCGTTCATCGGGCTTGCCCCGGTCGAGGATTCCCGCTACGTATGCCTGGTCCTGGTGGACGACCCGCAGGGAATGCACGTGGGCGGCCTTACGGCGGGCCCGATTTTCCGCCGCATCATGGAAGGCGTCTATTACCATCCGGAACTTTCGCCGGCCTCGCACAACTTGCAGCATGTGAGACTCGACCACCGCTGCGACGTGGATTTTGTCGGGCTTTCTGCCCGCGACGCGAAGGAACTTGCCCGCAAGAAGGGCTGCTCGGTCGCTTTCCGTGGCGACGGGAACCGCGTGGTGTCGCAGCGCAGCGACATGAATGGCGACGGCAAGATGGCTCTCATGCTGGGCGAAGTTTCCGCGACGAAAATGCCGAATCTCGCTGGGCTCTCGCTCAAGGAGGCTCTCGAGATCATGGGCAATATCCGCATGAATGTTGAGTATTCCGGAAAGGGCCGCGTCGTGTCCCAGAGCCCCAAGGCCGACGAGGAAATTCACAAGGGACTGACTTGCAAGTTGACTTTAAAGGAGAAGGGCTGATGCTTTCGGAAGCGCTGATGCAGAATTTGTCTGTCCGGGGTCTTTGCGACGATTCCCGCCGCGTCAAGGAAGGGGACCTGTTTTTCTCGTTCCCGGTTGCCGATTACGAGAAGTTTGCGTGTGACGCCATCGCGAAGGGCGCTGTCGCCGTGGTCGCGGAGACCGCCGCGCCGGAGGGGATGGCGTCGAAGTGGATCCAGGTGAAGGATGTCCGCGAGGCCCGTCTGGAAGCCGCTCAGATTTTCTACAAGGACCCGTTCTCCAAGATCGTCGTGCATGCCGTCACGGGTACGAACGGGAAGACGACGAGCGCCTTCCTGATGGATTCCATGCTCACTGCCGCCGGCCACAAGGTGGCCCTTCTCGGCACCATCAAGAACAAGATCGGCGACGATTCCGTCCCGGCGTCGCTCACGACCCCGGGGCAGCTCGACCTGTTCGCCTTTGCCGCACGCGCGGTGGAGGCGGGTTGCACTGACCTCGTGATGGAGGCCTCTTCGCACTCGCTGCACCAGGGCCGTGTCGCGGGCATCCGCTTCAGGAGCGGGCTTTTCAGCAACCTGACGCAGGACCATCTCGATTACCACAAGACGATGGATGCCTATTTCGAGGCGAAGAAGCTCCTGTTTACGCGCTACCTGGCCGACGACGGTGTGGCCGTGGTGAATATCGACGATGAACACGGCGAGAAGCTCTTTGACGAGCTGAAGGCTGCCGGGCGCAAGGTTGTCGCGGTGTCGCGGCTCGGCAACGCGAAGGCTGCTGTGAAGCCGGAAGGGAACGTCGTCAATACCGAGGACGGTCTTGAATTCACGCTCCCGATGATTGCGAAAGAGAAATTTGAAACGCCCCTGTGCGGCGAGTTCAACGTGGACAATGTGTTGCTGGTGCTTTCCTGGGCGTCCGCCATCGGCTTGCCCGAGGCCGCCATGCGCGACGCCATTGCCACGGTGCGCGTCCCGGGCCGCTTCGAGAAGGTCTGGAACAAGGACGGGAAGCACGTGGTGGTTGACTACGCCCATACCCCGGATGCCTTGGAAAGGGTGCTCAACACCGCCCGCGGCCTTTGCCGGGGAACGCTCAGCACGGTGTTTGGCTGCGGCGGCGACCGCGACCGTACAAAACGCCCCATCATGGGCGCCATTGCCGAGCGCATTGCCGACAGGGCCTGGCTCACGTCCGACAACCCGCGCACGGAGAACCCCTCCGCCATCATCGCCGACGTGCGCGCCGGCATGGTGACCGACAAGTTTGTCGTGGTGGAGGACCGCGCCGAGGCAATCGCGAAGGCCTGCGCGGCGCTGAATCCGGGCGACTGGCTTGTGATTGCCGGCAAGGGGCACGAAGATTACCAGATCGTCGGCAAGACGAAACACCATTTTGACGACCGCGAGGAAGCGGTGAAGGCGATGGAGAAATGCTGAAGTTGGATTTGACAGTTCGCGAAATGCTCGACATCCTCGAGACGGATGCCGTGGGCGTTCCCGCCCGTACGCTGTCGCGAAAGGTGAACCTTTGCATGGATTCGCGAGAACCTGCGAAGGGCGTGGTTTTTTGGCCAATCAAGGGTGTCCGTTTTGACGCCCACCAGTTTGTTAACCAAATGCAAAAGGACGGTGCATTGATGAGCATTGTTAATCAGGATGCCGTGGAGCAGGGCGCGTTCGAAATGTACGCCCCTGTAGACGATACTACCAAGGCCTTGCTTAAGCTGGCCAAGGGTTACCAGCGTCGCTTCAAGGTCAAGAAGGTTGGCATCACTGGCAGTAACGGCAAGACGACCACCAAGGAAATGGTGAAGGCCGTCCTTTCGACATGCTACAATACGCACGCCACGCAGGGCAACTACAACAACCATATCGGTGTCCCGATGACGCTGTTCCAGCTCAAGCGCTGCCACGAGGCGGCGGTCATCGAGATGGGTACGAGCGGCCCGGACGAAATCCGTCCGCTTTCGCTTGCGACGGAACCCGATGTCGCCGTGATTACCAACGTGGGGGCAAGCCACCTGGAACGCCTCGGCGATCTGGACGGTGTGTTCAGGGAAAAGATTACGATTGCTGACGGGCTCAAGAAGGGCGGCACGCTCATCGTGAACGCCGATGACGAACGCCTCTGCAAGGTGCGCAGCTCCAAGAATTTCAAGGTCGTCACCTTCGGCATGCGTCGCGGCGTGATCAAGCCCGAGAAGCTCACGTGGGACGAGAATTCCTGCGCCTGCTTTTACATTGGCCGGACGAAGTTCCAGCTGAACGTTCCCGGCATCCATAACCTGTACAATGCGCTCGCCGCCATTGCGGTGGGGCTCGCGTTCAAGATTTCCAAGGCGAACATCGCGTCTGCGCTCGCCGCCTTCCGCGGCACGAACATGCGCATGGACGTGAAGAGCGCTAACGGCTTCAAGATTGTTTCCGACTGCTACAATGCCAACCCGTCCTCCACGAAGATGGCCCTCATGACCATCGGCAACATGAGCAAGGTGAACCGCCGTATTGCCGTGCTGGGCGACATGCTGGAACTGGGCAAGGAAAGCCGGAACCTGCACGAACAGATTGGCGCCATGGTCCCCGAGGCGAATTTCGATATCCTCGTGACCGTGGGCGAAATGGCGAAGTTCTTTGTGAAGGGCGCCAAGAGCCGCGGCATGAAGGCCGTGTTCCATTTCTCGAGCGTCCAGGAAGTGACCGACTTTTTGATCGATACGGTGTCCGAAGGCGACGTGCTTTTGGTGAAGGGCTCCCGCGGCATGAAGATGGAACAGGTCGTCGACGCTTTGCTCCAGGCCACCCCGATTTTCAAGGAGTAACTTAAGGAATGGTAAACACTCAGAACAAAGGCTCTAACAAGCTCCTGCTGATGTCGGCAACCTTGCTGATGGTGGCCGGGATTGTTATTGTGTACACTGCGTCGGCACCGCTGGCGGAGCGTCTTGGCCTTTCGACCGAGTATTACCTGCTTGCGCACCTGAAGAAGGTGATTGTGGCGATTGCCGCCCTGGTGTTCTGCTACCTGCTGGATTACAGCGCCTGGAAGAAGTTTGCGCGCGTGTTCTTCGCGGTGGGCGTGGTGCTCACGATTGCCGCCCTCGTGTCGGGAACGTCGGTGAAGGGCGCCTCGCGCTGGATTTGGGGCATTCAGCCTTCCGAAATTTTGAAGCTCGGCTTTATCACGATGGTTTGCGCGAAACTCTCCGATGCGGGCGATGAGATCAAGACGCTCCGTTGCAGCATTATCCAGCCGGCAGTCCCGTTCGTGATTTCCGCCGTGCTGCTTGTCTTGCAGCCGAACATGTCCATGCTGATCCTGTTCGCGCTGGTGCTGCTCGCCGTGCTCTTTGCGGCCGGTGCGCGTGGAAAGTACTTGCTCATCTGCATCTGTTCGGCCATCCCCGTCGGAATCGGGGGGCTCATGTACAAGGCGCACAGTTCCAAGCGACTGCTTGCGTTCCTGCATCCCGAGGAGCATGCAGAATCGGCGTTCCAGCTGATGCATTCCCAGCAGGCACTCGGCAATGGCGGCCTGTTCGGTACGGGTGTGGGCATGGGCATGCAGAAACTCGGCTACCTGCCCGAAGCGCACAAGGACGTGGTCTTCTCGGTGATTGGCGAGGAGTTCGGCTTTATGGGGACCTCTATCGTGATGATTTTGTTCGCGACCCTGTTCTGGCAGGGCTTCAATGTCGCGAGGTCCTCTTCTTCTCGGTTCGGGAAGTATATGGCGGTCGCGATCACGTTCTCGCTGTTCTGCAACTTTATGATTCACACCTGCGTCTGCACCGGGCTTTTCCCGACGACCGGCCAGCCGCTGCCGTTCCTCAGCTTTGGCGGAACGAACTTGATCTTCTCTTCGGCGATGATTGGCGTGATGCTGAACATCTCAAAGCCGACATCGGGACGTAACATTCGTGAACCGTTTATGAACAATACGGTATCCCTGAATATCAACTTTATGAAAAAACCTGACTATGCAAGGAGAGGCGCATGAAAAAGTTCCTTTTTGTATGTGGTGGTACTGGTGGCCATATTTTCCCGGCCGTGGCGATTGCGGAAAGCCTTAAGAAGATGGGCGTGCAAGACATCGTGTTTGCCGGTCGCAAGGATTCCATGGAGGAACGCCTGGTTTCGAAGAACTGGCCGTACGAATTCATTACGGCCGTGCCGCTGCATCGCGGCCCGTTCCTCAAGAACCTTACGCTGCCTTTCAACCTGAGCAAGTCGCTTGTTCGCGCGAAGAGCGTCATCAAGAAGGTGAAACCCGACGTCGTCGTGGCGACGGGCGGATACGTGTCGCTCCCCATCGTGCTGGCAGCCGGTAGCCTCGGCCTGCCCGTGTATCTGCAGGAACAGAACGCCGTCGCGGGAATTGCGAACAAGGTGGGTGCCCGTTACGCGAAGACGATATTTGTGACCTCGGAAGAGGCGGCGAAGGGATTCCCCATCGAAAAGACCCGTATCCTCGGCAACCCGGTCCGTGAACTGCCCAACGAGAATGATTTGCCGCGCCCCGTGGAATTCCGCGAAGGGAAGAAGGCCGTGTTCATCGTGGGCGGCTCGCAGGGTGCCGTGGGCATCAACACGAAGATCGAGGAAAGCATCGAGAAGATTACTGCATGCGACGATGTGTCTGTCGTGTGGCAGGTGGGCGTGAAGAACGTCGACGACATCAACAGGCGTCTGGGAATTCTGCCCAACGTGGCTGTTCGCGGCTTCCTCGACAACATCTACGCCTACATGAAGCATGCCGACCTGGTCATCAGCCGTGCGGGTGCATCCGCCTTGGCCGAGATCCTGGCCTTCGGCAAGCCTTCCATTCTGTTGCCGTATCCGCATGCGACGGCGAACCACCAGGAATTCAACGCCCGCGTGGTCGAGAAGGCTGGCGCCTGCCTCGTGGAACTGGACAACGAGCCGAACGACTTGTGGAACAAGGTTCAGTCCCTGCTGTTCGACGAGTCGAAACTTGCGAAGATGGCTGCCGCGGCAAAGGGGCTCGGAATGCCCGATGCTGCCGACCAGATAGCGAAAATCATTTTGGATAAGGAGGCCTTGTAATGCCGATTATGTACAGCAAGCGTGTCCGTCGCCTGCACTTTGTGGGTATCGGTGGTGCCGGTATGTCGGGCATTGCCGAGGTCGTCAAGGAAAATGGCTTCGAGGTCACCGGCTCCGACATGGGCGAGGGCCAGGTCATCGATTACCTGAAAGGCCTGGGCATAAGCATTGCTCCCAAGCACGAGGCGAAGAACGTGGAGAACGCCGACCTGGTGGTGTATTCCTCCGCTATTCCCTACGACAACGTGGAACTGGTCGAAGCGCGCAACCGCCGCATCCCCATTATCCGCCGTGCCGAGATGCTCGGCGAACTGATGCGCCTCAAGTACACGCTCGCCATTGCCGGTACGCACGGCAAGACGACCACCACCTCCATCGTGGGCCAGATTTGGGAAGAAGCCAAGCGCGACCCGACGATCATCGTGGGCGGCGTGGTGAAGGGCAAGGGCAGCGGCGCCAAGGTGGGCCGCGGCGATTACCTGATTGCCGAAAGCGACGAGTTCGACCGCAGCTTCCTTTCGATGATGCCGAGTTCCGCCATCATCACCAACATCGATTCGGACCATCTGGATACTTACGGCAACATCGAAGAAATCAAGGCCGCGTTCGTGGAATTTGCGAATAAGGTGCCGTTCTACGGGCAGGTGATTGTCTGCCTCGACGATCCGAACGTGCAGCAGATTCTCTCCAAGCTCAAGAAGCCCGTGATCACCTACGGTTTTACTCGCCAGGCCAAGTACCGCATCGACAACCTGCGATTTGACCACGGCTATCCGCATTTCGAGATTTTCAACGACGGCGTGAGCCTGGGACAGTTCCAGCTGAAGATCCCGGGACGCCACAACGTGCTCAACGCGACAGCGGCTATCGCCCTTGCCGTCGAGGAAGGCATTGACATCGAGATCGCGCGCCACGCTGCCGCCGCCTTCGAAGGCGTCAAGCGTCGCTTCGAGTTCATCGGCGAAAAGAACGGCGTCATGGTGTTCGACGACTACGCCCACCACCCGACGGAAGCCACCGCGACGCTTCTAGGATTCCGCGAGGCTTTCCCGGACAAGCGCGTGATTGTCGCTTTCCAGCCGCACCTGTTCTCGCGCACCCGCGACCAGCACGAATCCTTCGGCAGCGCGTTTGCGAACTGCGACGTGCTCCTGGTGACCGACATCTATCCGTCTCGCGAAAAGCCCATCGAGGGCATTACCGGCGCTCTCGTTGCCGACAGCGCGACCGTGCGCGGCCATCGCGACGCCCGCTTTGTGGGTGACCAGATGAACCTGATTCCGATTCTCAAGAAGGAACTCCGCCCCAACGACGTGGTGGTCCTCATGGGTGCCGGCAACGTCTGGAAACTCGGTACGAAGATTCTGGAGGAATGTATTTGAACCAGAACAAGACGACATTTCTAGGCCGTCGAATCGGCTTGAACGAGGAACAGCGCAAGCGCGCCCGGGCTAAGAAGATGAAGTCCGGCGTGGGCCATGCCTGCTCCTGGTTTAAGCGTCGTGGCTGGATTTTCTGTCTGTTGCTCCTGGCTCTGGGCTTTACGCTCTGGCATTTCCGCTTTTACGTACAGCATTTCAACCCGCTCGAATTCCGCTACTTGCAGTATGTCGAGATCGACGGCAACCGCATGCTGACCTGGGAAGACATCATGCAGGGCGCCCAGGTGGAAACGGGCATGCCGATGTCCGAACTGAACGCGGATTCCGTGAAGGCGTCTCTCCTGCAGATCCCGCTGATCCATTCGGTTGAGGTGGAAAAGCGCTTCCCCTCGTTCCTGAAGATTCACGTGCAGGAGGCGACCCCCGTGGCGTCGGTCATCGAGGAAGGGAAGGCGACCGTCTATACCGAACGCGGTCTCGTGCTCCCGATGGCGCTCACGCTGGCACTTCACTTGCCGATCGTGGCTCCCGAATCTATGGACAAGATCGCCTCGGTGACGGAGTTCCTCGCGACGATGCGCAAGGAAGCCCCGCTGCTCTACGGCAAGGTGTCGCAGGTGGCCTGGGACGAGGCGGACTCCGCGATGGAAGTGTTCTTTAGTGATGCGGGCTACCGTACTCTGTTTCCGGCATCGGAATGGAACGATAGCCAGTTTAGGTTGTATGATTCGCTCCGGAAGGGATTTTCCGGGGACTTGCGTTGCGCTGGCGAAGTCGACTTACGGTTTGACGGCTTTGCCTACATAAGAGATTTCGACAAGAGGTGTGTCAATGGATGACAACAAACAAAACATGATCAAGAAGGACGATTACATATTCGGCCTTGATATCGGGACTTCGAAGATTAACCTCTTCGTGGGGGCAATCGAAGGGAGCTCCGTCCGTGTCCTGGAATGCGGGGATTTCCCGCTGGTCAATCCGGATGCGTTTGACTCGGTAGTCGAAACGCTCGGGAAGGCTGTCCACATGCTGGAATCCTCGACAAGCATCGATGTCCACAACGTGTATGTGGGCATCGCGGGCAAGCATGTCTCCTCGATAAACTACAAGGGTCTGGTCACGCTCCCGACTAGCGAAGTCCGCGACGTCGACATCGAGGCGGTGGTCAAGCAGGCGAGTACCGTGCCGTCCTCCGCAGGCCAGATTATCCACGTGTTCCCGGGTGACTTTACCCTGGACGAGGAACGGGGCATCAAGAATCCGAAGGGCAAGACCGGATGCCGCCTCGGCGTGGATGTTCAGGTGGTCACCTCCCGCCAGAACGCCCTCATGGACATTACCAAGTGCGTGGAGTCCGCCGGGCTTACCATTGCCGACTTTGTGCTGGAACCCCTTGCGGCGGCAAGCGCCGTGCTGACCGACGACGAAAGGGAACTCGGTGTCGCGTTGATCGACTTCGGCGCGGGTTCCGCCGACATCGCCGTGTTCGTCGGCGATTCCGTGCGCTACACGGCCTCGCTCGACCTCGCGGGCAATACTGTCACGAGCGACATCAGCAAGTGCCTCAAGGTGCCTATATCGCTGGCCAAGGCCGAAGAGATCAAGAAGAAGTATGGTACGTGCAAGATAAGCAACCTCATCGAGGACGAAACGTTCCCGGTTCCGGCCGTGGGCGGGCGCGGCGACGTGCAGTGCTCCCGCAAGCTTCTTGCGAACGTCATCACGGCTCGTGTCAAGGAAATTTTCAAGATGCTCGCGAAGGACCTCCAGAAACGTCAGCTGGACGTGCTTATCAACGGAGGGATCGTCCTTACGGGTGGCTGCTGCGCCCTCGAAGGAATCGACGCTGTCGCCGAGCAGGCTTTCGGTAAACCTGTGCGCATCGGTCACCCGACCGGCATGAGCGGGATCCAGGACGCTTTCCAGAAGCCGTCGTATGCAACGGGCATCGGCCTCTTGTACTACGCGGCCAAGCAACATCGCGAAAACAAGAAGCGCGAAACGGGTACGCAGATCTCCGTGTCCGTCAAGAAAGGCTTGCAGCGCTTCAAGGATTTCGTGAAAACGTATTTCTAACAACAACCAACCACTCACATCAGGGAGAAATAATCAATGAGTGAAATCAACAACCTCGACTTCGAGACAAGGTCCCGCATAGCGGTGGACGAAACAGATACAAACAATGCCAAGGTGAAGGTGTTTGGCGTCGGCGGTGCCGGCGGCAATACCGTGAATCGCATGGTCAAGATGAATATTGAGGGCGTGGAATACTATGCCGTCAATACGGATGCGAAGGCTCTCGACCTGAGCAGCGCTGACCACAAGATCGCCATCGGGCAGAAGACCACCAAGACCCTCGGCGCGGGCATGAAGCCTGAAATCGGTCGCAAGGCCGCCGAAGAGAACGTGGAAGACCTGAAGGAAGCCATGAAGGGCGCCGACATGATCTTCATCACCGCCGGTATGGGCGGCGGCACGGGTACGGGTGCGTCCCCGGTCGTGGGCGCTATAGCCCGTGAACTCGGCATCCTCACGGTCGCCGTCGTGACCAAGCCCTTCGGCTTCGAAGGCAAGCGCCGCGGCCAGCTCGCTGCCGATGGTATCAAGGAACTGCGCGCCAATGTCGACACCATGATCGTCGTCGACAACAAGAAGATTCTCGGTGTCGTGCAGAGCACCGACAAGAACCTGACTCTCGATGGCGCCTTCAAGCTCACCGACGAAATCCTCGGCAACGCCGTCCGCAGCATCTGCGACATCATGTTCCGTCACGGCCTCATCCATGTCGACTTTGCCGATATCAAGACCGTCATGCAGAACGGCGGCAGCGCCCTGATGGGCACCGGCATCGCCGAAGGCGAAGGCCGCGGCGTCAAGGCTACCGACCTCGCTCTTTCTTCTCCGCTCCTCGAAGACATCAACGTCGACGGAGCCACCGGCGTGCTCGTGAACGTTTCCCATGGCGAGAACTTCTCCATGCTCGAATACGAAGAGGCCATGGAGCACATCCACGAAGCCGTGAGCGACAGGAACGACCCGAACATCATCATCGGCGACATCCTGCTCCCGGAACTCGGTGACAAGGTTTGCATCACCATCATCGCTACCGGCTGCGGCGGCTCCAACAAGGAAATTGCCCAGCAGCAGGCCGCCACGGTCAACGCCCTGAGGGCATCGGCCGCTGCCGCCACCATGGCCTCCCCGGTCATGCAGACGTATACCGCTCCCGCTGCGGCTCCTGCCCAGCAGCCGATGGCCGCGCAGAGCGCTCCGGTCCAGCCCGCGCCCCAGCCGGTTCAGGTGGAACAGCCTGCCGTTAGCGCCCGCCCGGTTCCCGCGACTCCGCGCCCGACGGACATGAACTTCGTTGCGCTCGCCCATGCGACGCAGCCTCTCCCGAGAGTCTTCCCGGATGCGAACACTGTCGAAATGCCGACGCTCACGTCCGCCGTCGCCGAATCCGCCTATTCGCAGCCCGGCTTCGACGCGACCCGTTCCGCCGAAGAAGAACTCGTGCTGAGCCCCGTCGACCCGATGACGGCTACCGCCGTTGTCGAAGAGGAAATCCCGAGCGCAAGCGAGACGGATCCTCTCGGACAGTCCGGAATCCTGAATACGGCCGGCCTGCAGGCCCCCGCCTACACGCGCACGATGTCCTCGGAAGGTTCTTCCAGGGCTTCTGAAAGCCAGGAAGCCGACCCGTTCAAGGATAGCGGCGTGGACTACAGCCTGCCCGCCTGGTGCCGCATGAACATGAATTCCGATGCCTTCTAGACATCGAAAAAAAACAATATCGCGTCCTGTGAATTGACAAGACGATACTGATCCGTCGGTATCGCCCTAGGATATCACACACACAGGGGTGCGTGAGTGCGCACCCTCCACAACACAAGGGATCGTCTGGGTACTCCCTGCCTGGGCGGTCCTTTTTCGTGTCCTGAGGCCGGCTTGGCTTCCATTGTCTTCAAAAACTTCGCGGATATTGCTAGATTAGAGGTATGCTGAGATTGCGTCACGTTATTTCTTTCCTCGCGATTTTTGCGGGCTCCGCGTTTTCCGCCCCGGCGGATTCTGTTGCGGCTCAGTTTGCGGATTCGTCCGCTTCGCCGCCCGCGGACACCGTGACGCATAGGGGCTATTTCCAGATAGGTACGGATTTCAACTTCGGCCTGAACGGCGGCCCCACCGACCCGACATTCGCCGTGGACACCGTCGAGACCTACGGCAACAACTGGCGCGGGCTCCGCATCCCGCTCGAAACTGCCCGCAGCTACGAGGACCACGTGGACCCGTTCTTCATGCTCAGCTTCCGCGCGGGCTACAGGGATTTCCACTTTTTGATTGAGGCCCCGCTGCGCAAGGATATCGAGGCGTGGTACGATTCCGACCTCAAGACGAACTTTACCTACAAGCCGAGCGAACTCGACATTGCCGTGCCCATAAACGCCTACGCGAAGTGGGACAACGATGTCGGCTACGTTCAGCTGGGCCGCTTCAGCCCCGACGACCTGAAGGTTTCCCCGAACGACCTCGCCCTGGGCGGCACGCCGTACCACGACGGGCTTCTCTGGAAATTCGAGCCGGGCATATTCCGCTACGACTTCCTGGTGAGCTCGCTGAACGCCTGGCTCTTCGGTGACGTGGTGGACCCCGCGACGGGCTGCCCTCCCGAGGGGACCGAGGCCTACGAGCAAAAGTGCACGCCGTCGAACAAGCAGGCGAGCAACCAGCGCAACCGCAAGTATAGCGAGAACGTGAAGAACCTAGTTTACCACCGCGTGGGCGTGGAGACGAAGCACTTCTGGACCTACGTCATCGAGGAGAGCATGGTGGGCGGCAAGGAACTGGAATTCCGCTCGCTGAACCCGTTCATGTTCCTGCACAACAACTTCGGCGGCGGCTACACCAAGGCGGTGACGACTTTCGAACTGGGGCTCACGCCTGTCAAAGGCGCGAAGTTCTATGGACAGGTGAACCTGGAAGACATCAACAGTCCCGTGGGCGAGGACGACGACAAGGGCACGAACCGCAGCATGATCAGCTACATGGCGGGCTACTACCACGAGATTTCGACGGCCCGTTACGGCAAGTTCTCCTGGCGTTTCGACGTGGTGCGTACCGACCCCGTGCATAACAACGGGCGCCTGCCGCTTCTCGAGTATTCCAGCCGCCGTCTCTACCGCAGCAACTACCGCGAGCAGGACGACCCCGACTACGCCGACATGTACTTCGTGGACTATCCCATCGGCTACCGTCGCGGCTCCGACGCACTGGACCTCTGGCTTGACCTGGGCTGGCAATGGGGACGCCATTCCGCGCGACTCGAACTGGCCTGGCTGCGCCAGGGCGACAACGAACTGTACACGAGCTACGACCGCGCCGTGAAGGCCGAGTCGTCGCCGTCGGGCTGCGAGGAGGCCCAATATATATTGGACGCCCTTTACCAGTTCCGCTACAACGGCAACCTCTCCGTCTACCTGGGAGGGGGCGTGCGTCGCTACGACAACCTGGCGCATATCGCGGGCAAGGAAGGTGTGGACGGATGGATCCGTTCCGGCATAAAGCTGACCTTCAATCCGGTCGATACGAAGTTCTAAAAACATCCCTGAACAAGCCTATGAGTGTGTAACTTATTGTTCCTCATAGGGTTGGAAATACACTGGAAATTTTGTAAATTTTCCTTTTCTTGTTACAGTGCACCCCAATATCTTGTATATTTAACTACGTCCCCTACACAAGATATAGTTTTTTTAGTAAAATTGTACAGTAATTTTTCGAGAAGGAGTCTAGGTATGTTTGAAATCGGAACCCCGCTCAGCACAACTGCTACCAAGGTGCTTTTCTGTGGCGCCGGCGAACTGGGTAAGGAAGTCATCATCGAGATGATGCGACTGGGGGTGGAGGTCGTGGCTGTCGATCGCTACGCCAACGCTCCGGGCATGCAGGTTGCCCACCGTTCTTATGTTATCAACATGCTCGACGGCCTGGCCCTTCGCGAGGTCATCGAGCGCGAGAAGCCCGATTACATCGTTCCCGAGGTCGAGGCGATTGCGACCGATACGCTCGTGGAACTCGAGAAGGAAGGCTTCAACGTCATCCCGACGGCCAAGGCGACCAAGCTCACCATGAACCGCGAAGGCATCCGCCGCCTCGCGGCCGAGGAACTGGGCCTCAAGACGAGCCCGTACCGTTTTGCAGACAACTTTGAAGAATTCAAGAGCGCCGTGAAGGAAATCGGCATCCCGTGCGTCGTGAAGCCGGTGATGAGCTCTTCGGGCCACGGTCAGAGCGTCATCAAGACGGAAGCCGATATCGAAAACTCCTGGAACATTTCCCAGACGGGTGGCCGCACGGGCCAGGCGAGCCGCGTGATTGTCGAGGGCTTCGTGCCGTTCGACTACGAGATCACCTTGCTCACGGTGCGCCACGTGGGCGGTACCAGCTTCCTCGAGCCGGTCGGACACCACCAGGTGGGCGGCGACTACCAGGAATCCTGGCAGCCGCAGCCGATGAAGCCCGAACTTCTGGAAAAGGCGAAGGACATTGCGAAGAAGGTAACGGACGCCTTGGGCGGCCGCGGCATCTTCGGCGTGGAACTGTTCGTCTGCAAGGATGATGTGCTGTTCAGCGAAGTTTCCCCGCGCCCGCACGATACCGGCATGGTGACGC
>CAMZDZ010000042.1 GCA_947305535.1 uncultured Fibrobacter sp.
GTGTACCGCAAGCGCTTCCGCCGCAGCCCCATGTTCTACGTTGTCGCGGGCGTGATGGTGCTCCCGTCGTTCTTCATGGGCTTCGACCCGTCGCTTGTGACTTCGGGTGCGTTCCGCGCCTACAAGGACTTGCATCCGGACGAGAAGATTATCGTGCGCGACGGCAAGACGGCGACGATCAGTTTCCACGAATCGAATGTCCATTACTACATCAAGACGAACGGCAAGGCCGACGCGAGCATGAGCAAGGACAGGAACCATCCTATCGAGGGCGACGAACTGACACAGGCTGCAACGGCCTTTATGCCGATGGCCGTGCTGTCGGAACCGTACGATGCCGCGATGGTCGGCTTCGGCAGCGGCATGGGCGCGCACTACCTGCTTTCCGACCCGCTGCTCAAGGACTTCGACTGCGTCGAGATCGAAGAGGAGATGATGAACCTCGCGAAGGGCTTCTATCCGTGGAACTCCCGCGGCTACGACGACCCGCGCACGCACATCTACATCGACGACGCGAACACGTTCTTCCTGACGAACCGCCGCCAGTACGACCTTATCGTGAGCGTGCCCAGCAACCCGTGGGTCAGCGGCGTTGCGAGCCTGTTCAGCCACGAGTTCTACGCCAAGATGCGCCGCTACATGAAGCCGGGCGGACTCTGGGTGCAGTGGATCCAGACATACGAATTCAACGACCAGTTGTTCCTCAACATCCTCAAGGCGTTGGATGTGGTGTTCCCCTACGTGAGCCTGTACAAGGCGCCTGAAGAACCCGACATCATCATTATCGCGAGCGACCGTCCGGTCATCCAGAAGGCCATTGGCCGCTTCAAGACGGACCCGGTGCTCGTGAAGGAATTCGACCGCATCCACCGCACTCCCGACTTCTTCGGCGAAAGGAACTTCCTGTTCACCTCGAAGATGGTTTCTTCGTTGCTGGACGGCGTGGAGCCCAACAGTACGTTTATCCCGATGGTGGACAACAAGGCGGAAGAGGCCAGGTTCATCCACTCCAACGCGCACATCGTGCAGGTGTTCGACTCCTGCGAAATCTGCTGGCCCGAATACCTGGATTCTGCGGACTACGCGCTGCGCCGTCCCGACCGCGTGCAGGCCCTCATGGAAGGCTCGCACGACCCGTTCATCGAGCGCGCCCTGCTCGGTTACCTGAACAGCATCGACACGACCGTCGAGGAAGTGTCGCCGGAATGGAAGAAGTTCCGCATGCAGTACATCGAGTGGGTGCGCGGCGTTCCGTTCGAAGCCCGCGACACCAACGAAATCTATGCGAAGGTCCGCGAGCTCGTGAACCTAGGGCGCTTCCCGGCATCGTTCACGGACGAGTTCAACATCACCGAGGTGGCCCGCGTCAAGGACTACGAAACCGCGGCGCACCTTGTTGCCGACTTCTACGAAAAGTACGAAGTCAAGGACATGGACGAGTTCTTCCTGCGTAACGCCATCCTGATCGCGTTCCTCGCAAGGGAACCGGAACTGGCGAACGTGCTGTACAAGGAAGCCATCTACAAGCACGAAAGCTTCTTCCCGGTCGAGAAACTCTTGATATCGAAGGAAATCAAGAAGCTCCGCCGAGCTGTCGCGATGGAAAAGCACTAGTCCCGAGTTCTTGGTGCTACGTCCCGATTCCTAGCCGCTTTACTTTGTAGTGCATCATTCGCGGGCTGACGCTCAGCTCGCGGCCTGCCGCGCTCAAGTTGCCTTCGTTGCGCTTGAGCGCTTCGTTCAATATTTCGCGTTCGAAGTTGTCGAGGATTGTCGCGAGGGGAGTCTTGTCGTTACGGATGAGCGCCGTGTTGCTCGCGCTGCCCGTCTGCAGTGTCGGCGGAAGATCGTGCGCGTTGATGCAGGTGTCGGTGGTGGCGAGGCAGGCGTGCTCTATGCAGTTTTCCAGCTCGCGCACGTTGCCGGGCCAGTGGTAGCTCATGAGCATGTCGATGGCGGGGGAGCTCAGGCGCAGGATTCCCTTGCCGTACTTCAGGTTCATCTTCTCGATAAAGTGGTCGGCGAGCAGCAGGATGTCGGTCTTGCGCTGGGCGAGGTCCGGCAAGTTTATCTGGAATATGTTCAGGCGGTAGTAGAGGTCCTCGCGGAAGGTGCCTTCTTGAAGCATCTGTTCCAGGTTCATGCTGGTCGATGCGATGATGCGGGCGTTGCAGCGCTGGTAGATGTTGCTGCCCAGGCGGCAGAAGCCGCGTTCCTGGACGAACTGCAGGAGCCTTGCCTGTGCCGCCCGCCCGAGCTTGCCGACCTCGTCCAGAAAGAGCGTGCCTTCGCGCGCGTGTTCCGCCTTGCCGATGTGCCTGCTGGTCGCCCCGGCGAAGGCCCCGCGCTCGTAGCCGAAGAGTTCGCTCTCGAAGTTGTTCGCTCCCGGGTCCTCGTTCAGCGAGTCGCAGTTCATCAGGACGAACGGCTTGTCCTTGCGGTCGGAAAGCTGGTGGATGCTGCGGGCCGCGTGTTCCTTGCCCGTCCCGGTTTTCCCGCGGATGAGGACGGTCGCCTCGGAGTTCGCGATGTGGCGGACTCGCTTTGAGACCTCGCGCATTTCGCGGGAGTTGCCGATGAGCTCGCCGGGCTTTTCCTCGATGAGATCGCGCAGCTTGTCGTTGACGGACTGGTATTCCTGGCCGATTTCGGCGAACTTTTCGGTGAGGATATCGCGGATTTGGGCGAACAGCTCCGGCTTGGCCCTTTTTTGGCGGAGGGCCCGCTCGATTTCGGTTATTGCCTCGGTTTCGATATCCTGGACTTGCATTTTTCCTCTGGTAAATCATTCCGGGCGGGGAATACCCCGCCCGAAACGATTTTTGCCCCTCCGTGACCGGAGGAAGCTATCTAGGAGAGAATTGACTCCTATAAAATAGCATCTTTTTGGCTTTGTGTATTACATTTATGTAAAATTAGTTGATTTTTTACATAAATGTAAAGAAAAAAGGCGAAAAAGACCTCTTTTTTTCCTGCGGAGGCGCTCTTTTCATTTCTATTTTTCCTTTCATGAACCGTACAAAAGCTATTTACGACATTGCTACTGCCAATCCGGGGCCGGCAAAACCGGCCGAACCGGTCAACATCGATTTTTATGGTGAGGACGTTTTCAACGCCGACACCATGCGCAGCTACCTGCCGAAGGATATCTGCGAAAAGCTCCTCGCCACGATCGACGAGGGGGTCGCTCTCGACCCGAACATCGCCGGCGACGTCGCCCACGCGATGAAAAAGTGGGCCATGGACCGCGGCGCGACGCACTTTACGCATTGGTTCCAGCCGCTGACCGGCTCCACTGCCGAAAAACACGACAGCTTCCTTGAACCGAGCGGCTGCAAGGCCATCATGGCGCTCAGCGGCAAGAACCTCATCGTGGGTGAGCCCGACGCCTCCAGCTTCCCGAGCGGCGGCCTTCGCTCTACGTTCGAAGCCCGCGGCTACACCGCCTGGGACCCGACGAGCCCGGCATTCATCAAGCGCCACGGCAACGGAGCCACGCTTTGCATCCCGACGGCGTTCTGCAGCTACACCGGCGAGGCCCTGGACAAAAAGACCCCGCTGCTCCGTAGCCTCCAGGCGCTTTCCAAGTCCACTCGCCGCCTCATGACCTGCTTCAAGGCGGGCCCCAAGAAGACGACCGTCACGCTCGGCGCCGAACAGGAATACTTCCTCATCGACAAACGGTTCTACCTGCAACGCCCCGACCTGTACCAGGCCGGCCGCACCATCTTTGGCGCCACTCCCGCGAAGCACCAACAGATGAACGACCACTATTTTGGCAGCATCCCGAGCCGCATCCTCAATTTCATGAACGACGTGGAGAAGGAACTGTGGCGTCTCGGTATCCCGGCCAAGACCCGCCATAACGAAGTCGCCCCCGCGCAGTTCGAACTCGCCCCGATTTTCGAGGACGTGAACCTCGCTTGCGACCACAACATGATGATCATGGAAACGCTCCGCAACGTGGCCGACCGTTACGGGCTCGTGTGCCTGCTGCACGAAAAGCCGTTTGCCGGTGTGAACGGTTCGGGCAAGCACAACAACTGGAGCCTTTCCTACGGCAAGGGCAACCTGCTCAATCCGGGCAAGGACCCGCACCAAAACGCTGTATTCCTTACAACGTTGTGCGCAATCATCTACGCTGTGGATACGCATGCCGACCTGCTCCGCATGACCTGTGCCGGCGCGGGCAACGACCACCGTCTTGGTGCGCACGAGGCGCCTCCGGCCATCATCTCCATCTACCTGGGCGACCAATTGATGGATGTGATCGAGCAGCTGGAACAAGGCGCTCCCAGGTCCAGCAAGCAAGCCGGCGCCATGAAGCTCGGCTCCGACATGCTGCCGCCGCTCCCGCGCGATGCCACCGACCGTAACCGTACTTCGCCGTTTGCGTTTACCGGCAACAAGTTCGAATTCCGCGCCCCCGGTTCCAGCCAGAGCTGTTCCGAGCCGAACGTCGTGCTCAACACGATTGTGGCCGAAGCCTTCGACATGATTGCCGAGCAGCTCGAAAAGCTCGACGAGAAGAACTTTCACACGGGCCTCCAGAAACTGCTGCAAAAGATTGTGAAGGAACACAAGCGCGTCCTTTACAACGGCAACGGCTATACCGACGAATGGGTGAAGGAAGCGGAACGCCGCGGCCTCCCGAACATCCGCACCTCCATGGAAGCCCTCAAGGCGCTCGTCAAGGACGAAAACATCGCCCTGTTCGAGAAGTACGGGGTGATGAACCGTGCCGAGATGCGTTCCCGCTACGAGGTGAACGTCGAGGATTACCACAAGCGCATCCACATCGAGGGCGAAATTGCCCGCGACCTTGCCAAAAACGTCATCTTGCCGAAGGTGGTCGAGGCCTATTCCGGTGCGCTCAGGACGAACGAAATGGCCCTGAACCAGGGTTTCCCCGGTCTGGACGGCTATGCGAAATCGCTGGGCGAGGGCTGCAGCAAGCTCATGGACGCCGTTTCTGCGGTAGAAGCGGCCCTGGATGGTGAACATGGGGGCATCATTTCGGCCATTGCGGACCTCCGCAAGGTGGTGGATAGCCTCGAAAAGGTTGTGCCCGACGAGCTTTGGCCGCTGCCGAAATACCGCGAAATGTTGTTTATTTACTAAAAAACGTGGTTCTTAAATAGGGACACCCCGGTTCTTCAAGAATCGGGGTGCTTTTACCCGTTATCCGGGAAAACCGACGTTTTGTTATGGTTTTTTTACACTTCGTTTGCTATATTTACGCCGTTCTCGATTTTATTTTGCCTAAAAGTATAGGACAAAATGGGTTTGGGTGGTCGAGGGAAATCCAAGTTTGGGATGATTTGGAAGGAGATCATATGACAAATTCGTTTTTTGCGAATTTCAGCAAGAGTTTTGCCCGTTCCTTAACAATGCTTCTGGCGGCATCTTCGATTGCCTTGGCCGCTAACGTGCCTGTTGCACCGTTTTCGTTTGGTGGGAACACCGCAACTGACTCTGTCAAGTGGGATCAGTTGATGAAGTACAAACTGTGGGCAGAAGGAAATTCTGCCAGTGAAGCGGCAATCTTCTTGTATGGAAGTGTCCATTTGACAGATACAGTGGGTTATGTCGGCTCTCCCAAGGGTGCGCTTCAATTCACGAACCAGTTCCATGAACTGGGTGGCCCAATCCTTTTTAAGGGTAATTTCAGCAATGGTGATGGTGGCGATACTTTCATGAATGGCCCTACACGTTTTGGGGGACAATTCAAAGTCAGTTCGAACGGATCCAACACCAACCAGTTTAAGGGCTTTTATTGTTTTGGCAATGGCTCCACTAATTTCAATGGCACCATTGATTGTTCCAAGGTCCCTGCTGTTGATGAAAATTTGAGCATGCCTTCTGTGAAAAGTGGTTATACCTATAGTGATACAATAAATTCTATTACGAGAGATAATTCGAATTACTTTATTGATGTCCCTCCAGGAACGGATGTCTATGATCTCCTGGTGGGGTCCATCTCGATGCAGAATAATGGAAATATCTACGTGAGGATGCCTCCAGAAGGTCGCCCAACCCGTATTTTTGTTACGGGTAATGTGAAATTCACCAACAGTACGTCGGTCAAGGTTATTTATGCCGCGAATGATGGTCAGTGGAATAAAACAGCAAAAACATGGTCAACGACGGCCAATGATGCTGCTCCGGACAGCCTTTACAACGGCGATCTTCTGTTGTATTTTGCACAGAGTTTGGAATTCCCGGCGGGTAGTAATAACAGGTCTATGCAGGGAACCATCATTTCTCCGCATGAAGTTAATATTAAGCAGCATATGAGTTTTGCTGGGCAGATAATCGCCAAAAAAATTACCATTGATGCAGATTTCAAGGCCGACCAGTTCCGTTACGTCCCGTTCAATCCGCCTGAGATCGATTCCAAGGCTTTGGCGTCCGGTGCGATTCATGAAGGCTTGAAAAACGAAGTAATCGCGGCCAGGTTGAACAAGAAACCTTCGGTGCCTGTGACAATCAAGTATTGCTTTGCGTTTGAATCGGGTGCGAATGCGAACCAGAAGAAGACGGGAAAGACCGACACGACGGCTGCTGCACAGAGTGACCTCGAGACGAGCGGCATTCCCCTGTGCTCGAACAACGCTTCTGCTTCGGTGAAGTTCACGGAAGACGGTTCTGCGTTGGAAACTCCAATCAAATTGACTGCGGTTGATGATGGACTCGCTGAGAATACGGAATTCTTCTACTTGCGCGTGCTGGACATCACTGGCGGCGTCCTTGACAATGGTAAGCGCACCGGTGATTTTAAACTCTACATCGTGGATAACGACGACGAACCCAGTGGCAGGGATACGACTATTACTGCGATTGTAGCGGCTAGTGGAGATTCCATCGGCTACGAAGATGTCCCCTTCAAGATTGAGTCCTTCCCGGCTTATTTAAGTGTTTCGCAAAACGGTGTTGTGTCGCAATCTCCGATGTCGACTTACAAGGTCAAGATCGTGAGTGCCCCGGTGAAGGGTTCCCTCAAGAACGGGTCGACGGTTATTAAGGCTGGCAGTGTCATCTCTTCGGCGGATATTACGTCCGGAAAGTTGACCTTTGCGAGCGCAGCGAATGACTTCGGTGATTCTACAAAGTCTTTCGAGTACACTAAGTTTACGTTCAAGATTGTCGATGCCTTCGATGACGAGTCCAAGAACACCTATAAGATGACCATCCAGGTGCTCCCCGTGAACGACAAGCCCTTGTTTGACAAGAGCAAGGTGCAGGACGGAAAGCTTACGGTTTCCATTGCTGAAAACTCGCCGGTGGATGCCCCTTTGACAACAGTAACCGCCCAGGATAGTGTTGACTCGAACCGGGATTCCAAGAATACGCTCACGTATAAACTTCTGAATGTCTCTGGAGCTCCCTCCCACGTATTCCAGGTCAATTCTAAGACCGGTGCTATCACGGTGAAAGCGGATTCCTTGAATTACGAAAAACGAAAGTCGTATGAAATGAAAATCGTTGTGACCGACAATGGTGTGCCGAACGACCGCACAAATAAGCTTACCGATACAATTATTGTGCATGTGAATGTCACGGACGTAAACGAACCGCCGGTCTTTGACTTGACGGATTATGCGTTCAATGTCGATGAGAATTCCCCTGTCGATAAGGTTGTCGGAACATTCACTGTGACTGATGAGGATACGAAAGACGATTTGAAAGTCTCTCTCATCGGTTCTAATCTTCCGTTCTCTGTCAAGAAAGTGGATTCGAGAACATTCAACTTGATCGTGTCTAGTGCGACTCTCAATTTCGAAAAGACGCCTTCCTACTCGTTCAAGGCAAGTGTCACGGATGGCCAGATTACGAATACGGCAAACGTCGTCGTGAAGATTAACGACGTGAACGAAAAACCGCTCATTGCCGATGCCACGCTCAGCGTGGATGAAAACTCTCCCAAGGGAAAGAAAGTGGGCACGGTCAAGGTGACGGACGAGGATACCTGGACTGTCATGAGCTATGCGCTTAAGGATTCCACGAAGGACGTTTCCAAGGTGTTCGAAATTAAGCCGGCATCCTCGTGCCAGAGCGGTTATTTCTGCGGAGACATCTTCCTCAAGGATTCCGTGCTGGACTTCGAAAAGACTGCGGTTTACTACATGTACGTCATCGTTACGGATAACGGCCAGAGCAAGGGCTTCCCGCCAAATCTTTCGGACACGGCCGTCGTTACGATTAAAATTAACGACAAGGACGAACCTCCTGTCATCAAGCCGACCGCGACGGACGTGAATGTCAAGGAGCACGGCAGTTCAAGTGCATTCGTGGCCGGTTACAAGGTGACCGATCCGGACAAGAACCATACGCTCACGTTCACCATGAAAGCTACTGACGGGCATTCTTCGTTGCCGTTTGCGTTGGTCCCGGTTTCGGACAAGGACAGCGCCTACGTCAAGACGAACAAGTCGCTGGATTACGAAACGATGGACACGCTCTATAAGGTCCGCGTTATTGTAACGGATAATAGTGGCTTGCGCGATTCGGCGGACCTGACCATCCGCATCAAGGACATCAACGAAGCTCCGGCCTTCGACAAGAAAAAATACAACGCTCGAATCAATGAGAAGTACAGCGGAGGCGATTCCGTTTGGGTGTTTGAGGCGAAGGACAAGGACACCAAGGTCACTCCTGCAACGAAATTGACTTATTCGATGGGCAAAGTTTACGACGTGACGGATACCTTGAACAAGTTTGAAGTGACCGAGCAACTGTTCAGCATTTCGTCCGTTAACAACAAGGGCGTAGTCAAGGTGGTGCCTTCAGGCATGCTGGGTCAGCCCTATGCCGGCCGTTCGTTCGAAGTCGATGTTGTGGTGACGGACAGCGGTTCCGTGCAGAAATTCTATGCCAATAAGAAAGACCTTTTCGATACGACCAAGTTGGTCATCTTGGTGACTAACGAGAACGATCCCCCGTATCTCGAGAACCGGCCTTTCAACTTCGATATAGATGAGAACTCTTCGTCGGGAACTCTTGTCGGGACGATTAGGGCTGAAGACGAGGACCTGAAGGACAAACTGACGTTTGACATCGTGGTTCCGTCGGGCGCCAGTTTCCCGTTTGAAGTCCAGAAAGTGTCCGACAGGGAAATCAAGCTTGTCGTGGCCGCGGGTGCCAAACTCGATTACGAAAAGGATAGTGTCTATAAGTTCAAGGTCACTGTGACGGATGGCATCGCTGCGGATACGGCCGATGGAACCATCAAGATTAACGACGTGAACGAAAAGCCGGAGATCAAGACTGCGGACCTCTACATTGACGAGAACTCGGCTGTCGGCGATTCCGTCGGCAATGTCTTGGTGACGGATCAGGATTTGTGGACGAAGATGAGCTACAAGCTCCTGGACTCCACTGCGGGTGCCACAGACATTTTCAAGATTGCATCCAATTCGAAGTGCACTTCGGGATATTTCTGTGGCCTGATCACGGTCAAGAAAGCTGCGCTGAATTTCGAAAAGGATAGCGTGTATTATCTGTACGTTGTTGCGACGGATAACGGTGCGGCTGCTGGATTTGCGCCGGACCTTGCCGATACCGCGTTGCTCAAAATCCATATCAACGACAAGAACGATCCTCCGAAATTCGACACGAGCAAGGTGACTGTCGGCGTGGATGAGAATTCCCCCGTGGGAACGTCCGTGGGCAACGTTGCCATATATGCCTCTGACGAAGACAACAAGTACAAGGTCAAGGACAATCTGACCTATTCCTTGATTGCGGTTTCCAAGAATTCCGCGACGTTCTTTACCATCGATGCGTCGACGGGCGAAATTACGGTTGCCATGGATTCCCTGGACTACGAAACGGTCGCCGTTTACCAGGTGGATGTGCGCGTTACCGACAACAGGGGCGCTGAATCGGCGGATACTCTCCATGTGACCATAAAGGTCAACGATGTGAACGAAAAGCCGACTATCGCCCAGCAGAAGTTCGATGTCGATGAACTTGAGCCCGTCGGAACGGTCCTGAACGGAAGCCCGGTCAAGGACGGTGACTTGGATACGGCGTCGGCATTCAAGGTGCACAAGTACTTTGCCGTTGATGGCGATACGGCTTTGTTCGCTATCGATTCCTTGACGGCCGAACTCACGACGAAGGTGAAACTTGTCTATAGCGATACGGCCAAGGATTTCTCCCTGACGGTTCGCGTTGTCGACTACAGTGTGCCTGGCAATCCGCTTGATTCCGAAGAGGTCATGCTGATTACGTTGAACGATGTCAACAATGCGCCTGTCATTGCACCGGATTCCTTCCAGGTCAAGGAAAATTCCCCGGAATCCACGTTTGTCGGCCAGATTGTGGCGACTGACGACGAAGATCCCGCCTCGGCGCTGAAGTTCAGCCTCGTGGGCACGTCGAAGGATTTCGACGTTTCTGAGAGCGGTGTCATTACCGTGAAGAAGGGCGCGAACATCGACTACGAACGCATCAAGTCCTACACGCTGCAGGTCGAAGTTTCCGACCTCAAGGGACTGACTTCCGTGGGCAAGATAAAGATTAACGTCGTGAATGTGCCGGAAGCGCCGGTCATTGAGGCGGATACGTTCCATGTGGCCGAAACGGCTGTCGCCAAGACGCTTGTCGGCAAGGCCATCGCCATGGATCAGGAAGATCCGGACTCGCTTTTGACCTATGCGCTGATCGGAACTTCTGACGAGTTCGAAGTTTCCACGTCCGGTCGCATCACCGTGAAGAAGAGCGGCGTGCTTGATTACGAATCGACGACCAGCTACGTCCTCGAAATTTATGTCACCGATACGGACAGCATGTCCGACACGGCCCGCTTCCTGATTATCGTGGACGATGTGAACGAGGCTCCGGAAATCCAGCCGGCCGAATTCCACGTGGCCGAGAATTCTCCTGCCAATACCAAGGTCGGAACCTTGGTCGCCCACGATGCCGAGGATCCGGATTCCGTGCTGGTGTTCGCGCTTGCCGAAAAATCCAACGAGTTTGAGGTTTCCACGTCCGGCCGCATCACCGTGAAGAAGGGCGCGAACCTCGATTACGAAACGAAGAACCGCTACGAGCTGAAGGTTTCCGTGACCGACACGAAGAACGCGTCCTCTACGGCGACCGTGAAAATCCTGATTGACGATATCCGCGAAATCCCGACAATCGACGATACGACCATTGTCATCCGCGAAGACGCCAAGCCGGATACGACGTTCGCGAAGCTTGTCATCGACAACCCGGAAGGGGACAAGGTGAAGGTTACGCTCATCACCAAGACCAATGTGTTCAAGGTCTCGGAAGACGGCAAGATTACGCTTATCGATACGCTTGACTACGAAAGCAAGAAGAAGTACGAATTGGTCGTGAAGGTCGAAGGGGAAGACGGCAGCATCGATACGGCGCATGTGACCATCAAGGTCCAGAACGTCGTCGAGGTGCCCGAAGTCACGATTACCCGTGCGAATGACGAAGATTCCGTCTGGCTTGAACCCGATACCATCTACACCCATACTAGGGAAATCAACCTGGAATGGACTGTCGACAAGAAACTCCAGCCCGATACCCTGGTCAAGCTCCCGAAGGACAGCACCTACGTTGTCAGGCTGTGCTACGACGACCCGACGAAGGACAAGCCCGGTTGCGACACGGTTGTCATCGTCGTGGACAATTCCATCCCGAAGGTGACGATTTCGAAGACTGCCGAAGATACGGCCGCCATTTCGAACGTTACCATTGTGGAACAGGTTGCCGAGAACGACACGAACTTCTACGTGAACCACGAACTGAACGAGGTTCGCATCCATGTCAAGGACAAGGCGACCAAGACCGATTCTACGTTCAAGACGAACCTCCGCCTGGATTCCTTGCTCAACATCAAGAACTCCCTCTCCGACATCAAGAAGGTGTCGAAGAAGAACAGCATCACGATGGATGACGCGGAATCTGCCGACGTGACGAAGAAGACGTTGATCAACGACAAGACTTATGCGGTCTCCTTCGAGACGGAAGTGGACGGCAAGAAGGTGACGGTCTCCTACAATACCGACAAGAAGGGCAACAAGATCAAGAACGACGACGGGGATGTCGTGATGACTGTCGAGTACAAGACGGTTGTCAGCGACAAGGACGTTACCGTTTCTTACAAGGTGAACGGTTCCACCGGCGAACTGATCGAGAACGACAATGGCGGTTCCTACGAATACGCCTATGAATTCGATGATGAATTCGGCGGCCACGTGGGTGTGCGTTATTCTGTAGACGACAAGGGCGAAATTGTCAAGAACGAAGAAGGCAACTACGGTTACCAGGTCAGCTACACCTACAAGAACAAGTTCGGCAATGTCGCCACGAAGAACATCTTCATCGTGGTGGACAAGGTTGTCCCGGTGGTCAAGATTGTCACCCCCGAAAACAAGGCGATTGTGCGCACGCGCGGAGTTGCCGTCAAATGGACTGTTGACGGTGTGGTCCAGGATACCCTCGGAATCCAGGGGCTGAAGAAGGGCCTGAACCCCATTGTCCGTACCTACCGCGACAAGGCGGGTAACGAGGCCTCCGACACGGTGTTCGTCGTCATGAAGGACCCGAAGGATGTCAAGGTCCATGTTGTCAAGCCGGTTACGATCATCAATGCCGACTCTGTCGAAAAGTACTACGGCGACAATCCGCCGAAGGAAGGACAGTCCTTCGCTGTGAGCCTGTACAACCCCTACGAGGACAAGGAAGCCAAGACGGTTGTTGGCGGCTCGTTCGGCAAGAAGGATGCTGACGGGGAAGAACCCTATGCCGGCTTGAACGGTGGCCACCTCGGTCCGACGCTTGCCTTCGATTTCGTTACACCGCGTTGCGGCGAAAATCCCGCTTCCGGCCTTTGCACGCTTGACGACCTCCTCGAACGCGACGGGTTGATCGCGCTCGATGCCGGTGGCGGTTGGGACCGTGAAAAGGTGACTGTCGACGAGTATGTCAACAACTACTGTTCCAAGGAATTCCGCAAGGAATTCAAGGGCGACCTCAAGACGGCCAACCTCTACAAGATCACGTTGCATGTGAGCGTCTGGATCTACACCAACCTTGGCGGATTCCTGAATGAATACCACTTCACGCAGGAAATGAACGATCCGCAGTATGTCGACGAAGTCGGCCAGTCGAAGATGTTCTTCGAACTCACTCCCGACCTGGCTGGCGACGTGCGTACCGCGGACGGCCGCCTGCTCGGAACGGGTGCGTACCTCTTCAAGACGTCGATCAAGTCGGTGGCCGAACTGCGCTGCAAGCTGCCGGACGAAGAAGTGGGCCACAAGCGCTATGCTACGGACGAACTGCTGAAGTCGTTCGGCTACAAGAGGCCCAAGCAGAAGTAACAGGCTGAGCCTTTAAGCCCTTTTACCTGTGGAGTATGCCCCTGGCATGCTCCACTTGTTCGTTTGTGGGGCTGGGCGTGTCGCGGAGCGTGTAGGGTATCTTGAGGTCGTCCCACTTGTGGATGGCCATGTTGTGGAACGGGAGCACGTCGACGCGCTCGATGTTCTTTAGCGGCTCGATGAAGTCCGCCAGGGCGTGCAGGTCCTTGTCGCTGTCGGTAAGGCCCGGGACGAGCACGTAGCGAAGCCAGACGGGCTTTCCCATGCGGGCGAGTCTCTGGGCGAAGTCCAGCGTGGGCTGGAGGGGCTTCCCGGTGAGCTTCAGGTGCGTCGCGGGGTCCATCTCCTTGATGTCGAGCAGGACGAGGTCCACGCAGTCGAACCATTCGTCGGGAAGGCCCGCGGCGAGGAACCCCTGCGTGTCGAGAGCCGTGTGCAGGCCCAGTTCCTTTTTTGCGCGCTCGAAGATGTCGTGCACGAAGTCCGCCTGGACGAGCGGCTCCCCGCCCGTGATGGTGAGCCCGCCGGCCATGCGCAGGAACCCGGCGTATTTCCCGATTTCTGCGAGAATGTGGTCCGAGTCCATCTCGTTGCCGTCGTGCAGGTTCCAGGTGTCTGGATTGTGGCAGTACAGGCAGCGGAACGGGCAGCCTGTGGTGAACAGCGCAAAACGAACACCGGGACCGTCAGATGCGGCCCCGGTGATGAAAGAGTGTACATAGCCTTTAACAGCCATTTCCGCTTAGAAGAAGATGTTTATACCTGCCGTCGTGTAGAACGTGAGCAAGGTGGATTCCCTGAATTCGGGCTGGTACGTGCGGGCAGGGATCAGCATGTTGGTGAAGCACTGCACGACGCGGATGTTGAAATGGACATAGCGGCTGAACATGTAACCGAAGTCGACCGCTCCGCCCACCTCGGCGCCTGACGTGGCGATGGTGTTCGCGTCGGTTTCCTTCTTTATCGTGAAGTCCTTGGTATATTCGGACGAACCAGAAAGTTTGAGGCCGATGTCGAGACCGATGCCTGCGTAAAGGTTGTAGTCTTCAAAGGCGTAACGGACGATAATCGGAATGTCGAACATCATGATGTCGATGGTCGCTTCGTCCGTGCCGTAGTCGGTCTTGTTTTCGTAACGGTACTGGCGGTAGTTGAACGTGAGTTCCGGGACGATGTAGGTGTACTTGAATCCCAAGGGCATCTTGACCATCAAGCCGCCACCGGCCTGCCAGCCGAGGCCCCATCCGCTGGAATTGCTGCCGAAGAACGTGTTCGTACCGCCTTGGGCGCGAACGCCGAGCATGATGGCGCGTGCGAACCCTTCTGTACGCTGACGGTTGATTTCCGCCTTGGTTGTCGCTTCGTTCTTGTAACGGGCGTATGCCTGCGCATAGTCTGCGTCGTTTGCGAATTCGCTGTCATCTCCGCCGTCGTAGGAATTGGATGCCGCCGGCTTACTGCGGGTTTCCGAGCCGCCACCAATCCATTCGTCCGAATCGTCGTCCTGTGCGAAGACGGAACCGGAAAATGCCAAGACAAGAGCAAAAATCAGGGAAAGGGATTTTGTTTTCATACTTGAATTATAACAATAATAATTGTAAACGATGCTCCTCTAAAAATATCTTCAAAAAAATGTGTTGAGAAAATATATTGGTAATTTGTTTTTTACGAAAGTACGCAAAAAACGGGGTTTTTTACCCCGTCACGACAGGACGAATAAACTAGAATTGGTAAAAAATGCCGAATGTGGCGTTAAATGGCCATAATTCGGACTTGAACAGGGTCGATTCGGCCAGGTTGTCTTCATCCAGGAGGTTGGTGAAGTATTGGACGACCCGGATGTCGATGCCGAAATGACCGTCAAAAAGGTAGCCGAAGTCGAGGATCGCGCCGATTTCCACCCCGTTCGTGGGAATGGTCTTGTCTCGCTTGTCTTTTTGAATTTTGCCCTCGATTTCGGTTTCTTGCTTGAATTCGGAGAATCCGGAGAGCTTGAGGCCGAGATCTCCGCCGATGCCGAAGAAGAACCCGTCGTCTTCGCCGATGTAACGGAGCATGAGCGGGATTTCGAACATGTACATCTCGACGTAGGCCTCGTTGTCGCTAAATTCCGTGGTCTCCTCGTATTGGTAGCGGCGGTAGCTGAAGTCGATTGCCGTCATGAGCCTGAATGTCTGGGCGCCGAACGGAATCCTGACGAACAGCCCGAAGTTGCCGAGGTAACCGGGGCCCCAGGTGTCGGCCTTTTCGCCGAACAGCAGGTTGACGCCGCCGGCCAGGCGGAAACCCAGGCTGATGGAAGTGTAGAAGCCCTCCTTGCGGGCGCGGTAGATTTCCTTGTTCTCGTTGGTGTAGGTGGCGTCGCCGTCTTCGTTGTACGTGACCTTTTTCTTGGAGCTGGAAGTGCTGGTGCTGTCGTCTTCATCTTCATCTTGAGACGCCTGCGCCTGAGGCTGAGGTTCGTCGCTGGAGGTCCGTGTCTGGAAGGTGGTCTCCCCGCAGCCATCGCCGATGCATTCGGGGTTCGGCTCGTTGTTCCCGTCGTTCAGTTCGGTACGGCCCCCGTTTTGCGAAGCTATCCATGCGGAGTCGACGTCGGTGCTCCAGGAATCGTTCTGCGCGAAAACCAGCGAGAACGCCGACGACAGAATCAAGGAAAGGGTGAACTTTTTGAAACTCATACTAGAATTATAACTAATTGGGACGTGAAACGCAACTTTGTGTTGAAAAAACGCACATGAATTTAGAGGGAAAAGGGTAAAAAATGGGTAAGAATAAAAACAACAAATAGGATGATAATGTTATGATTGTCGTCCTGTTATCGATATTGCCAAAAGATTTTAATTTTGTAGATTTGCGGCCAACTGAAAAAAGGGTGGAAAATGAAGGAATCGTATTCTCTTTTTGCGAAAGCCGTCGTGTTTGCTTCGCTTGCCGTGTCGGTAACTTGTGCGTGGGGCGCTCGCCCGGATGGAACGCCGACATGTTCGTTTACAGGTGGCGCTTACTATAAGTCCAACAACACTCTGTATCTGGAATCCTTTGCCAAGGCCGAGGCCAAGGTCGTTTTTGACGAATCCGCTGCAAGCTGCCTCCGCAGCAATGCGTCTGACTCCGTGGTGGTGACCGTCGAACGCGACACTCCGCTCAAGGCGAATTCCACGATAGTGCTTCCGGTGGATGTCAAGACCGATAAACGCTATACCAGCAGCTGCGTGACGGTCTACGAAATTTCCGACTTCAACAATTCCAAGGGAACCTGGGAAGCCGTCGGCAAGAATACCATGGGCAATCTCAGCAAGCACACCCCGTTCCTCATGATTGCCGATACGAAAGCCGAGGGCTGCGCGGACCTCA
>CAMZDZ010000043.1 GCA_947305535.1 uncultured Fibrobacter sp.
GGCCATGGACCGCACGCTTACCGACGACGAAGTGAACAAGGCGCACAACACGCTCCGCGACAAGCTCGTCGCGAACGTCGACATTGCGTTGAGGTAGGCTCGAGGCACGAGGCTCGAGGTTCGAGCCTCAAGGCTCATACAAAATATTTGAAGCCGGTTCCCTTGGAATCGGCTTCTCTTTTTTACCTGGCCATAGGAGTGTCTTTGCGCACGATCTCTACGGTTTTGTTCACGACTTCAATCCAGTCGTCCAGCGAGACCGTAAAGGTAAAGAAGGACTGCGCCTTGATATCGCCAAAGCCTAGCTTGGCACCGGTCTTTCCGTCAAAATAGGCGTAGCGTCCCCTCCCCGTAAGGCTTTTTTCGGCATAGCAAGACGGCCCCGCCATGCCCGGTCCCATTGGGCCGGAACAAGACATGTCCTTGATCCTGCCAATCCACAGATCAGCTATGACAAGATAGACGTCGGCGGTGCCATCCAGCATTTTGATTCTCGGCGTCCTAATACTCTCGCCATCCAAATCCGAGGCTTCGTAGGCAAGAAAGTCTGGACTAATTTTTTCGACGGAATAGACGACCCCATCGGAGGATGCCTTAAAGAAAGCTTCCATCTGGGCCCTGTACCAATCCGAGAAATTGTTGACGAATTCCGGAAGATCATCAGCCAAGTCCTTGGGACTATCGATAATCGGATCCGTAAAGAGAACCTTCACCCGAGACGGTCTCTGCGTCCAGGATGCGTCAATCACGCAATGCTTCGGCGCGCACCCCACCAAGAGCACGCACGCGAGCGCCATCATAAAGGCATATTTTTTACCCATCGCCCCCCCCCTTTTTGTTTCAGTGTCGCCTATTCCAATGCAACTCTGATTTGCTGGATAAAGTCCATCTCCTCGGGAGATACATTCGTTTCGTTGTCGTCTTCGCGGGAGGCGTTCGCCACCTTCAGCATGGATTCCAGGACCTTGCTCCTGAATTCGGCAGACTGGTCCTTCAGGGCCTCGACACAGGCCCCGGCGCGGTCCTTCGCCGACGAAAAGCGGGCATAGGTATCGTTAAAATCGTCCCAGGACACATCCGGAGTCAGTTCGTCGTGTATTTTGTCCAAAACATCACTTTCGGCCTGGGTCGCTGAAGCGGAACCGGGCAAAAGCTTGTCCGTCTCGTTTTCGTGATAAAGGCAAGCCACCTGCCAGGAGAGAATCAATAGAGCCATGTTCGGATTCATCGAGGACCTCATAGTTAACTTGTGTAAATAATACTAAAAAAGACGAGAGAACGGAGCTTCGCTCCTACAGACGAGAGACGAGAGAGGACTTCGGCCTACTTTTCTCTCGTCCCTCGTCTTTCGTCTCTCGTCTAAATTCTATATTGGCCAGCATGGCATACGTAGCAATGGCGCGAAAGTGGCGCCCACAATCTTTTAGCGACATGGTCGGTCAGGAGCATATCGCGAAAACACTCCAGAACGCGATTGAAGGCGGACGACTCCACCACGCGTTCCTGTTCACCGGAACTCGCGGTGTCGGCAAGACCACCTCTGCCCGTATCCTCGCCCGCACGCTCAACTGCACCGGCGGCGACCCGCTCCACCCCTGTGGACAGTGCGAAAGCTGCAAGGACATCTCGGGCGGAAACCCGATGGACGTCTACGAAATCGACGCCGCCTCCAACACGAGCGTCGACAACATCCGCGACGTGATCGAGCGCGTCCAGTACCCCCCTGTCATCGGCAAGTACAAGATTTTCATCATCGACGAAGTCCACATGCTCTCGACAGGCGCGTTCAACGCCCTCCTCAAGACGCTCGAGGAACCCCCTCCGCACGTGATTTTCATCTTCGCGACGACCGAGGTCAACAAGGTCCCGCAGACCATCCTCAGCCGCGTGCAGCGCTTCGACTTCAAGCGCCTCACCATCGACCAGATCCGCAGCCGCCTGCGCTTCATCTGCGAACAGGAAGGCATCAACGCCTCCGACGAGGCCCTCGACATCTTCGCCGAGAAGGCCGACGGTTCCATGCGCGACGGTCTCACCTACTTCGACCAGGCCTACGCATTCACCGGCAACGAGATGACCGCCGAATCGGTGCGTTCCATCCTCGGCATCCCGCCCGTGGAGCTCTTCTTCGCCCTCATCCAGTCCATCGCCGCCCACGACCTCAAGGGCTGCTTCAAGATGGTCGACGACGCGGTCAAGATTGGCATCGAGTTCACACCGCTCCTCGACGGCTTCGGCAAGTTCCTGCGCAACCTGATCTACAGCCGCCTGGACGCGTTTACCGCCGACGCGCTGAACATCTCGGACGAAGTTTATTCTAAATACAAGTCGACGGCCCCCGAACTTTCGAACGGGGACCTCCTGCGCATCAGCAAGATGCTCATCGACCTGCAGGGCACGCTGCGCTACAGCACGAACCCGAGGCTCCTCGTCGAGACAACCTTCGCACGGATGGCCTGGCTCGACAGGCTCACGGACCTCCGCAGGGCGCTTGCAGCGATAAACGACCCCAAGAATGCCGATTCCGAGGCGTTAAAAAAAAAAGTAACTGAAGTATCTGCCATGATAGACGCCCAGGAACAGGCCAAGGCGTCTTACAGTGACCCCTTCGCAAGTCTTCGGGATGGCGGAAACGGGACCTACACCCGTTATGAAATCACGGCGGCCTGGCCCTCGATCCTCTCCTCCTTCGCCGACGACGGGGACCTCGTGTTCTCCGCGGCCCTGAACGGCACCGTCCTCGAGGCGGGCGACCTCCAGGCAACGCCCTTCCCGCTGTCGCTCGTATTCATCGGCGACACGGCGCAACCGACATCCTGGGGCTACAAGCAGTTCATGGAGCACTCGGAATACATCCAGCGCCTGCAGCGCAAGCTCGAGGACCTGCTGCAGACCAGCGTAGCGTTGGACATCAAGACCCGCGCCTACACCGAGACGGAACTGCAGCAGCGGCTGGCGGCCAAGATGAGCCCCTTCGAGCTCGACCTCCAGAAGGACCCGTCGCTCGCCAGGCTCAAAGAACTGTTCGCGGCCGAGCTCGTCTATTCGCGCAAGCTGGCGGGCATGGCCCCGGTCCAGGCGGACGATTACACGGAACAGGACGGCTAAAGACCCGCAAAACAAAAAAATTTATTAGTTTTCACCCAGATTATAAAAACTGACAAGGAGTCCCCCATGGACATGAGCAAAATGTTAAAAGACCTTCAGAAAATGCAGAACAAGATGCTGAAGGCGCAGAGTGACCTCAAGGCCCAGAGTTTCGAAGCCGAAGCCGGCGGCGGAATGGTGAAGGTGGCCATGAACGGCAAGGGTGTCATCACCATGATCAAGATCAACCCGGATGCGGTCGACAAGGACGACGTGGAAGCCCTGGAAGACCTCGTCATGGCGGCCGTGAACTCCGCCGTCAAGAAAAAGGACGACGCGGCCCAGTCCAGCCTGAGCGACATCACCGGCGGGATGAAGATACCCGGACTCATGTAATCCCTCCATTTGTCCGCCAAAAACGGCTTTTTATCCAATTTTCCGCAGAAACGCCCTTAAAAAAAGGGCGTTTTTTTAGTAAATTTGGCGCATTATTATAATTAGTTATATTAGGAGCAGGAATGTCGAGGAATTACGTAATCCTTTCAGCTATCGCGATAGGCCTCGTCGCCCCCACCTGGGCAGGAACGGTCTACACCCGCGAGGAAGCTGTAAAAATCGCTCTCGAAAAATCAACAGAAGTCCAGTCCGCACAGGAAGATTTGGTTTCGACGACATCCAAGGTACAAGGCGGCTACGGCGCTGCATACCCGTCTATTGACTTGAGCGCCACAATGACCCGCATTTTCGGTCTACCCGACGTTGACATGAAAGACCTATCTATGGCGAATGAATTGGTTGCAAAGGGTAAGGAGATGGGCCTTGATGATCCCTCCCCATGGGACGACATGGCATTCGGAGCAATCAACGGAGTCGCAAACGCCATGAAGGCTCAAGGCTACCGCTGGCAGACAAGTGTTGGCCTCACGGCGACCCAAATTCTCTATTCCGGCGGAAAGGTCGGTACCGGCATCGACATTGCAAAATCCGCAAAACACGTGAGCGAAATCGCCCTCGACAACAAGAAGGCCGAAGTCCGCTACAACGTGGAAAATGCTTTCAACCAGCTCATCTTCATGGATTCCTCGATTGTCATCCTCGAAGAAAGCATCAAGCTGACTCAGAGCTATGTTGACCTGGCCGTCAACAACCAGAAGAGCGGTCTGGGTACAGAGCTGGACGTCATCCGCGCACAGCTCCAGCTCGACGAACTCCAGTCCACGCTGGAAAAGACCAACAAGACCCGCGTCGTTGCGCGCAACAACCTGCTTCTGACTATGGGCCTCCCCTTCGAAGCCGACGTGCAGTTCCAGGGCACACTCAGGAGCCCCGAAGAGAACCTTCCCTTGCCGGACACCTCCATGGCCAACGTCAAGAAGCGCCGCAAGGAACTGGCCATGCTGGAAGAAAGCGAAAAGATCCAGTCCAAACTCATCGACATCGAGAAAGGCGACTATCACCCCATGGTCGTCCTAGTCGGCGGCCTCAAGTACGCCAACAACCAGAACTCCATCAAGGACTGGGACGCTCCGGACTGGGACAAGAACATCAACAAGTACATCGCCCTGAACGCGACAATGAACCTGTTTAACGGCATGCAGACCCGCGAGAAGGTCACCCAGGCAAAGTCCAGCCTGCGTTCCACGCAAATCCAGAAGGAATCGGCCGAACGCGGATTCCGCCTGCAGATCGAATCCTGCGTGAACGACCTGAACGATGCGGAACAGCAGCTCGGCATCAAGAAACGTTCCGTGGAACTCGCCCAGAAGAACCAGGAACTGACCGAAGCCTCCTACACCTTGGGCAAGGAAACACAACTGAACCTGCTCGAAGCCACGATGAAGCTCCGCAGCGCGAAGCTCAACTACATGGAAGCGGTCCTGAACTGGAACAACGCCTATAACGCCTTACTGCAGGCCACCGGAGAATATTAAGAGGAAGAAGAACATGAACAAAATCATCAAATCCATCGTTACCCTCAGTGCTATTTCGCTTCTCCTCGCAGGCTGCGAAGCTTTCGACAAGAAAGACGAAAGCCAGAAGCAGAAGCCCACGACCATCGAAGAAATCCAGAAAGAAAAGGGCAAGCCCGCCCGCGTCGTGAAGGCCGGAGTCGCAAAGCTCAACGACATCCGCAAGTTCAGCGGAAGTATCGAAGGCATGCAGGTAAACAGGGCCATTTCCAAGATGGGAGACCCCCTCGCCAAGATTTATGTTGCCGTCGGCAGCGTAGTCAAGAAGGACCAGATCCTCGCCGAATACCTCTTCACGGGCGACAACACCAGCTACCAGCAGGCCCAGGAACAGGTTGCCCTGCAGGAAAAGTCCACGGCACGCCTCCGCGAACTCTATGAAAAGGGCGGCATCAGCCAGCAGGACCTCGAACAGGCTGAGTCCGGGCTGAAGATTGCCAAGATGAATCTCGAAACCGCTCGCCGCGCCACCTTGATCCTCGCCCCCGAAGCGGGCGTCGTCACCGAGCTCAACTACCAGGTCGGCCAGGCCCCGGGTGTCGGCGGAGTCTTCTGCACCATCGCCAAGCTCGACCAGGTCATCCTCAAGCTGAACGTCACGAGCCAGGACATCGGCTACTTCAAGAAGGGCACCACGGCATCGGTCTCCCTGAACGGGAACAAGATCGAAGGCCAGGTCACCCTCGTCCCGCTTGCAGCCAACCCGCAGACCCGTTTCTTCCCAGTCGAAGTCACCTTCAACAACAGGGAACGTAACCTCCTCCCGGGCATGTACGTGACCGCCGAAGTCGACACCCGCGAAGTCGAAGGCGTCATCGTCCCGCTCGAGGCCGTCGTCTACCGCAACGGCGTCAATGCCATCTGGACCGTCACCGAAGACCACAAGGCCAAGCGCAAGATTGTCAAGCTCGGCGTCCAGACCCAGGACGATGTCCAGATTCTCGAAGGCATCAATTCCGGCGAAACGGTCATGGTCGAAGGCCAGTCCCGCATGAACGACGGCGACAAGGTGCTGGTGGTTGAATAGGAGATTTTGCTGAATGATTAAGGCCAGTATCTATAAACCGATTACCATGCTCATGGTCATCTTGACCGTGGTGGTGTTCGGTCTTTATACCTATTCCATGATGGTGGTGGACCTGATGCCGAAATTCGACGTCCCCGTGGTTACCGCGACCATCATCTACCAGGGTGCAAACCCTGAAGAAATTGAATCAACGATTATCAAGCCGCTCGAAGACCAGGTGGAACTGGTGGACGGTATCGACTACGTGCAGTCCATCTGCCTTGAGAACTACGGCATCATCGTCGCCATGTTCAACATGGGCGTGAACGTGGACGTGGCGGCAAACGACGTGCGTTCCAAGATCGACCTTGCGTCGGTGAACTTCCCCGACGCCGTGCAGGCCCCCATTATTGCGAAGGTGGACATCAACGGTGCCGCCATCATGTCCATTTCCTTTACCGGACCGCTCAACTCCACGGAACTCCGCCAGAAGGTGGAAGACGACATCGAACCGCTCTTTACGGCCGTTTCCGGTGTGGCTAGCGTCGACATCTTCGGTGGTACGACCCGCCAGATTTCCATCGAGCTTGACAAGGACAAGATGATTGACCGCGATGTGGACATTGCGACCATCATGGGGCTCTTCGGGCAATCGAACATCAACTACCCTGTCGGTGAAGTCATTGGCAAGCACAAGAACACCTCCGTACGTACCTCGGGCAAATTCCGTGACCTTGATGAAATCCGCAACATGGACATCCCTACCGCGAAGGGCGTGATCAAGCTTAGCGAAATCGCCGTCGTCAAGGACACTATCGAGACTATTACTTCGGCATCCCGCTTCAACGGCACCAACTCCGTCTCGCTCGATATCAAGAAACGTTCCGACGCGAACGTGGTGAAGGTTTCCGAAGGCGTCATCAAGCGCATGAACGAAATCCAGAAGACGCTCCCCGAAGGATTCGAGCTGCACCTGGTGTACGACAAGTCCGAAGCCGTGAACGAATCCATCCAGAACGTCATCCAGAACATCATCATCGCTATCGGGCTTACGGCCGGCCTCTTGCTCCTCTTCCTCGGCAAGTTCTCGACCATGCTTATCGCCGCCCTCACGATGCCTATTTCCGTGATCGGTGCCTTTACGCTCATGTACTTCGCAGGCTTCGGCATCAACATGATGTCGCTCATGGCCCTTTCGTCATCCGTCGGCTTGCTCGTTACAAACTCCATCGTGGTGCTTGAAAATATCAACGAAAAGCTGAAACTCGGCCTCGAGCCGAAGGAAGCCGCCTACAAGGGCACTTCCGAAATCATGGTCGCCATCATGGCATCCACCCTCACCAACGTGTGCGTGTTCGTGCCGATTGCCTTCATGAAGTCTATCGCCGGTATCTTCTTCCGCACGTTCGGTTTGACCATGGTGTTCGCCACCTTCGTCTCGCTCCTCGTGACGTTCACCTTGACCCCGCTCATGGCGGCATACCTCTTCAAGGGTAAAAAGAAGGACGAGTTCGGCAACATCATCGAAGATAAGCGTTCTATCGGCGAAATCATCTTCGGCGTGTTCCCGATGATCATGAACGGCATCCGCTTCATTTACCTGAAAACGCTTTCGTTCTGCCTTTCCGTGCCGGGCGTCCTTTTCCAGGTGGCAGCACTCGTCGGCATGATCGTCTTTGTCGGAGGCTTGGCCAAGAACTTCCTGACCGTCGAAATCATGCCGAAGCAGGACCAGGGCATGATCGCCGTCAAACTTGAAATGCCCGTGGGTACCAACATCGAGACGACCGACAGCATCGCCCGCATTATCGAGGCAAGGGTCAAGGGCGTTCCCGAAATCGTGCACTACAGCATGAACGTCGGTGGTTCGAACGGATTTACGACAGTGAACCAGGCCACGATGCGCGTGAAGCTCCTCAAGGACTGGGAAGGCCGTACCCGCAGCACCGACCAGATTGTCGACTCCCTGCGCCCCTACCTCGCCGACATCCCGGATGCCTACATTTCCATCAAGTCCACATCCGCCTCCGAAATGAGCAACAACTCCGCAGGCGACGTGGTGCTCGAAGTGAACGGTCTGCACAAGGACTCCGTCATCAAGGCATCCGAACTCGTGATGGACCGCATCAAGGACCAGATTGATGGTATCGTGGACCTCAAGACGAGCTACGAAGCCGGTAAGCCGGAAATCCGCCTTATCCCGAACCGCCAGGCGCTCGCCGACTACGGCGTGACGCTCCAGACTGTCGCTACCTACAACTACATCGCGGTGAGCGGCTACGAAGCGGGCCAGTACACCGATGACGGCGAAGAATACGACGTGTACGTGCGCATGATGGAAAAAGACCGCAAGAACCATGCCGACGTCGAGATGCTTCCCATAAAGACCCCGAAGGGATACGTCAACGCAAACGAGCTCTTCTTCATCGAAGACGGTGCCGGTCCGACGCGTATCGACCGCAAGCGCAAGCGTACCCGTGTTGACGTTTCTATGAACCTGTTGCCCGGCCACACGACCGGTGAAGTCATGAGCAAGGTGGGTGCACTTGCCGAAAGCATGAAGGACGAATTGCCCGAAGGTATCTCCTTCAGTTTCGGTGCCCAGGCCGACATGCAGAACGACATGGTGGCGGAATTCAAGGTGGCCATCATCATGGCAATCCTCCTTACCTACATCTTGCTTATCGCCCTCCTCGAAAGCTTCATGCAGCCGTTCATCATCATGACGACTATCCCGATGGGCGCTATCGGCGTGATTATCGCCCTCATCCTCACCGGCAAGGCGCTTTCCATGATCGCCCTCATGGCTATCGTGATGCTTATCGGTGTGGTGGTGAACAACGCCATTCTATTGCTTGACGAAGCGAACAGGCTACTACGCAGCGGAAGCATGGGACGCCGCTCGGCCATCATGACCGCGGCAAAGACCAAGTTCCAGCCGATTGTGCTTGCGACGTTCGCATCCGTGGTGGCCCAGCTCCCGCTGGCGTTCGCCCTCGGTGGTAACGTGGCCGCCATGACCCAGCCGATGGGTATCGCCTCGGTCGGCGGCCTCATCGTGTCTGCCATCTTGACCATGTATCTTGTGCCCACATTCTTCTGGCTCCCGAACGCTCTCACGAGCAAGGCCAAGAAGATGAAGAACAAGATCCAGACCAGGTTGCATTCCAAGGCATAACTGCTCCGGAAATTTAAGCACAGGTCCCGCCCGCATCGCTGCCGGCGGGGCTTGTTTTTTATCGGGCCGTTTTGTAGTTTGCCAAGCATGACAAACACCGTATTCAGAGGGGAATCACGTGACGGCCACGCGATGCGCGTCGCCGTCGCCGACATCTACGACGAGCTCTTGCTCGAAAGGATCCGCGTGGAATCCGGATGCCGGGTCGTTCCCGTGCAGAGGACCGAGGCCGAGATCCGCCGGATGCTCCGCGCCGACGCGCAGAGGAATTCGGAGGCGCTGCTGCGCGAACTGGAAAGCGGGAAAAAGCGGGACGCTTCGTCCGACTCGATGCCGGTCATCAGCCTCGTGGAGTCCATCCTAGAAAGCGCGCTGGAGCAGGGTACAACAGACATCCATTTCGAGCCCGACTCGCAATCGTTCAAGGTGCGATTCCGCAAGGACGGCCTGCTGCACGACTACAAGGCACTCCCCGCCTGGATAGCCGAGCCCATACTCATCCGCCTCAAGCTGCTCGCGCAGGCCGACATCACCGAGCGCCGCCTCCCCCACGACGGGAGTTTCATATTCCAGGGGGCGCATACCCAGGCGAACGTCCGGCTGAGCACGCTCCCGGTACAGTACGGCGAGAAATGCGTCCTGCGCCTGCTCCCCGCAAGCGACGACGCGCAGACGCTCGACGACCTGGAATTCTCCCCGGCAATCCGGCAGGCCTTCCGCAACGCGTTCAGCGCCCCGCAGGGGCTCTTCCTCATCACCGGGCCCACGGGCAGCGGCAAGACGACCACCCTCTACGCGGGCCTGCGCGAAATCATCCACCGCGACATCAACGTCACCACGATAGAGGACCCGGTGGAATACACGCTGCACGGCGCGAACCAGGTCCAGGTCAACGAGAAATGCGGATTCACGTTCGCGACAGCGCTCCGCTCCGTCCTGCGGCAAGACCCCGACGTCATCCTCATCGGCGAAATCCGCGACAGCGAAACCGCGCAGATCGCGCTGCGGGCGGCACAGACCGGGCACCTCGTGCTCGCGACGCTCCACACCAACAGCGCCCGCGCGGCAGAGACCCGCCTGCAGGACCTCGGCATCGCCCCCAAGCTTTTCCGCGAATCGCTCATCGGCACCGTGGCCCAGCGCCTGCTGCGCAAGCACGACCCGCAATCAGGGGGCTACAAAGGCCGCATCGCCGCCGTCGAATTCCTCCGCCCCGACGGAACCTATGTCGACGGGGACCTAAAAGAAAACGCCCTGCGTCTTGTACGCGAAGGCGTTACGGACAAGCGCGAAGTGGTGCGCGTGTTCGGTTCGTAACTACTTTTTCTTGTTCTTGGCCTTTTGACCGGCAGAGTCCTTGACCGATGCCTTTTCCTTCGGCATCTTGTCCTTGGGAGCCTGGGCCTTCGAAGCGGAGGAATGTCCGCCCTTGGCCGACTTGTCATGGGCGTTCGCGGGAGCGCCCGCATCCAGCGCCTGCGACGACGAGGAACGCGGGGCCATCAGCTGGCGCAGCGAATCCACGAGCAGGCTGTCCTTCTTGGGGAACATGTTCTGGTAAATCACGGCACGGCGCTTCGCCATGAACTGGCTCTCGCGCATGTTCGGGTGGTGCTTGCCCGGGCTTGCCAGCATGGCCGCAAGGTTGATGGCCTGGTCTACGCTCAGCTTGCTGCAACTCTTCTTGTAGTAAGTGAGACACGCCTCCTGGCAGCCGAAAATGTCCTTGCCCCACTGGGCGTAGTTCAGATAAAGTTCCAAGATGCGGTCCTTGCCCAGTTCGCGCTCCATGAGCAGAGCGTAGGCGAGTTCCTTGAACTTGCGCTCCCATGAACGTTCGCCGCTCAGGAAAAGGTTCTTCGCAAGCTGCTGCGTAATCGTGGAACCGCCGAACTTGGTCTTGCCCGACACGCGGTTCGCCTCGAGAGCTTCCGAGATGGCGTGGATATCGAAACCCGGATGGAAGTAGAACCCAGCATCCTCACTCGCAATCACGGCCTTGCGCAAGTTGACGTGGATGGAATCGAGCGGAACGTAGGTATGCTTGATCTCGAAGTTGGGATTGGAATCCAGGAGAGCCTGCATGTACTTGCTCATCTCCGGCTGGTCATCCTTCAAGGAAACCACGCCATCGTACAGGTCGTAGACGTAGACGAAGCCCTTGTACATGAAATAAGAAGCGGCAATCGTGAACGCGGCGGAATAAAGGATGAGGATAAGGAGCGCCTGCCGGATGACGAAGTTGATCAGGCGGTAAAGCCACTTGACAATGAACGCAAAGACAATGACGACCTTGAAGTTCTTGAACCGGGTCCAAAGATCTTTAACCTTAGAAAAAAACTTCTTGACGCTTGCGATATTCACTTTCATTGGAGGTATAAATATAGATTATTTACGGCGGCCAAACCAATCGTTGATGTCTTCGCCTTCCTTCATGGCCGAAGAAAGGTTCTCCATGCCCGTGCCGAGGATGGTGCTGCGGATTCCCGCCTGGTCGAATACGCCCTGGATGTATTCCATGCCGCTCCGTCCCGCCTCGTCGTTGTCCAAGCAAAGGACCACGCTCTTGTTCTTGAACAGCGGGAGCCATTCCATCTTGAACGACCGGACTCCGGGAATGCCCACGGCGGGCACATTCCGCCCGATAAAGGTGAGCGTGTCCACGACGCCCTCGCAAAGGTACACCCAGCCGGGCTTTTCGTCCAGGGCCGACACGTTGTACGGGAACGGGACCGTCCCCCGCAAGTTCAGTTCCTTGGGCACGATAGTCTTGTCGATGGCCCTCGCCTGGAAATAGAACGACCGCATCTTGGAATCCAGATAGGGGAAAATCAGCGGATGCTTGTAGAAGCGCAGGTTGCCGCGCTCGTTGAACAGACCCACGTACTGCAAGACCTCGAGGCTGTAGATTTCCCGGAGCCGGCCGCTGATTTCTTCGTAGTCGTCAATCGTGCGGATGCGCATCTTGTCCCAGACGGGCTTGTAGATGCGCCTTCGCGAAAGGTACGCGCCCGCAGGGGTATGCTCAATCGGCTTAAGCATCTTCAAAAACGAGAAAATCAGGTTCCGACGGTCTTCTTCCTTGATCAGGGGCTTCTGCGGCGGTTCGATCTCCGGCTCGCGCAGCACCGGTTCACGGGCACGGGATGGGCCCGGCTTCTCGGATGCGCCCCCCTCGCTTGCCGACAGCGCGGACTTGCGGACAGGTTTAGGCGAACCCACCAGGAACGAGAATTCCGACTTCAGCCATTCAACGGCCTCCAGGAAGGACATGCTCTTGCACAGTTGCACAAGCGATATCACGTCGCCGCGGACATCGTCACAGACCCAGCAACGGAACGTCCCGCGTTCCTCGGAAAAAGAAACAGACGGAGTGCGGTCGCCATGCGCATGGCGCTGCGGAAAAAAGCAGCGACAACGCCCGCGGACAACGTCAATGCCCAGGGCCTTCGCGACAGCCGTTATCGAAAGCGACTCCTTGAATTGTTTCAGTTCCTCGTTAGTCATTCGTAGGGAATTATAGTATATTTCCTGCATGCAAATTCTAGAAAACGAGCCGATGAACAAACACACGTCCTTCAAGGTCGGTGGTCCGGCACGTTTTTTCGCCAAGGCCGAATCGATTGAGGACCTGAAGGCGGCTATGACGCTCGCCCGCAAAAAGGGCCTCCCCTACTTTATTCTGGGGAACGGCACAAACCTGCTCGTCTCGGACAAAGGTTTTGACGGGGTCGTCATCACGCTCGCCGGGGAATTTTCCACAATCGAAGATACAGGGAACGGGGCGTTCAATGTCGGCGCCGCAGTTCCTCTCGGAAGGTTCGCGCGCACCACGCTCAAGCAAGGCTATGCGGGAATCCACAAGCTCGCCGGCATCCCGGGAACCCTCGGGGGCGCCATCTATATGAACGCGGGAGCCTACGGGCAGGAAATCGGGAACAGCTGCACCGCGGTCACCGTCCTCGACGGCGAAGGAAACATCCGCGAACTTACGGCAAGCGAATGCGGCTTCGGGTACAGACAAAGTATTTTTCAAAAAAACAAGGCCATTATTCTCTCGGCGGCCTTCCAGTTGCAAGCAGCAAGTGTTGAAAGCAAGACTATTGCCGACCTCGAAGCGGAACTTGCCGAATGCATGGCCAAGCGCAAGGCAAGCCAGCCGCTGAACATGCCCAATGCCGGCTCCACGTTCAAGCGATTGGACACCGGCGCAGCCGACACGCCCACACAAATTGCACCGGGCTATTACATCGAGCAGACTGGACTGAAAGGTTTCCGCATCGGAGGTGCCGAAGTCAGCACGCTGCACGCGAACTTCATCGTGAATGCCGGCGGCGCGACGGCCAAGGACATCCTCGAACTGAGCGAACACGTGCAAAACAAGGTCGCAGAGAAATTCGGTATCGAACTCAAACGAGAAATAATCCTGCTCGGATTTTAAAATCCCCGAGCCTCAAGCCCCGAACCTCGAACCCTTCCTACTTCCTACTGTCTACTTCCGACTCGTTTTCACGCACCGGATCGTAGCGGTTCAGAATCCGCGTAACCACCGCATACACCACGCCACCCATCAGGCCACCGATCAAATCGGCCACGAGGTCGAAGACGCTGCTTTCGCGACCCTCGACAAACCTCTGGTGAATCTCGTCGGTGCATCCGTAGGCAAGGGCAAGGCCCGCCACGACGAGCACGCGTAGCCACTGGCGCTTGGACCACTCGGCACGAGTCCACCACATGGCGTAGCAACCGGCGAGAGTCGCGTATTCGCAGAAATGAGCCAGCTTGTCCCAGATGTGCGGGAAGTCTTCCAGTTCCTCGCTCGTCATGGATGACAGCTTGAAAATGATGGCCATGCAGAGTATGGCGGGAACTGCGCGGAAGAACGGGTACTTTTCAAAAATCGATTCAAACATCCTGGTGCGAAATGTAGAAAAAAACAGGGCGGGAACTTTCTATATTTTAGCGCATGAAAGCGATTACCCTGAAAGCCGGACGCGAAAAGTCCGCATTGCGTTACCACCCGTGGATCTTTAGCGGGGCCGTCGACGAAGTCGTCGGCGACCCGGAACTCGGCGACACCGTCGAAGTCTACAGCTACCGAAGCGACTTCCTGGGTCTTGCGGCGTACTCGCCCAAGTCCCAGATCAGGGGCCGTTTTTGGACGTACGGCGAAAAAGGCAACATCGACCGCGAATTCTTCAGCGACATCCTGGACCGCGCGATTGCATCACGCAAGAGCCGCGGCTTCGACATCGACGACAAGACGAGCGCATTCCGCCTCGTGAACGCCGAGAACGACGGCATTCCCGGCTGCATCATCGACAAGTACGCCGACATCTACTCCGTCGAAATCCTCGCCGCCGGCGCCGAAGTCCACCGCAAGGACATCTACGAACTTTTGGCCGAGAAGACGCACTGCCGCGGCATCTACGAACGCTGCGACTCCGAAGTGCGCCGCAAGGAAGGCCTCCCACTCCGCACGGGCGTAGTCTACGGCGAAGTCCCCGACGAACCCGTCATCATCGACGAGAACGGCATCCTCTTCCCCATCGACGTGAAGAACGGCCACAAGACGGGCTACTATCTGGACCAGCGCGACGCACGACGCCGCATCGGCGAACTGTCCAAGGGCAAGAAGGTTTTGAACTGCTTCTGCTATACCGGCGGATTCGGCCTGTACGCCCTCCGTGGCGGTTGCGAGAAGGTTTACCAGGTGGATGTTTCCAAAGATGCGCTCAAGCTCGCGAAAGAAGGTATCATGCGCAACAAGCTCAGCACCGCGCACGCCACGCACGTGGAAGCCGACGTGTTCCAGTACCTGCGCAAGTGCCGCGACAAGGCAGAAACATTCGACCTCATCGTGCTCGACCCGCCCAAGTTCGTCGAGAGCAAGGACAACTTGCAGAAGGGCGCTCGCGGCTACAAGGACATCAACCTGCTCGCCATGAAGCTCCTGGCCGAAGGCGGCATGCTCGCGACCTTCAGCTGCTCCGGGCTCATGGAGATGGACCTATTCCAGAAAATCATCGCGGATGCCGCCGCCGATGCCCATCGGCGCGTTCAAATCATTGAACGCTTCGGCCAGCCCGCCGACCACCCCGTGAATACAGCCTTCCCCGAAGGCCAGTACCTCAAGGGATTGCTCGTACAGGTTGTGTAGTACTTTCGGGAGGAAGCGGGAATAATGAGACGCTTTCACTCAAACGCTCTGCTGGTGGGACTCTCTTGCGCCATATTCTTTACGGGCTGTACCAACCCAATTTACAGGCAAGGCAACCTGACGCAAGGGACCTTCGAAATCGGCGTTCCCGATAACTTTACCGGCGTCGGCAAAGAACTCCCCAGAAAATCTTCGATTAAGGGTATTTCTCTTTCGCTCAACTACACCACGAAAGACGAAATGAAAATGAAAGACGTCCATAACGCCAAGCTGAAAGAAAGCGATATCGATCCCCTGGTTTCCGACAAAGACAACTACACCATCATGTCGAGAACCAAAATCAATGACTTCCGCTACAAGCGAAACCGCTTTCCAGCCTCATTTGCATTCACCCACTTGTTAAAAACGAATAGTCCCTGGTTAGGAGGTTATTCCATCGGATTTGATCCCGGTCTATACGTACGCATTTCCGGAGGATTCAACATGGAACATTTCGAAGTGGGCGGATACCTTGATTTGGGGCTCTACAACCTAGGCGATGTTTCGTTCGACTACTATGAATGCACCACATATACAAAAAACACTGGCTGCACCGAGACATCCGAAGTCAAGCATTTCAAAGAAAAAAATGTACGGCAAGCTCGCCTTGGTGGCGGCGCCTACACCTCTTTCTACTGGAACGGTTTTGCACTTTCCTACTCGCCGATGATTTACTTACCTTCCATTGTGCAGGAATATGAACTAAAAGAAAAAGGTGTTTATAACGAAGAAAACTTCGATTTCATAACCCGCGTCGAGTTGCCCTTCGTGTTGAGCCAATACATTGGCGCATCCAAGTGGATCAACAGCCACTGGAAAGTTGCTCTCGGAGCAACGCTCCTCAGTAGTCTCAACTTTAACGGCGGAGTCTACCCGACCGCTAACACTTCGCTTGGATATTGGTTCTAGCCCTTACTTCTTAAATCGCTTCATATCAACGTGCTTGCCGTCGCTCACGGCCACATGGTACAGGCCCGGAGCTAACGAGCGCACGTC
>CAMZDZ010000044.1 GCA_947305535.1 uncultured Fibrobacter sp.
GCCTTGGCACGGGCAAGCGCGATGGAAAGGCGTAGCCTGGCGCGTTCGCCGCCGGAAAGGTGGGCTGTGGTTTGCCCGAGTTTCAGGTAGTCGAGGCCCGTGTCGACTAATGGTTTTAGTTTGTCTGCAAATGGTTTAAGGTTGATAAAGAGCTTGTAGGCTTCGCCGATTTCCAAATCGAGGATGTCGGCGATGGATAGCGACTTGAAGCGGACTTCGAGGATTTCGTCCTTGAAGCGCTTGCCGAGGCAGACGGGGCATTCGGTTTCCTCGTAGCCGGCGGGGTCGTAGAGTACGCCTTCGCCCTTGCAGTTTTCGCAGCGGCCGCCGGGGGCGTGCGTCGCGAACTTGGAGGCCGTGTAGCCGCGTACCTTGCTTTCGGGGAGTTTTGCGAACAAATCGCGGAGCATCGTGTTCAGGCTGATGGCCGAGGCGACCGTGCTGCGGCGGTTTCCGTGGAAGTCACCTGTCGAAAGGACGGAGAGCGCCTGGATGCCGAGGTCTTCGAATTCGCCCTGACTGGCGCGGGGGGCGAGGTTCCTGAACAGGAGCGTGGACTTGCCGCTGCCGCTTGCGCCCGTGATGACGCTGAACTTTTGCACCGGGAATTCCGCCGACACCGGCTTCATGTCGAACATCGCGAAGTTCTTGATGCCGATGGTTGCTGCGTTCTTAGATTGCTTCCACTTCGCTTTGCTCGTGGCAGGCTCTGCTACGCCCTTCGCAATGACAAACCCACCTCTCTCGTCTCTCGTCTTTCCTTCCGTCTCTCGTCTTTCCTTCCGTCTCTCGTCTAAAATCCTAATCCATGCTCCCGTCGGCGACTCGCTGTTCCCGAGCACTTCCTTCGCTGTCCCCTGGAACAATATCTCGCCGCCTTTTTCGCCGGCTCCCGGTCCCATTTCAATGATCCAGTCCGCCTTTTTGATGATGCCCGGGTTGTGCTCAATGAGCACGAGCGTGTTCCCTCGGGACTGGACCTTCTTGAGGACTTTCCAGAGCGCGTCCACGTCGCATTGGTGGAGTCCGCTGGCGGGTTCGTCAAGCACGATGAGCAGGTTGTTCAGGTGCCCGGTACTGAGGCTCGAAAGGCGTAAGCGCTGAATCTCTCCGCCCGAAAGCGTGGTCGCGCTACGGCCGCCGGTTAGGTAGCCGATGCCGAGTTCGTTGATGGCCTCGATGCGGTCGAGGAGCGCGTTGAAGGCGGGCTTCTGGTTCGCGTTCAGGCGGCTGTCGAACAGCGGGTGCAGTTTCGACCCGAGCTTGGTAAATGGCGTTTCGAGCAAGTCCTTCCAGGTGGAGCCGTCGATGACCGATTGGAGCAGGTTTTGCTTGAGTCGGAGTCCCTTGCAGTCGGGGCAGTCCTCGGCGGTGTCGTCGCTTTCGATGATTCCCGTGCCGCCGCAGGTGGGGCAGGCGCTCGTGCGGGAGTAGGGGGAGAGGTCTTCGGGCTGGAGCGGCCTGGACTGTTGCGCTCCGTGCTCGGGGCAGCGCGGAGCCGTGCTGTAGAGCTTGCGTGTGCCGCTGATGTCGAGGACGAGTTCGCCGTGGGTGAGTTTCAGGACCCCGTCCACGGCTTCGGCGATGCGGGTGCGCGTGTTCTCGCGGACAATCACGCGGTCTACGACGATGGAGAATTCTTCGGGAACGATTCCCTTTTCGTTATCTGTGAGGTCGGCGAGCGAATAGACGACGCCGTCGGCGACCGCGCGGGTGAAACCCTGCGCCAGGAACACCGCCGAAAGCTTGTCGAGACTCGCTTTTTTGGACACTTCGGCGAGCTCAGTGTCCTTCCCGTTTTCGATCCTTGCGAAAAACTGCAGCTTGCTTCCTTGCGGCTGCCCCGCGATTTCCTTGATGATCTCCTCGCGGCTTTGGCATTCCATCGGTTTGCCACACACGGGGCAGGCGGGCCTTGCGAACCTGGCGAACAATGCGCGCAGCGTGCTGTCGCATTCCGAAAGGCTCAGGGCGTATGCCTTTGCGGGGGCTTCTCCGTGGCTCGGGCCCACGGCGAGGCTAGCGGGCAATCCTTCGGCACTGTCTAGCGGGATGATACGGCGCCCGCCCAGGAGTTCGGCGGCAAAGGGGGAGAGCGTTTCCAGGTAGCGGCGCTTGGATTCCCCGTGCAGCGTGTCGAGCACGAGCGTCGACTTCCCGCAGCCCGAAGGCCCGCACACGACGGTAATCTTGCCCAGCGGGAACTGGGCGTCGACGTTTTTCAGGTTGTGCAGCCTGCAACCGCGTATGGAAATGACTTTGTCCATGGTAAAAGCAATGAGGCTCGAAGTTCCAGGTTCGAGGCTCCAGCTTCCTAGCCTCTAGATCCTAGCCCCTAACCCCTATTCTTTAAACGTGAACCGGAGTTCCCCGAACGGGGTGCAGAAGTCCATGTCGTCGAGGTTGTTTTCGTCGATACCGGCGAACATGCGGTAGCCGCCGCCGATGGAGACTTCGAGCATGTGCGTCACGCGGTAGTTGAAGTGGACGGCCATTTCTCCGGTGAAGAACTTGTCTTCGGGCGAGAAGGCTTCGTCGCCCTTTTCGATGGCGTTGACTACGCCGCCGCCGACGGAAATCGGGACGGAAATGGCGAACGCGCCGTTGCGGTACGGGAATAGTTCGGCAAAGAGACCGAAGGCGTTGTAGTTGACCAGTTCACTTCCCTTGACGTTGGGGTTCGAGACGTCGTCCATGAGGAATGTCGCCCAGGCACCGTTCGCGATGATGTCGTTCCACTGCACGCCGATGCGGACGCTCATGAAGATGGTGCCGTCGCCGGCAATCATCGAGTTTCCTCCGCTTATTCCGATGAGCCCGGACCATGAGCGGCTGTTGCTCGTGCTGTCGCCGGGGTGGTCGTTCATGCCGGCAAGCTCGGCGTGTGCGACGGACGTGAATGCGAATGCGAGTGCCACTGCAGAAATGAATTTTCCGAATCTCATAGGTCTTTCGAGCCTCCTTGCCAGTTCCATGTCTTTTTCCCGGCTTCGGGCCAATGGCAGATGGTCCAAACCAGGCTGTTCCCACATAAAATAATCACCCAGATGCCAAAAAGCAAGAAGAGGACCAGGGGAATGAATGCCAAAGAGCCATAAAATATGGACATCCTGTTCACCATGGCCGTCTGGATGAGCATCAGGATCTTGACATAGATGAAAATGGAGAGCCAGGCGAGGAATGTCGCGAGGACGGAGGTCCAGTAGAGCTTACGCTTTGTGTAAACGCCTTTTTTGTCGGGGCGTGACGGGAGCGCGTAGAGCATCATGAAGATGAAAAACAGCAGGATGATGTGGAAGGATACGTACCAGAAGGCGTTGATGAGCAAGTTCAGGAAGGAATGCGAGAAGTGGAACCCGTCGATGATGATGGTGGAGAGGATTTCCTGCACGTGGTTCACGAACCCGGCATAGAGGCCGATAAAGCCCGCCAAAATGAGGAGGAACGGGGTGTAGATGCAGGTCTGCTTCCAGAGCGTCCTGGAGGTCTTGTTCTCCCAGACGACGTTGAAGTTCGATTCCAGGCTGCCGAAGGCGAGGATGAACGTGACGAAAAGACCCGCTGCGCCGATTATCCCGAGTTTGCCGATGGGGACGTGTTCCGCGTTTTCGATAAGCGCCACGATGGGCTCGGTGGGCCAGTCCAGGCTGAACATGTCCAGCAGGTGGGGCAGGTAGTCCGAGATGAAGTTTCCGAACCCGACGGCGAGCGTAATCGATGTCAGGAGGATGAGCAACGGGATGACGGCGAGGATGGTCGTGTAGGTCAGCGCCGCTGCGCGGGTAAGGCCGTGGTAGTAGAGAAACGACTTTCCGGCGACCACGACGATTTTAACAAAATCTGGTGATCTTGCCGCAATCCCGTCAAATAGGTTTTCCCAGGAAAAGTTTTTTATCCACTTCGCCATTAGGCACAAAGATAGTAAATCGTCGAAGAATGTCGGGAACACGTGAGCTATATCGCAAAAAAACATTCTTTTGGGCAGTTTTTGGACAGATAATGTAAAAATTCCGAAATCTTCCGGCTGCGGAGGAAAAACACAAATGTGTGGACTATTCTTCGTGCTTGCTTATATCGCAACCCGTTTTGAAACAAAAAAAACAATTATAAGTGTGGACTTTTTTTATAAAAAAAGTTATTTTCATGGAAAGGTGTATCGACCAATGGGAAATTTCATGTCTGGAGTTGCAATGAATAGAAAAAAGAGTCTTGGAACGGTGGCGGTGTGTTCTGTTTTGGCGCTCGCCCTTTCCGTGCCGTCGTTTGCCGAAAAACGTCAGATGGAAAACCTGACTCGCGGTCTTACTGTCGCGAACGTGGGTTCCGGAGTGCTGGTCAGCTGGCGCTTGCTGGGCACGGATGCCCCTGATGTCGAGTTCAACCTGTACCGCGACGGCGAAAAGATTGCCTCCGTTGGCAAGACGGACGCGACGAACTATCTCGACAAGGACGGCAAGGCTACGTCCAAGTACATGGTGGCTGCCGTGTCGGGAGGCAAGGAAGGCGGAAAGTCTGCTGCCGAAATCGTCTTTACCGATGCGAAAAAGGAAGGCAATGTCAATTTCCCCTACAAGGTCTTGAAGCTCGATGTCCCGGCGTCGCAAAAGATGCCGGACGGCTCGACGTGTACCTACACCCCGAACGACATGAGCGTGGGTGACCTCGACGGCGACGGCCAGCTGGATTTGGTCCTCAAGTGGGATCCGAGCAATGCGCAGGACAACTCGAAGGACGGCTATACGGGCTCGGTCTTTGTCGACGGCATGAAGCTGGACGGCACACGCCTCTGGAGAATCGACCTCGGCAAGAACATCCGCGCCGGCGCGCACTACACGCAGTTCATGGTCTACGACCTCGATGGCGACGGGATTGCCGAAATCGTGATGAAGACTTCCGACGGCACGGTTGACGGCAAGGGCAAAGTTATTGGCGACGCGAGCAAGGATTACAGGACCTCCGCAGGCCGCATCATGAGCGGCAACGAGTTCTTGACTGTGTTCAACGGGCGCACGGGTGAAGAAGTGACCACGATTGACTACTGGCCCAAGCGCAATATTACGAATTCCTGGGGCGATACCTACGGCAACCGCAGCGAACGCATGCTTGCGGCAGTGGCCTACCTCGATGGCGTGCATCCGAGTGTCATCATGAACCGCGGCTATTACACGATGGCCTACCTTGTCGCTTACGATTTTGACGGCAAGAACCTCAAGGAACGTTGGAAGCACACTTCCGACAAGTCCGGCCAGGGTCTTTATGGTGAAGGCAACCACAACCTTTCCGTGGGTGACCTAGACGGCGATGGCAAGGACGAGATTGTCTTTGGCGCTGCGGCCCTCAAGTCCGATGGCACGCTCCTTTACCGCACCGGATTCGGCCACGGCGACGCGATGCACCTTTCGGACATGGATCCGGACCATCCGGGCTTGGAACTTTACGACGTGCACGAAGACAAGCAGAACGCATACAGCGAGGAATATCGCGACAAGGATGGCAAGGTCATTTGGGGAACGACCCAGACCGAGGCCGGTAACGTGGACAACGGTCGTGGCATGGCGGCCGATATCGATTCCACGAATCGCGGTTTCGAAATGTGGTCCGGCACCAGCAAGGGCGCCCGCTCCGTCAAGGGGAAGGTCGTCACCACGACGGGCCTTTCGCAGAATTTCCGCATCTATTTCGATGGCGACCTGCAGGATGAATTGATGGACGGTACCGGTAGCCCGACGGTGGAAAACGGTGGCAGTACTGGCGGAAAGATTGACAAGTACAATTCCGGCAAGAAGACTTTGGACCGCCTCTTCAGTTTCTACAGCGTGGAAGGCGCTTCGCTCAACAACTGGACCAAGGCGAACCCCTGCATCGTGGCCGACCTCTTTGGCGACTGGCGCGAGGAATTCATCGTGCGTTCCGGTTCCGACCCTTCGAAGGTCATTGTCTTCACGACTCCGTTTACGTCTCCCTATCGCGTTTACACGCTGATGCACGATTCGCATTACCGCGTCTCCATTGCCTGGCAGAACGTGGCATACAACCAGCCGCCTCACCTGGGCTACTACCTGCCCGACGCCGTGAAGTCGCTCAAGCAGCCGGACATGTACGTGGTGGGTGAGGTCCCCGCCCCTGCACCTGATACTACGTCTAATCCTACGCCGACTCCCACGGACTCGGCTCCCGTGGTGAACGACGGGAAGTCCGAACTGGACGCTTCGACCCCGAAGGAAGGCGAGGGCGCCACGGAAAAGAGCAACGAGGGCTTCCTCAAAAACGGCTACTACAACTTTACCAATTCGGCGTCGAGCTACGGCACCTGGGAAATCTTCTCCCCGACGGCAGCCACGACGAAGCTCACGATACGCTTTACCAACGGCGGCAAGAATGCCCGTAACATGTCGCTGAGCGTGAACGGCGTGTCGGCCGGGTCGGTCGATTTCCCCTCAACAGGCGAATCCTGGACGACATATTCCGAGGCATCGGTGGATGTGGTTCTGAAAGCCGGTGTGAACACGCTGAAATTTACCTCGGAAACAAGCGAAGGCGGCCCGAATTTCGACATGTTCACGTTTGGAATTGACGGCGTGGAAATTTACGACGGTACGCAGAAGTTGCCTGATACGACTGTGGCTGTTCCGATGGTTCCGTTCAGGAGCGGGGTCGCGTTCAACCCGCGGACCGGCATGCTCTACACGCCGCGTGCAGGCTTTGCCGAGGTTTATTTCTACGACATGTCCGGTACGATGCGTATGGGCGTCTCCGGGAGCGTGAATGCCGGGACCAACACGATTAACCTGGATCGTAAAATGCTCCCGAGGGGCATGTTTATCGTGAAAGTCAGGATTGACGGGAAAAATGCCGCCGTATCGAAGTTCTGGAACGAGGTTCGGTAAGTCGGATTTTGTATAATGGTAAGGATGTTTGGAAACCAACCAAAAAGTCAGGAGAAAATATGGCAAAACATTCTTGTCTAGGTTTTCTTGCGGTTGTGGCGCTTGGTTTCGCCCTTCCGCTCCAGTCTTTCGCTCTGCCGCGCCAGATGGAGGCCCTTGACCGAGGGCTCGTCGTCTCGAATGTCGGGACATCCGGGATGCTTGTTTCCTGGCGACTCCTCGGCACCGAAAAATCCGATACGCAATTCAACCTTTACCGTGATGGCACCAAAATTGCCACAATCGGCAAGACGGGCGGGACCAACTACTTGGACAAGGATGGGAAGATTACGTCCAAGTACACGGTCTCGGCTGTCGTGGACACCGTGGAAGGCGAAAAGAAGGCTGCGTCCTTCGTCTTGGATTCGACCGTTTCTTCTGGGGGGCAGTCTTTCCCGTACAAGGTGCTCAAGGTGGATGCTCCGGCTTGTCCTAAGTCCAAGGCTGGAGACACCTGTACTTATTGGGCCAGCGACATGAGTGCCGCCGACCTGGACGGCGACGGCCAATATGAACTGGTCCTGAAATGGGAGCCGTCGAATTTCAAAGACCCTGTGATGGATGGCTTTACCAGCCCGACCTTGATTGACGCCTACAAACTCGATGGTACCAAACTGTGGCGTATCAATATGGGCTGGAATATACGGTCGGGCCCGCATTATACGCAGTTCCAGGTCTACGACTACGATGGTGACGGCAAGGCGGAAATGATTGTCAAGACCGCGGACGGCACGATTGATGGAAAGGGAAAGGTTATAGGTGATTCTAGCAAGAATTATCTCGATTCTGCGGGCCGAATCGTCTCTGGTCCGGAATACTTGACAGTATTTCGTGGAACTGATGGCGCAGAAATCACGACGATTAATTATCTCCCGACGCGCGATGCCAGGAAGTTTGGCCCGGCGGATTCCGTTGGGGGGACTACGTGGGGCGACAATTATGGAAACCGCTGTGACCGCTTCCTTGCGGCAACGGCATACCTGGACGGCATCCATCCGAGTGCTATTATTGCCCGTGGCTATTATACGGCGGCTTACGTCGTTGCCTATGATTTTGACGGCAAGGACCTGAAGCAACGCTGGTTCCATAAGTCCGAAACTCCGGGCGAAGGCCTTTACGCACAGGGCAACCACAATATTTTTGTGGGCGACCTGGATGGCGATGGCTTTGACGAAATTGTTTATGGTGCTGCGGCTTTGAATCATGACGGAACGGTTCGTTACTCTACCGGCTTTGGTCACGGGGATGCCGGACATCTTGCCGATATTGATCCGGACAATCCGGGGCTTGAATTCTGGGGTGTTCATGAGTATTGGTATCAGACCCCATATATGGATGAACTGCGTGATGCCAATGGTAAGGTCCTTTGGGGGACCTTGCAGGGGGGTATAGATAATGGTCGTGGTTTGGCTGCCGATATCGATTCTACGTACCGTGGACTTGAGATGTGGTCTTCGAAAGGCCGAGCGATTCGTTCGGCGAAAGGAAATTATATTGACGATCCCATATATTATACCCGTGATACCGTTGGTGTAGTATATGACACGGTTGAGCTAGCGGACACTACTTTGTATTTCACTCATTATCTCTATGAAAATGAAGACACTTTAGCCTATCCGATTAATTTCCGCATCTACTTCGATGGAGACTTGCAGGATGAATTGCTTGACGGAGCCATCGTGTATAAACCGAATGTGCCAAATCAGTCAATGCCGCATTATTTTGATGGACCTGCGGCGCTTGGGCTTTCTGGATGCAACGGCACCAAGAATACCCCGCTCCTCGTTGCGGATCTCTTTGGAGACTGGCGCGAGGAACTGATACTTCGCACCGAGAACGATCCTTCCAAAATCTATATCATCTCGACTCCGGTGACGACCCAGTACCGCCTGTACACGCTGATGCACGATGCCGTGTATAGGACTGCAGTTGCCTGGCAGAATACGGGCTACAACCAGCCCCCGCACACGAGCTTCTATCTGCCCGACATGGTCAAGAAGTTGATGCAACCTAGCGTGTATACCGTGGGCGACAGCGCATTTACCGTGTATCCGGATGCAATCCTTTCCAAGATGGAAGGTGCGAAAGAAAAGCAGACCGTTACTTTGGGAGATTCGGTAAAGACAATCGGTTACGAATTCTTGTTCTGCACCGGAGCCAAGGTGGATGGTCTTCCGTCGGGAGTGTCAGCCAAGGTCGATTCGGCGAAGCAGACGGTTAAGATTTCCGGTACGCCGAAAAAGACGGGTACGTTCAAGTTCACGATAACGACCGTGGGCAGCAAGGCTGCAAATGCAACGGTCAAGGGCGAAATTGTCGTGAAGGAAGCCGCTAAGCCGGACACCTCGGAGGTCGACACTTCCAAGACGACGCCGAAGGACACTTCGAAGGTCGACACCTCCAAGACGACACCGAAGGATTCTTCCAAGGTGGTCGCTTCCGGTTCTTCCATTGTGGATGCCGCCAATCCCTACGAAGGCGAAGGGAAAACGGATAATGAAGACAGTGGATTTATTGGAAATGGATACTTCGACTTCAAGAATTCGAAGTCGAGTTATGGAACATGGCTGGTCAAGTCCGCTAGCGAATCCTCGACGACGATGTCGGTGCGCTACGCGAACGGCGATACCGTCTCCCGTGACATGAAGCTTGTCGTGAACGGTAAAGATGTCGGGACGGTCAAGATGGGCCCGACGGGCGGCTGGTCTACGTGGAATACGTACGACATTGACATCAAGCTGAAAAAAGGCAAGAATACCGTTACGCTCAAGTCGATGTCAAAGACCAGCGGCGCAGATGTGGATGCGTTCTTGTTTGATATTGCGGGCGTAGAAGCCTATTCGGACAAAAAGACCGATGCCCTTCCTGTCGTTCACTTCGATAGGAACTTCCGCTACATTCCGACAACGGGTTCTCTCTTCACTTCTGTTCCTGGCTACGTTGAAGTCCTGTTCTACGACGTTTCCGGTACTGTTCGCGGTGCCATCTCGGGTAACGTGTCGGCGGGCGAGTCCGTGCTCGCGCTTGACCGTGGCGCACTCCCGGAAGGAATGTACGTGGTGAAGGTCAAGCTTGACGGGAAGATGATGCAGAGGAGTCTGTTCGTCGCCCCGAAATAACAATTCCTAACCCCTGGTCCTTATGAACTTCTTGAACAAAATCTGGCAGCCTGCTGTTATCGCTACGATGCTCGCAACCCCTCTCGTGTGGGCGAAGGTGACCATCTATATGTTGGGTGATTCCACCATGCAGGATTGGGCGGAGGGGTATTACCCCAAGCAGGGCCAGGGTCAGGATTTTCATTACTGGTTCGACGTGAATAAGGCGGCGGTTGTGAACCGTGGCCAGGGCGGTATGTCGCTGGGTGGCGGAGGCAAGGACAAGAACGGCGGTACAGCGGTCGGGTACTACGACATGTTCTTCAGGAAGGGCTGCTCCAACGGTAACTGCGTTGCCGAAAAGCTGCAGGCCGGTGACTACGTGGTTGTCCAGTTCGGCATCAACGACATCAACTACAGCACGGAGGATTTCTTCAAGTCCAACATGAAGAAGTTGGTGAGCGATGTCCGGGAGAAGGGTGCGTACCCGATTATCATGAGCCCGATACGCCGCTGCTATTACGATTCACCGACGCAGATTCACAATAGCTATCGCGGTTACCCGGCGCTCAACCAGTCCCTTGCCGAGGAACTGAATGTCCCGTTTATCGACATGAGCGAGATGGTCGCGAACTACATGATTTCCGTGGGTGAATCCTACGCGCAGCAGTTCGTCTTTAACTATGCGACCAAGAGCGAGTACAGCAACCTCGGCTCTGACCAGGCGGACCAGGTGCACCTGCAGATGAACGGGGCCAACGCCTTTGGCCGTATCATCACCGAGCAGATGCGCGCGCATTCGGATACGGTCGTGAAAAAGCTGGGCGAGTACATGGCTCCCATGTATCAAGTGGATGTGAAGGTCTCTCCGGAAGGTTCCGCCGATGCGACATCGATCAGCGCCTACTATCCGCAGGGAATGACCGTGATGCTCAAGACGATCCCGAAGAACGGCAAGAAGTTCCTGGGCTGGTACGACGGCAACGGCAACAAGGTGGGCTCCCCGAGCCGCTCCAACGTGAAGTCTCCCTACATCCATACGTTCGTGATGGGGGATGCCTCAACGCAGTTCACTGCGGTCTACGAGGGCGGTTCCGCCGAGAAGTACGCCGGTGACGGCGCCGCGCTGACGGCTTTCCCGACGACGACTCCGAAGAGCCTGGACGACGTGACCTTTGTCCCGTACACTTCGCCGGAAGGGAGTACCGAGGACAGCGTGAAGGTTGACAAGGACATCAAGAAGTTCATCGATGCGAGCAATCCGGACAGCGGTGTCGGTAATACCGAGAACAACTGGACCGGATTCATCGGCGAAGGGTTCTACAACATGGAGAATTCCAACACGTCGTTCGCGTCCTACAAGCTGAAATTCCCGGCGGCGGGCTACGTGACGCTTGCCGTGCGTTATGCGAATGGCGGAAATGCCGACCGTACGTTCAACGCCTACCTGGATCACGATTACTACCTGAAAGCGCCGCCGACGGGTTCCTGGGATACTTGGGATACGGCCTACGTGGTGCTCGACGTCCCGCAGGGCGAGGCGGAACTCAAGTTCATGTCGACGACTTCCGACGGGGCTCCCAATATCGACGCATTCGGCTTCAGCATTGCCGGCGTGTGCCGCGTGGGGGATGAATCTTGCGAAGATTCCAGCGACATTACGAAAATAGCGCTGCAAGGCGGGGCTGGGCAGCCTGCAATTCGCCTGCGCGGGAACGACTTGGTCCTGGCGGGTGTTGGGCTGGCCCAGGTAAGCATTTTCGACATGCAGGGTCGCATTGTCGCCCGCAAGAGGGTTGGGTCGGGAACGCTGGACCTCGCTTCTACTGTCGGTGCGGCCGGCCTCTACCGCGTTGTCGTGAAACAGGGGAATGTGAAATTTAACGGAATGTATGCAAAGGTAAAATAGGTTCGAGGTTCGAGGCCCGAGGGATTGAATCCATAATCATTAACCACTAACCACTGTCTATTATCGATGAATCGAACTTTTAAACTTCTTCTTGCCGGTCTTGTGTTCGCGGGTGTTGCCGTGAGCGATTCCACGAGTTTTACTATTCACGTGGCGGGCGATTCTACGGTCCAGACTTACAAGGACTCCGCCTATCCGCAGACGGGATGGGGGCAGGTTATCGGCTATTTCTTTGACGGAGCCCGCGTGAAGGTCAACAATGCCGCCCTCGGTGGCCGCAGCTCCAGGAACTTTATCGAGGAAGGCCGCTTGGACGGAATTATCAACTCGGCGCAGAAGGGCGATTACCTTCTGGTGCAGTTCGGCCACAACGACCGCGACTACAGCAAGGAAGCCCGCTACGTACCTCCCGAGGATTTCCCGGGCTACATCCAGAAGTTTGTCGATGCGGGGAAAAAGAAGGGCGTGAATGTCATCCTGGTTTCTCCCATGAACCTTAATGGCTCGCGCAACGTGTTCTCGACGGGCAACAACAACTACGATGCTCGCGGCATGATGCAGACCGTGGCGAAGAACAACAAGATTCCGTTTGTCGATTTGAACATGAAGTCGTACAACCTGTACAATACGACATACAAGAATATCCCGGATTACGTGACGCGCTACCTGTACAAGAAGCTGGAAAAGGGCGAGTACCCGAACCGTCCGGACGGCGTGAACGACGGCACGACGCACTTCCAGGAAATGGGCTCGATGGGCCATGCCCAGCTGATTTGCGAGGAACTCGAGGACAACCTCAAGAACAATACGGACCTCTCCGACGAGGCGAAGGCCGCCCTTACGACGCTTGTCGCCGCCATCAAGCCGCGCTACACCATCAAGGTGCAGACGAACCTTACGAATTACAACGGCCTGATTACGCAGACTCAGTACTTCCCGGCGGGTTCCCCGATGACACTCCGCGTGACTCCGAACGGTCAGACGTTCGAAAAGTGGGTCGACGACGACTGCAACGAACTCTCGACCAAGCAGATCTATTACGGCTTCAAGACGAAGGCCCGCGACATCACCTACACGGCCATGTTCAAGGGCGGTTCCGAATGCAAGAAGATAGATCATGGCGAGGAAGGCTCCAGTGGGGAGAATCCGACGTCCTCTAGCTCGGAAGAACCGGGTTCGTCCGCCTCGATCGACACGGCACTTTGCTTTACGGGCGTGGCCGATACGGCTTGGCGTTCCCCGATAGACATGTCCAGCCCCGAGGTGAGCGATGGCTCGACCGACAAGGACCACGAGGGCTATACGGGCCAGGGCTTCTACAACATCTCGAACAGCGCGACGAGCAAGGCCGTTTACAACCTGACTTCCGACCAGTCGGCCTCCAACGCCCGCGTCATGGTGCGCTACGCCTTTGCCGGGACGGCCAACCGCGACATGAAAATCACGATCGACAAGGGCACCTACGATGTCGCTTTCCCGCCGACGGGCTCATGGGACAAGTGGGATACCGTCTACATAGAGGATGTCTGGGTGGACGCGCTGGATTTCCAGATGACGATTGCCTCCACGACGAATGACGGCGGCCCGAATATCGACATGATCGCCTTCGACATCAAGGGCGTGTACCGCACCGGATGCAGCCCCGCGAAGGTGGAAAACGACCAGCAGGACACGACTCCGATCCGCCTGGTGCCTAATCGCGGGATTGCCGTGCAGCCTGCCGGGACAAGAACTTTCAATGCGCTCGGGCGCGAACTTCCTTCGGGGGCGACTCATCGCCGCCAACCGACCAGACGTGTATTTTCCCATTGATTTTGCCAGATGATTGACCTTTTCGGATACTTGAACTACCGCGATTTTTTGCGCGACGCCTACGAGGAACGCCATTCGGGAGACTGGCGCTTTAGCCATCGCTATATTGCAGAGCGCGCCGGATTCGATTCTTCCATGTTCAACAAGATTCTGCAGGGGAAGCGGAATCTCACCAAGCGCATGGTCAAGGTGTTTGCCGACATTTTCTGCAGCGATGCCCGCGAGAAGTCGTACTTTGCGAACATGGTGGCGTTCAACCAGGCCAAGACCCATTCCGAGAGCCGCCAGTACCTGGAAAAGCTTGTCGCGACGAAGGAATGCAAGGTCGAGGACCTCGCGAAGGACCAGTTCGAGTATTTTGACCACTGGTACCATGCGGTTGTCCGCGAACTGGTGACTTTTTACCCCTACGTGGGCGACGATGCCGCCCTGGGACTGATGGTGCGCCCGCCGATTACGGCAAGCCAGGTGAAGTCCTCCATCGCGCTGCTCGAACGCCTTTCGATGATCCGCAAGGACGAGGCGACCGGAACCTACGTGCAGACGCAGGGGCTGATTTCCAGCGGCTCGGAATCCTACAGCACGGCCGTCAATTCGTACATCCAGCAGAACCTGGACGTGGCGCAGACGGCCCTGGACCGTTTCGACAAGAGCGAGCGCAACCTTTCGACGCTCGCGTTCGCCTGCGACGAGACGATGTATGCCGAACTGGTGGAAATGGTGCGCCGTTTCCGCCGCGAGGTGCTGGCGAAGGTCTCGCAGTGCGAAAAGCCGAACCGCGTTTTCCAGCTGGGAATGCAGCTTTTCCCGCTTTCCGACCCGTATCCGCCTCCGCAGCGCCGCGGCCGCAAGCGCCGTATCCGCGGGATGGAAATAAACGATGCCGCCAAGGCTTCCGGAGAGGACGCCTGCGGCGTGGACGAAGCCGGGGGAGGTTCCGATGCGTAAGCCGCTGTATTGGATTCCCTTCGCGCTGACGGCTCTTGCCTGCCTGTCGGGCTGTTCGGACGACAAGGATGTTGCCGGCGGCACCGAGGCCGAATCGACGATTGCCCTGCAGGTGCAGCTTGCCGACGGTACGCCCGCCGCCTTTACGCGCGTCCGCGCGTTGCCGGAAACGTTCCTTTCCGACGGCGAGCGAGTCACGGAATGGACAGAGACGGATGGCGATGGCTTTATTAAGATTCCCGCCGAGCCCGGCGTTTACACGGTCGAGGCGCGCAACGTGACACGCTCGGAGGCGGCGGGCGCTGTCCACAGTTTCACTCTCGACGAGAACGCGTCCAGGGTAGATACCGTCAAGCTGGGCGAGCTTTCCTCTATCGAGGGCTATGTGCTGCTCGGCGATTCCTCCCTCGTGGTTCGCGTGGCCGGTCTTGACCGTTTCGTGGTGCCCGACAGCACGGGGCATTTTGTTATCGACTCGCTCCCGGTCGGCAGCTTCGACATCCAGCTGGGCGACCCGTCCAAGGCCCGCTCCGCCAGGGTCCAGTCGACGGCGGGGGACACGTTGTACGTGGTCTGTTCCGACTCGAGCGCCGAGGTCGTTACCCCGGAGGAGAATGTAGAGACCAAGTATCCCAAGGGCGACTGGAGCGAACACGAGGCCCTGCTTGCGCAGATCGACGGCTATGCCGTCGGGACGCTCGGGGCTGCGGGACTCACTGACAGTATGGGCGAAATCGCGAAGGCCGAGGGCGAGATCTGCGAGGTGACCACGACGGACGACTACATCATTGTGGAGGACACGACGAGCGTGGATTCGACGGGAGCCTTCGAGACGACCGCCGTCATTGCCCCGGGTTCGCTGCGCGACTGCGCCTACCGCGAAGGCCCGACATGGGTGATTTTCAAGAAGAGCGGAACCTACAACTTGCAGGCCCCGCTCCGCCTCAAGTCGGACAAGACGATAGACGGCCGCGGCCGCGATATCCGCATTACCGGCATGGGCGTGCTGACCGACGTGTCGAGCAACCTGATTTTCGAGAACCTGACCTTTACCGCTCCCGCGATTACCGCGCAGGACACGACTTCCAGGCGTGCGCTTTCCATCCATAACGGTTCGCATCACGTGTGGGTGGACCACTGCACGTTCGAGGAATACCCGCTGGTGCAGCTCGACGTGAAGCGCGGCTCGCACAACGTGACCATCTCCTGGTCGCGCTTCGAGAACGCCCAGACGGGAATCCTGTTCGGTCTGCCGGCCGATATCGTCAAGGAGCCGGACCAGGAACTCTCCATGCACCACAACTACTTTGCCGGACTTTCCGAAGACGGCATACGCGCCCATGGCGGCGAACTCCACGCCTACAACAACTTCTTCTTTGACCTGGGTGAATCCGGCATCGAGTGCGGGGATTCGGCGAAGTGCTATATAGAGAACAATGTCTTCAGCAATGACGTGCCCGTTTCGGAATACAGCGCCTTCGACTCGAAGGAAGTCCCGGTCGACACGACCGTCGGTTTTGTCTCGATGCGGGGGAACTGGTTCACGGCAGGAGGCGAGGCCCTGAAGGGCGATGCCCGCGGCTACAAGCCCGGTTACAAAGTCGTTGTGGATCAAGCAGATGCAGAACTCGTCGTCCGCGTGAGGAACGA
>CAMZDZ010000045.1 GCA_947305535.1 uncultured Fibrobacter sp.
TCGTGAAGATGGACATCTGCGACTTCGACGCGTTCTACAAGCTCATGCAGGACGAAAAGGTTGACGGCATCATCCACCTTGCCGCCGAAAGCCATGTGGACCGCTCCATCAAGGACCCGTTCACTTTCGCGAAGACGAACGTGATGGGTACGCTCAGCCTGCTCCAGGCCGCGAAGCTCTACTGGGAAAGCCTCCCCGAGAAATACGAGGGCAAGCGTTTCTACCACATTTCCACCGACGAGGTCTACGGCGCCCTCACGATGAACCACCCGGAAGGCATCACGCCCCCGTTCACCACGACGGCTTCGAGCTCCGAACACCACCTGGCCTACGGCGACGACTTCTTCTACGAGACCACGAAGTACACGCCGCACAGCCCGTATTCCGCGTCCAAGGCGGGTTCCGACCACTTTGTGCGCGCGTTCCACGACACCTACGGCATGCCGACCATCGTGACGAACTGTTCCAACAACTACGGCCCGTACCAGTTCCCCGAGAAGCTTATCCCGCTCTTCATCAACAACATACGCCACAAGAAGCCGTTGCCGGTTTACGGCAAGGGCGAGAACGTGCGCGACTGGCTCTTTGTGGAAGACCACGCCCGCGCCATCGACGTGATTTTCCATAACGGGAAGATTGCCGAGACGTACAACATCGGCGGGTTCAACGAATGGAAGAATATCGATATTATCAAGGTTGTTATTAAAACTGTAGACAAACTGCTCGGTCGCGCGGAAGGCGAGGACATGGGCCTTATCACCTACGTCACCGACCGCTTGGGCCACGATGCCCGCTATGCGATTGATTCCACCAAACTTCAGAAGGAGTTGGGCTGGGAACCGTCCCTGCAGTTCGAGGAAGGCATTGAGAAGACTGTGCGTTGGTACCTCGACAACCAGGAATGGCTCGACAACATCACGAGCGGCGACTACGAAAAGTATTACGAAAAAATGTACGGAAACAGATAATGGGTAAGTTCAATTTCATCAAGACGTCCATCGAGGGCGTGACCATCATTGAACCGACGGTCTTTGGCGACCATCGCGGCTACTTCATGGAAACCTACAACAAGGGCGAATTCGATGCCGCCGGCCTGAACATGGTCTTCGTGCAGGACAACGAGTCCCGCAGCAAGAAGGGTGTGCTCCGCGGCCTGCATTTCCAGAAGAAGAATCCGCAGGGCAAACTCGTTCGCGTCATCGAAGGCGAGGTGTTTGACGTGGCGGTGGACCTTCGCAAGAATAGCCCCACGTTCGGCAAGTGGGAAGGCGTCGTGCTTTCTGCAGAAAAGAAGAACCAGTTCTACATTCCCGAGGGATTTGCCCACGGGTTTGTTGTGCTCAGCGAGACGGCTACGTTTGTGTATAAGTGTACCCGCCTGTATGATCCGAAGGACGAAGGGGGCCTTATGTGGAACGACCCTGCCATCGGTATCGAATGGCCTGTCGGGGATGGGTTTGAACCGCTCCTTTCCGAAAAGGACACGAAAAATCCGCTGCTCAAGGATCTTGGCTTCGCATTTGAGTTGTAAAATGGCTGTGAGTCATGTGCCTTGAGCTGAGAGAAAGAAATATTTCGCTTTGGAATCTCGTTACACGAGCCTCTTTGCTCATTGTCCATTGCTCGTAGCCCATAGCTTTTTTCTATTTTTATTAGACGTATGAAGAATATACTTGTTGTTTGTACTGGGAACGTGTGCCGCAGCCCTACGGGCGAGTATCTCCTTAAAAAGGAACTTGGACCGGACTTTGAAGTGAAAAGTGCGGGCCTTGGCGCTCTGGTGGACCAGCCTGCCAACGAAATTGCTCAGAAAATCGCGCTTGAACATGGTGTGGACATGAGCCCCCATCGTGCACGTCAGATCAATATGGACATCTTGAAGTGGGCCGATTTGGTCTTGGTCATGGAGGCCGGACAAAAATCCGAACTCATCCACAGGTATCCGTGGCTGGCAGGCAAGGTGTTCCGCTATGGAAAATCTATGCGCGTCGATGTTCCTGACCCTTATCGGCGTCCGGAAAGTGCTTTTGTGCTTGCGTGGAACTATTTGTCCAAGTTGACCCCTTACTGGGTGGATCTTATTAAAAAAGGAAAAATGCCGGAATAAACCGGCAAGGTTATGTCTATGAGACTTAAGTTACTTCTTGGTTGTGCTGCAGCGCTGTTCTTTTGCAGTTGTGCCGCAGGTCCTCATATGCGCATGGAAACCCCGGAAGATTCTGCGGATTTCAACGGAATAAAGGTTTTCCTTCACGACGTCAACTCGGGTGATTTTGGCCAAAATGTGGCGGCTGCTCCTGTTGCGGATTCCGTGCAGTTGGGTGATGTGAAGGATCTGGTTGCGGACTCCATGCCGGACTTGGAATACCGGATTGGACCACTGGACATGGTTCAGGTCGTGGTTTGGGAACATCCCGAATTGACGTCCCCGATGGGTCAGTACCAACCGGCCGGCCAGAAGGTGACAACCGAAGGCAAACTGTTCTATCCGTATGCCGGGGAATTGCAGGCGGCCGGTTTGACGGCGCAGGAACTGCGCACCGAAATCACGAAGCGTCTGTCGGACAAGATTCTTAATGACCCTCAGGTTGATGTCCGCGTTACGGGATACAATAGCCTGAAGATTTTTGTGTCCGGGGAAGTCAAGAAGCCCGGTTACATATCTTTTGACGAAAAGCCGATGACTCTCCCGGTGGCCCTGGCGGAAGCGGGTGGATTTACGGATGATGCTGACCTTTCTATGATCCAGATCCGCCGTGATGGGAAAGTCTATAATTTGGATTATACCTCCATCTTTGCTTCGGATCTGGCGGTCGATAAGATTCTGCTGAAGCCGAATGACAAGCTTTTCGTTTCGTCGAAGGCCGAAACGCAAAAGGATGACCGTGTTTTCATTCTGGGCGAAGTGCAGAGATCGGGTGTTGTTAATATGCGGGATGGCAAGCTCTCGTTGATTGACGCTCTTGCTTCTTCGGGTGGCCTGCAGGCTGTCAACGCTTCTGCACGCTCTGTCTATGTTATCCGCAATACCAGCCAGGAACGTATAGACGTGTTTCACTTGAATGCGAAGAACGCGATGGCCCTTGCCATGGCGGACCGGTTTGACCTGAATTCTCATGACATTGTGTATGTCGATGCTTCTGATCTTGCTACGTGGAACCGTCTCGTGAATTTGATCTTGCCTACGGCAACGGTTATAAACTACGGGGCTAGCACGACTCGTAACATTGAGCTGATTTCTAGAGATGGGTGGTAATAAACTATGGTTAATCTAATTCTCTGTGGTGGAAACGGAACTCGCCTTTGGCCCATAAGCCGTTCGCTTATGCCCAAGCAGTTTGCAAGGCTTTTCGATGGAACGTCCTTGTTCCAGCGTACAGTGAAGACGAATGCCCGCGTCTGCGACATGCAATATGTTGTCAGTAACGCGGAACAGTATTTCTTGGCCAAGGATCAACTGGAAGAAGTCCATTCCAAGAAGTCTCGCTTCATGCTCGAACCGGTCGGCCGCAACACCGCTCCCGCGATTGCGCTTGCCTGCTTCAGCCTGTCTCCCGATGACATCGTCCTTGTCTCCCCGTCTGACCATGTTATCCGCAAGGTGGACGATTACGAGGAATGCCTCCATAAGGCAGAATCCCTTGCCAAGAAGGGGGCTCTGGTGACATTCGGCATCACGCCGACGGGGCCCGAAACAGGTTACGGCTACATCGAGGCCGATGGCGAAAATGTCAAGAGGTTTGTCGAAAAGCCCAATCTCGAAACGGCAAAGAAGTATGTGGAATCTGGACGCTTCTTCTGGAACAGCGGAATTTTCTGTTTCAAGGTGTCTACGTTCCTCAACGAGCTGAGTCGCCTTTCTCCCGACATCTATGCGGCGGCAAAGCGTGCCTATGCTTCTTCCAAGAGGGAAGACAAGGATTCGCTGATTCGCGTGGACATGGACGACATGCTCGCCATCCCGTCCAACTCGATTGACTACGCCGTGATGGAAAAGTCCGACAAGGTGAAGGTCGTCCCGAGCGACATCGGCTGGTCCGATCTCGGAGCCTTCGATTCCCTCGCCGGTGAATTCGAACACGACGAGAACGGCAACAACAAGAACCCGAAGCATTTGGGCATCGGCACGAAAAATTCCTTGGTCATGGGTAGTCAGCGCCAGATTGCGACAATCGACCTCGACCACATGCTCATCGTGGATACGCCGGACGCCCTTTTGGTGGCTCCGCTCAGCAGCAGCCAGAAGGTGAAGGCGGTCGTGGACGAACTCAAGGCCCGTGGGTCTGAACTCCCGCGCGTCCCGCAGACGGTGAGCCGTCCGTGGGGAACGTACTCCGTTCTCGAGTCCTCGGACAACTACAAGATGAAGCGTATCGTGGTGAAGCCGGGTGAACGCCTCAGCCTGCAGAAACACCTGCACCGTTCCGAACACTGGGTTGTCGTGAGCGGTACCGCAACGTGCACCGTTGGCGACAAGGTGTTCTACGTGCGCCCGAACGAATCGACGTACATACCGGTGGGCAAGGAACATCGTTTGCAGAACGAAGGCCGTCTGCCGCTGGTCATCGTCGAAGTCCAGGTGGGCGAGTACACCGGCGAAGACGACATCATCCGCGTGCAGGACGACTACAAACGTTCGTAATCTTGCAGGGGTGTCATCCCCGACACTACATTGTCGTCCCTGACATTTCATTTGTCATCCCCGACACCACACTTTGTCATCCCCGCCTCTGAGCGGGGATCTCCTTTATCCTCGCACCTCGAGCCCCGAGCCTCGCGCCTCGCACCTCTCCTTTTATACAAAAGAAAAAGGCAGGTTCAAAAACCCGCCTTCTTTTATACTCATAGCTCACAGCTCATAGCTCGCAGCTCATAGCTCGCACCCCGAGCCTGGAGCCTTCAGCTTCTCTCGTCTAACCTAAAACTGGCTCAGGAACCTCTGGTCGTTCGCTGTCAGCAAGCCGATTTCCGGAATCGCGTGGCGCAGCATCGCGATACGGTCGAGGCCGAAGCCGAAAGCAAAGCCCGTGTACTTCTCGGAGTCGATGCCACAGTTCTTGAACACGTTCGGGTCCACAGAACCGCAACCGCCGATTTCCATCCAGCCGGTGCCCTTGCAACGGCGGCAACCCTTGCCACCGCAGAACACGCAGCTCACGTCCATTTCTGCGGACGGTTCCGTGAACGGGAAGAAGCTCGGACGGAAGCGAGTCTTGACGCCTGCGCCAAAGAGTTTGTTCATGAACACCTGGAGCACGCCCTTGAGGTCTGCGAAGCTGATGTTTTCGTCAACGACAAGACCTTCGCACTGCTGGAACATCGGAGCGTGGGTGGCATCGTTATCGACGCGGAACACGTGGCCCGGAGCAATCATGCGGAACGGCGGCTTGTGCGTTTCCATGTAGTGGATCTGCGTACCGGAGGTGTGCGTACGGAGCATCACCTTGTCGTCCACGTAGAAGGTGTCCTGCATGTCGCGGCTCGGATGGTCGGGCGGCGTGTTGAGCGCCTCGAAGTTGTACCAGTCCGTCTCGATGTCGCGGCCGAAGTCCACCTCGAAGCCCATCTGGCTGAAGAAGTCGATAATCTCTTCGCGCACGTCGTAGAGCGGGTGGGTCGAACCGGCGGGGATGCCCGAACCGGGGAGGCTCACGTCCACAAAACCGCTTTCCAGCTTCTTCTGGAGCGCGGCCTGGTTCGCGGTCTCGATAGCCTTGTCGATGGCCTCGGAGACGGCGACCTTAAGTTCGTTCACGAGTTTGCCGTAAGCCGGACGTTCCTCGGCGCTGAGCGAGCCCATCTGCTTCATGAGGTCGGTGACGGCCCCCTTCTTGCCCAGGTACTTCACGCGGAGGTTGTTGACGGCTTCTTGGTTTGTAAGGTCGGTTTGCGCAAGTTCTGCGTCAAACGCCTGCTTCACATTGTTAATAGCTTCACTCATAGTGCGGGTAAAGATAGAAAATAGACGAGAGACGAGAGACGAGAGGCGAGAGAAATTTTTATGGTTTTTGCGCGTAGCGCCATTTTTCTCTTTTATCTTTCGTCTGTAGGACCGAAGGTCCGTTCTTTCGTCTAAAAAAAGGGGGAAGTTTCCCCCTCGCTTTAGCCACGGCTCCGCCGTGTCTGCCGCTACCCCCTCTACGGGCGCTCAGGCGCCGCGCCCGTAACGCCCCGGCTTATTCGGCGTCTTTTACGCAACGGACCGAAAGGAGCCAGTCTGTTTTTTTGGGGTTATTCGATAGTGAAGCGTCGCCATATGAATCTTTCATGAACATGAAATAAACGTTTGAGGTATGATTTTCTGTAGAAGTCCAAAAGGCTGTGGTTTCTTTTTCACCTTCGTAATGACACGGATTAATGCAATTACGTTCGCCAGCAGGAAGTGCAGAAAAACCGTAAGTATCATTGCCTACGCTTATTTCATTCCAGCCATCAGGAGTTTTTAGATTTTGACCGGAACTGAAACCTCCTGCAAATTCGATTAGAGTTTCATATTCTTCTTTTGTTGGCACATGCCAACCGACAGGACAAATGCCTTGTACTATGGATGGAAGAGAACATGAGGTTGTTAGGTCGCATTCGGACCACGGTTTGTCGACCGTTTCCATCCAATTGTAAAGTCTCCCATATTTGTTGCAAGAACTGGATTCATTATTGTAGCAGAGACTATTTTGGGTTTCTAGATTCAAATTTTGTGCCATCCATATTTGATTGCCAATTTGAGTTGTCTTGTACACCTGACCGTCTCTTTCATCAAGTATTTCGCCATATTTCCCTGCGTCAAGTAAATCTTGATTAAGAAATTCGGTTGTGAAGCACTTGTATTTCGAACAGTCGTATGTTCCTGACGGCATGTTTTCTGTGTTTTTCGCGCTGCTGGATTCCACATTGTCGTCGCTACTTTGGGGCTCGGATTCCTTTACACTGCTAGAGGAGACCTTGTCCTTGGTTTTGGAATCACTGGATTCTTCGCTGTCGTCCGAAACGATACTGCTTGAAGAATCGACTTCAGAGTTCGGATTGTCGGCCGAAACCGAAGATGAATCGTCCCCGCACGCAGCAAGGAAGAGTGCAAAAGAAAAGGCTGCAAGGGAAAAATGCTTCATAGGATTCTCCTTAGGTTTACTTGCAATATAACTTATTTTACCCCCGTCCCTTGTGAAAAATTGAAAATGCAGCTTTTTCGCAAAATGCGATACGCAAAATGCGAAAAATTACTGTTCAGCCTTCGCTTTCCCTGTAAAACATGTGCTCGTTATCTTGAATATGGTCACGGCAGCGGCTTGCGCGGGCGTGAATTCGAATTTGTGCGATGCGGCGGATTGTGTGGAATGCGCGGAACCTGAAGATTGCGGCGCACCCGCAGCCTGCCGTTCCATCAGGAGCGAGAGTCCGCGGCATTTCTCGGAAACGTCCTCGACGACTTCTGCCTTGCCCTGCCCGACAACGCTTGCATAGAAGCGCCCGCTCTTGCAATAAACGTCCTCGTGAATCTCGATGCGGTTCTCAACGCACATGCTGAATGCCACATTCGGATTTTTGCGGATACAGTCAAGCTTCTTGCCTGCGTGCGCGCAATGGAAGTACAGTTCCAGAACGCCACCATTTAGGCTATACCCGAACGATAGCGGAATCACGTAGGGCACACCGGCATCGTCCATCATCGCAATATGGCAGGTCGTGCATTGTTCAATAATCTTCGCGATATTTTCATCGCCCAAAACTTCTCTATCTTTGCGTCGCATACATATCGTTCCATCAACTAAATATTTTATTAGAGATTGCTTCGCCGCTAAGCGCCTCGCAATGACAATAACCAGCTTATCAATAATCCTTTATGCAGCGAATGGAGTAGGCATTATCCTTATCGCCAGAATGAAAGAGTGTGTATGTTTTATAAAACAGGTGTAAGAAATAGGCATAAAGCTTGGTTTCCTCGCTAGCAAACCAAAAGAAAGCGACCCTTTCATCAGGACCATAAAATTCTCCGCTATTGTCTCGCTCTGTATCGCCAAACATTCTCGTTTTGTGGAACGCCCCTGCAGGTATAGCAGAAAAACCAAAGCGATCAAAATTAGGATTCACTTCATCGCCATCCCACCGTTGAGACTTAAGACACGTTCCAGCATAAGAGTCCCCTCCAATTTCAGAAAGCATAGCGAGCCAATCTTCCAACGAAGGCAAGCGCCACCCCTGCGGACAAATTCCCTGAACTTTTTCGGGAAGTTCGCAAACCTTGTGCAATCCGCAATCCAAGCCTTCTGCGGACAACGCGACGGAATCAATCGCTGCAGCCCAGGTATAGAGGCGCCCCGCAACTTCACATTTTTTCGGGTCATTGCCATTGCACCAGCTTTTACCTAGAAGACTCGGAGTTTTGACACTGTCGGAATAGTTGAGATTTTCAGCCATCCAGACCTGTTCGCCAATTTTTACTGTCTTGTAGACTTTTCCATCTCGTTCGTCTGTTATGGAATCGTATTCTATTCCTGGATTCAAATAAGCTTCTTTAGGAATACTCCAATCAATGCACCCCTCGCAGGGGGAAGTGGTTTCCACAATGCTGCTACTAGACGCAACGGGATTGTTCTGGTTCCTTTCGGGGCCTTCATGTTCCTCGGGTGTTTGTCTTGCAGACGAAGAAGATTTTTCCTTGTTGCTACTAGAGATTGCATCGTCGTTACTCTTCTTGAAACTCGAAGACGACGTTTCCTTCTGTGCTTCACCGCCATTCGCACCTGTCGACGAGGAATCGTCGCCGCATGCCGCAAGGAACGCTACCAAACCAAACGCCACCAAAATCTTTTTCACTTCAACCATTTCTACGTCTCTCATTAAGCATCTATCTCTCGTCTAACTCCTCACTCCCACAACTTATGCATGATCACGGGCCGTTTTTTGCCGGCCTCTGTCCTGTGCATGTACAGGTGCCCGGTGCTGTCGTAGCTGAACTGCTCTCCGACGCGCTCCCCGTTCACGTAGGTGAGGCTGTCCATCAGCACCCCGTTCGCATACCAGTTGCGCCAGATCCCTTCGCGCTTGCCGTCTTTCCAGAACCCTTCGCTCGCAAGGCCGCCGCCCACGCTGTCGGGGTAGAATATGCGGGATTCCTGGATGTTCCCCGCAAGCCACGTCTCTTCGTAGCGCAGCCGCTTGTCGCGCTTCATGTACCAGACCTTGCCGGAGAGCTCGCCTGCGACAAAGGTGGATTCCGCGCAGACGAATTCTTCGCTTTCCCGGTGGCAGGTACCGTAAGATGTTCCGCTTCCGTTTTCGAACAAACTTTCCCTTAGGATGTTCCCGTCCTTGTCGAGCCAGCGCCATAGGGAGTCTCGCTGCCCGTTCTTCCAGTGCTCCTGCTTTTGTATCGTGCCGTCGGCGCGGTACAACGTCCATTTGCCGCTCTGGATTCCCTGGTCGTAATTCCCCTCGAGCATGAGTTTTCCGCTCGGGTAGTATTCGCGCGATATCCCGTGGCGTTTGCCGTAGGCGCAGTCGTATTCGCTGGAGCGGACGCTGTCGGAGGAGTAGTAGGCGATGTGCCCGGAGGGGTTTCCCGGGTGGCAGGTGCTCTCTTCGGCGAGCGTCCCGTTCTCGTACCACTTTCTCCACACGTCGATAGAGTCGCCTTCCTTGCCGTAGTGTTCCTCGAAGGCCTTGTTCCGGTTGTAGTGCCAGCCTTCCCAGTCTCCTACGGGGTGGTCGTCCTTGTAATGCCGTTCGGCCTGGACCTTCTTGTCGTAGAAGTACGAGAGCCATTCCCCGTCCTTCTTGCCCTTCTTGTAGTAACCCGTGCCGATGAGGTCGCCGAGATCGCTCCATTGCTTGAACTTGCCGTGCGGGACATTGTCCTTGAAGGGGATTTCCAACTTCTTGATGCCGTTCGTGTACCATTCGACCTGTTTGAGGATTTCCCCGTCCGGGTATATCCATATGGATGTTTTCTTGATGTCGTTGACGTGGTAGCTGAGGACCTGTTCCTCGGCATGTTCCACGGTACATCCGGAAAGGATTGCAAAAACACCCAAAAAAGCGATAGTTTTGAAACGCATCATATCCGGTAAAGTAGAAAAAAGGTAATTTCTAGTCGTGGACGAATTGAAGAAAAAAACGGTTGCTGAAACGCTTAAATCGAGGTTGCAGGCCCCCTGGGTGTGGCTTATCCTCGTTTTGACGCTTGGACTGACGGCATTGTTCTACGTGTCGCAGAAGCCGGAAATGGTCCTTTACAACCAGTATATCAAGAATATTTCGGAATACCAGCTGCTCGAGACCCGGCTGATGCGCTCGATGGAGCGGGTGCGCGTGGGGCTCATGACGGATTCCGCGGCGATCCAGTCCCAGATCATGGTGCTGAGGGAGATTGCCGTCGCTTTCTCGCACGACATGGAAGGCCTGCAGGAGATAAAGATAAAGACTCCTCCGCCATCCTCGGTTGCGCGTTTTGAACGTGAGGTCTCGCGAAAGCTTTCCGGCATTTCATGGTACTTTATTAACCGTAACGCCTGGTTCCAGTCCCGTGATTCCCTGCTGGCTCAGCTGGACGGCCTTTCGGCTGGCACGGTGGCCGGGCTTTATTCCCTGCTTGATTCTGCATCTGCCGGAATGCCTGTCGTGCGGCCGGCCCAGTTGGACGTCCCGGAGTCCTTGGCCGCCGACCTTGACCGGTTGCTGGCTTCCAATGCGGACCAGGTGGTTGCGTGGAGCCGCTTGAACAGCGATGTCACCATGGCTTGCAGCGAGGAATTGGCCCAGTTTTTCCAGATGGAAAACTTGGACGAGATCTCGTTTAAGTCAAAAATCCCCATGGTGTTCTATTTCCTTTCCATCGTGCTCCTTTTGACAACGTTCTTCTTCATTTTCCGTTCCAAGTTGTAGTCGATATGCTTTCCTTTCTCCGTACCCGCCATTCCGCCTATTTCAATTTCGCCTTCCTTTGCGCCGTGCTGGGTTCGTGGCTGTTCTTCTATGTGCAGCCTGTCCTCCGTGGGTTCCTGAGCGACGAGTACTTGTTTTACGGCAAGGTGAGCTATGCCGCCATCCCGAGCATTTTCGGCAACACCGATATCCCGCTTCTGGACAAGACGTATTTCCGCCTGAACGGCGACAACGACGCCACCTTTGTGCTTTATGCGTCCAAGGAAATCCTGGAGGAGATGTCCGACTGGTTCCAGTTCGGCGCCCGTAATGCGGGAGACATCTCCCTGGAAGTGTCTGCGGCGCGTATCGGGGATAACCGCTTCGTGGTGAGTTCGCTCGCGACGTCGAACGGCGCCCTGGAATGGGATACCCTGATGGAATACCAGTTCCAGTGGGCCATGATTTACCTTGCCGTAGAGGCCGCGTTCTTCTGCGGGTTCGTGTTCTTCATCGTCCTGGGTGTCCGGTCACTGCGCAGGCGCAGGATGCTTGAACGGCAAATTATGGCGGCCAGGGATGATTCCGATGAATAGCGCAGTGCGCTTTTGCCTGGCGGCTGCTTTTGTCTTCGCTTTGATTTCCCCGACTTGGGCGGCCAAGGATACGCTTTCGGTCGAGGCCCAGGGCGTCAGGAGCGCTGTCGGCGTGTGGTGGCCTGCTTCCCGCGAAAAGGCTCCCGTGCTGGTCTGGTTCCACGGGGGCATGACGAGCGGGAATTGCGAGAAGGGGCTTGTCGCTGGCGACGACCTTTCCAAGCTGTACCCTGCGGCCATTGTGGTGAGCGCGTCCGCCTGTCGCTCAGACCACTGGGCGACAGCGCCGATGGTCGCCGTGGTGGACCGTGCGCTTGATTCCGTGGCTATACTGAGAAAGTCTCCCGTGGGCGAGGTCTCCCTCGTTGGCGTGTCGGACGGCGCCATCGGCGTGTTCGTGTATTCACTGAACGGCGGACGGCGCGTGCAGGACCGGTTGCTGGTGAGCTCGAACGGGAGCCTGCTGGGCGACGCGAAAAAGCTGGCCTTGCAGGGCAAGTTCAAGGAAGGCCGCTGGCGCTTTTTGCAGGGCGGGTCGGACCGGCTGTATCCGTCCGGTGTCACTGTCCCTTGGATCGACTCGTTCTGCCGTGCGCTCGGTTCCGATTGCGACCTCAAGTTCGACCAGGCCGGCGAGCACGACTGGAGCTACTGGCGCGACAAGCACATGGACTGGATTCGCGCGGCAATCGCTCCCAAAAAGAAATAGGGATACCTTTATTTTAACTTTTTTGCGCTTTCTACCTTGACAAAATGCGCATTTTTTTCAAAATTTGGTGCACCACGCGGATGTGGTGGAACTGGTAGACACGCTAGATTCAGGTTCTAGTGCCTGCGAGGGCATGAAGGTTCAAGTCCTTTCATCCGCACTGAAAAGCCCGGTAGTACGCTACCGGGTTTTTCCTATTTTGGGGCAGAGGCCATATGGCGGCGCTCCATTGCTAAATTATGCACGGGGAATCCGATGTCCGACGAAATCTACCTAGACGAAATCCCGGTAAGGGAACTGGCGGGGGACCGCGTCGTCCTGCGCGCCCTGGAAGAAGGCGACTTCGCCCCGCTCTACGGCGTCATCGATGCGAGCCGGGACCACCTTTCGGAGTTCCTGCCCTGGCCCAGGGAGTGCAACTCCGTGGAAGACGTCGCCTCGCGTGCCGACTCCTGGGAAATGCAGGCGCAGATGGGCAACGGCGCTTGCTGGGGAATCTTCGAGAAGACGGACGCGGGCCTGGCCGTCGCCGGCTGCATCGTGGCCGGCTGGGTCCAGTGGGCCCACCGCTCCGCCGTCCTCAACTACTGGCTCGGCAAGGATTTCACGGGCCGGGGGCTTGCCACTGAGGCGCTTAGGCTGGTATGCCGCGAACTGTTTTCCCTGGGGCTCAACCGGCTCGAGATTTCGGCCTCCGTATACAACGGGAAAAGTGCTGAACTGGCCCTGCGGTGCGGCTTCGTCGAGGAGGGCGTAAGTCGCGATTTTGAGCGAATAAACGGGATTTTCGTGGATCACCGGCGCTTTGCACGGCTGGCGCGTGACCCCGAAAAATGCATGTAGCCGGGGTCCCGTGGTTACGCATGTAAACGCAAATTATACATTTGGTATGGTATTTCCGCTTCCGTACGACTATCTTTAATTATATGAGTATCGAGGAGAAAAAAATACAGGAACCAGATGTCTTGCAGTACACGAACTATCGTGTATATCTGCGGGATTATTACGAGTACAAGAAGAAGACCTCCAGGGCCTTCAGTCTTCGGTATTTTGCGGAAAAATCCGGCATTTCGAGCCACGCCCACCTGAAACTCACCATGGACGGCTCCCGTAACATCACGAACGTTACGATAAACAAGCTGATTCGCGGCATCGGCCTCGAAAACCGCCGAGCTGCCTATTTCGAGAACCTGGTGTTCTTCAACCAGGCCACCTCCGACGTGGACAAGAAACTTTACTATGCGCAGCTGCTCAAGGTAAGCTCGCGCTCCAGACTCCGCAAGATGGACCAGGCACAGTTCCGCCTCTTCCGCGAGTGGCACCATTCCGTCATCCTGGAGATGGTCGCCATGAAGGATTTCAGCACGAACCCCAACTGGGTGTCCAAACGCCTCCGCGGCCTCGTGTCGCCTTCCCAGGTGGAGGATTCCTTCAAGTTGCTTCTGGAACTCGGCCTTCTGGTGAAGACTGCCAACGGGTATGCCCAGCGTGACCCCATGATTACGACGGACGACGAAGTCCAGGACATGATGGTCAAGCAGTACCATTGCCAGATGCTGCGTCTCGGTACCGAGATGCTTTCTGCGCTGCCCGCCAGCGAGAGGGACTTCTCCGCGGTCAGTTTCGGAATTCGCCGCGACAAGTTCGCCGACTTGAAGAAGCATATCCAGCTTATGCGGAAGGAATTACTAGATTTCTCGGCTAAACAGGGTGAAGCCGAAGATGTTGTACAGGTTAATATACAGTTGTTCCCGTTGACGCGAGGTTTGTGATGCGTTTTCTCGGGTACATGACGGGCCTTATATTGGGCGTCCTGCTTTTTGCGGGATGCTCCAATAATGGCGATGTTGCCGGCATTGAAATCGGTAACCCCGAGATGGCGAATAAGAATCCCATACCGGATTCCCTGCAAACCCTCGCTTTCAAGGCCGGGTTCTCTATTGACTACTCCGATGTGGTTCCTTCCGAAGGAAAGAAGGCGTCCGTTTTGGCAAGGTCAGTCCCCTTAGCCAGGCCCGCATCGAAAAACGAACCTTTGCTTATCGATACGCTGAATCTTACGCTTACGGAAGTCCGTTCTTACTGTAGCTTCTATGTCGGTATTTCGATAGTCCAGTCGATGGGCTTGGTTGTCTGGCCTTATGAGAATACTCCTGCTGCTGTATTGCCCGTGTCGTTCGTGGACGATGAACTGGTGGACGAGACTTTCAGCGGTATTGACCTCCAGTCCGAAGGCCGCCTCAAGGAAATCGGGGTCTCGTTTGAAATAAGCCGTAAGAACTATCCTGCCATCCAGGGTCGCGTGATGATCGGGGATGTCTACGTGCCGTTCGTTTACGAACTTTCCCGCTTCCAGCAGTTCTCGCTGCGTTACCACTTCTCCCAGATAAAGGTGGAAGACTGGATTGCGAATTTGTCCGTAGCGTTTCATGTCCGCCATTTCACCGATGGAGTGGACTTGAATGCCCTGACGGTCGATAGGGATGGCGTCATCCGTATCAACGCCGAGAGCAATGCTGACATTTGGGAACAGTTTAATGAGCGGTTTGTCTCGAGCTTCGGATCCTTGCGCTACGAATATCTTGATGACAAGGGCCACTCTTTCATGGATTATGTGGACGACATTCTGCTGGATGTTTCCGGAAAAGTGGGCGATAACGTCGTGACGGACGGTAAGCTTGACGAATATTCGTCAGAATGGATTTTCCTGACGCAGCTCCGCGGGGAGGCCGATTCGGCATACGTGGATGTGAAGGGCAAGAACCGCGCCATTGAGGTCGACGTGACCAGTGCTGGGCAATATTCCTACAGCGTGCAGCTGATGCACGAAAATATTCCCATGATCGCCGGACACAAGTACAAGTGCTCGTTCCAGATAAGGGCCAGCGAGAAGGGCGTGATTACTGCGCGTATTGGTTCGTACCTGACATACGAAACGGTCGGTTTTGAGGAACATCTGCAAGTGACCACTTCCGAGGAGAAGTTCGAGGTGGAATTTGAACCCAAGGTGAACGATCCGTTTGCACGATTCGAATTCAACCTCGGTGGCGCCGTCCGCAAGATATGGGTGCGAGACGTGAGAATCACTAGGCTTGATTAGGCAACGCCGCTTTTCTTGCCCCGATGGTTCGGGGCATTTTTGCTAATTTATGGCTACTATGGCTATTATTCCTACCCGCAAAGACAATCTTGTTATAGAGAACATCCGTCCCCAGATCGAAGGGGGACGTTTTATGATTAAGCGTGAACCGGGCGATACCGTCACGCTCACTGCCGACATCTTCCGCCACAGCCACGAGAAGTATGACGCGGCAATCTTCTACCGCCACGATTCCAAGAAGAAATGGGAACAGGCTCCCATGCATTTCGTGGACAACGACCAGTGGGAAGGTTCCTTTACCGTCAACAACATCGGCTATTACGAATACAAGATTTGTGCCTGGACCAAGGAGCCCAAGGACGTCCCGACCGAAAGCCCGGTGATGAAGCTCCGCGTGGATCCGCCCTATGCGCGCATCGGCACGTGGTACGAAATGTGGCCGAAGAGCCAGGGTACCGACCCGAAGAAGAGCGCCACCTGGAAGGACTGCGAAAAGCAACTTGACTACATCGTAAATCTCGGCTTCGATACCGTCTACCTGGTGCCTATCCACCCGATCGGTGTCACCAACCGCAAGGGTGCGAACAACGCCCTGCACGCAAAGACCGACAAGAAGGGCAACCCGCTCGAACCCGGCTGCCCCTATGCCGTCGGCAATAGCCACGGCGGCCACTACGACGTGGACCCCGAACTCGGCACCATGAAGGACTTCGAACATTTCGCGAAGGCCGCCCGCAGCAAGGGACTGCGCCTTGCGCTCGACATCGCGCTCAACTGCAGCCCCGACCACCCGTACGTGAAGAGCCATCCGGAATGGTTCTACCACGAACCGGACGGAAGCATCAAGTTTGCCGAGAACCCGCCCAAGAAGTACGAGGACATCTACCCGTTCGACTACTACAACAAGAACTACCAGGCCCTCTGGCAGGAAATCGAGAACATTATCTTGTTCTGGGCCGACAAGGGCATCGAGATTTTCCGTATCGACAACCCGCATACCAAGCCGTTCCCGTTCTGGGAATGGCTCATCGCCGACGTGAAGGAAAAGCGCCCGGAACTCG
>CAMZDZ010000046.1 GCA_947305535.1 uncultured Fibrobacter sp.
CGAAGGGCGTGGACGCCGAAGCACTCCGCCAGAAGCTCATCAAGGACTACAGCACCGGCACAATCATGCTTTCGGGCCTCATCCGCATCGCTTTCAGCGCCGTTCCGACCGAAAAGCTCGGCAAGCTGTTCGAAAATATTTATAATTGCATAAAGGAAATGAAGTAACCGGAGGATAAATGTCCGACAAAGCGACCTTGAAATACAACGGAAAGAGCTACGAGCTCCCCGTCGTTGAAGGCACCGAGAACGAACATGGTCTCGACGTCAGTTCCCTCCGCAAGGAGACGGGACTTGTCACGCTTGACTACGGCTACCTGAACACGGGCAGCACCAAGAGCGCCATCACCTACGTGAACGGCGAGCAGGGCATTCTCCGCTACCGAGGTTACTCCATCGAAGACTTGGCCGAAAAGGCGACCTTCCCCGAGACGGCGTGGCTCCTGATTTACGGCGAGCTCCCGACTCCGGAACAGCTCGGACGTTTCCGCACGCTCCTTACCGAGAACGCGCTGTTGCACGAGAACCTGTTGCACTTCTTCCGCGAGATGCCGCCGAGCGCGCACCCGATGGGCATCCTGAGCTCCATCGTGAACGCCGTGGGCCTGTTTACCCCGCGCTTCTACGACGACGAAAACATCGCGAGCGCATTCGAACTTACGACTGCGGGCCTTATCTCCAAGATCCGCACTATCGCCGCTTTTGCCTACAAGGCGAGCATCGGTGAACCGTTCGTGTACCCGGAAGCGGAACGCAGCTACTGCAGCAACTTCCTGAACATGATGTTCAGCAGCAAGGCGCGCCCGTACCACCCGGATCCGATCATGGAAAAGGCGCTCAACACGCTCCTTATCGTACATGCCGACCACGAGCAGAACTGCTCCACGTCGACGGTGCGTATGGTGGGCAGTTCGCAGGCGAACCTTTACGCGAGCATCTGTGCCGGCATCTGCGCCCTGTGGGGCCCGCTCCACGGCGGTGCGAACCAGGCCGTGCTCGAAACGCTCCTGCGCATCCAGCAGAGCGGCATGACTATCGAGCAGGTGATGGACAAAGCGAAGGACAAGAACGACCCGTTCCGTCTTTCCGGATTTGGCCACCGCGTGTACAAGAGCTACGACCCGCGCGCCAAGGTACTCAAGAAGCTCATGTACCAGGTGTTCGAGCGCGAACACGTGCACGACCAGCTCCTGGATATCGCCATCAAGCTCGAAGAAGCCGCCCTCAAGGACGACTACTTCATCGAACGCAAGCTATACCCGAACGTGGACTTCTACTCGGGCATCCTCTACCGCGCCATGGGCATCCCGACGAACATGCTTACCGTGATGTTCGCCATCGGGCGACTCCCCGGCTGGATTGCCCACTGGAAGGAAATGCACGACGACCCGAATTCCAAGATCAACCGTCCGCGCCAGATCTACACCGGCCAGACGGCAAGACCCTGGATCGACAGGGACAAGCGCTAAGCTTTAACGAAAAGTCGCCGGCGAGATGCCGGCGATTTTTATACAACGTTCAAAAAGGAGACCCCCGGTCATCCCCGTCAAGCGGGGACAGGCACCGGGGGTGACATATAACGTGATCCGCTTTTAGCGCAGCCTGCGGAGGCCCTTGGGCATCGGGACTTCGGTTCCGTCTTCCTGCAGCAGGTAGATGTTGTCAAGACTGATGTAGCCCTTGCCGCTGTAGCGGGCGCGCCACGAGAAGTTCTTGATTTTGGTCGGGTCGAGCTGCGGGATGGTCTTGCCCCAGCCTTCCTGCGCCATGTTCTCCCAGATGAGCGTATCGCGCATCCAGTTGCCGCGCGTATTCTTGAGGCGCACCATGAACTCGTCGTAGTCTTCCACCTGGCTGCTCGCAATCTGCACTTCAAAGTAGCCGTCAGGATTGTTGTGGTTCGTCGCGTAGTCGAACACGATACCCACGGAATTCTTGACCTCGGGCGGAATCACGTAGTAGGCGCCCGCGAAGTTCGGCCAGCTCTGTGTAGGCGGCTGCTCGATCAGGAACTCGTGACGGATGAAGCCGCCGTGCGGAGGCGCCCCGTTGAAGACCTTCGCGTCGATGGTCGTCGCGTTGTCGCCGTTTGCGACCGGATACCAGTCGACCGCGTCGAGGCCGTTGTCAAAGTTCTGCATGACGCTCGTGGTACGGTAGGTGCCGCGGACACGGAACGGAATCTTGAATACCGTCACCTTCTTGCCCAGGCCTTGCAACACCACCTGGATTTCACGCTTGCCGTGCTTCATGTCGGCAGGCACCGGGACCTTCACGTGGAAGCTCTCGATGGACGAATTCCACTTGCCGTCGTCGGGGGTCACGTACACGGTCTGCGTACCGGCCTTGCCCCAGTTGTCGATTTTCAGCATGCCGCCGGTCAACTGTCCGTCATCCTGCTTTGCCGTGACGAACAGGTCCAGCGTGTCCCCGGCGAGCACGACCTTCTTTTCGAGCGCGGCAGTCAGCACCTTGGGTTCTGCAGCCTTGCCCTTCGTTGCGGCATCCAGCCCGACAACCCGCGGGTTGATGCGCACGACGGCCATGCCGAACGGAGGAATCTCGACATCCTTGCTCTTGCTCGGGTTGATGCGCTTGCCGCTCGGGCCCAGTTTCGGATAGGGATAGGAATTCTGCTGCGTACCGACCCACTTGAACTGATCGGGCCCGAACACGTCCACTTCGGTACGGACCAGGTCTCCCTTGCCCACCTCGGATGCCCCCGCAGTCACGGAAGCGCGGTCAATCTGTACCACCTGCTTGTTGTCGGACAAGTTAACCAGCATCACGCGCGCGGAATCGCCCTTGCCGATTGCGTAGGCCGCCACGTCGGGAGTCGCGCTCGTCACGGGCATCACGGCATAGCCGTCTTCGAGGAAACGCCAGAACGTCATGTAAAGCCCGAAGTACTCGGCCGTCGGCTCCAATGATTTCCAGTAGTTCCAGGAGCCTTCCTTGAGGAGCGCCGTCATGCTGATGGTTCCCCAGGTATCGTCCGGACCCTTGAACAGGTTGCCGAAGGCGTCCCACGGGAGCACCTGCAGTCGGTTACCGAAACGCACGGCATGCTGCGCAAAGATGCTCGCCACGGCGGAGGCCTGCGGGTAGTCCATCAACAGGCTGTAGCCCTGCACGCAGGTACTGAATTCGGAAAGGAATATGCGACGCTCGCCTTCGAGGTGGCGCTTCATCCACATGTCGAGCGTGTCCATGTTCGGGCCCACGTCGAGCATCGCCTTGAGCATGTCGGCGGCGTTCGCGTTGTCCGGAGTCCAGTAAGGATAGTTATGCAGGTCCACCACGTCAAGGTAACGCTTGCCGTCCTTCTTCTCGGCTTCGCCCACGATGCGCAGGAACTCTTCCATCCAGTACTTTCCGTCAAGCAGGCCGGCGCCCTTCTGCTGCATCTTGTGCGTGCTCAGGAGCGGTCCGTGCAAAACAATCGTCGGGTCCACGGCCTTCATCGCGCGGGCGTATTCCAGGAACCGCGCGGCATAGTGCCTTGCCGAAATCGGGCCGGACTCTTCCCATTCGCCGTCGAGCTCGTTGCCGATTTCCCACTGCTTGATGTTGTAACCCTTCACCTTGTTCGCGTAGCGCACCCAGGCGGCGGCTTCCTTGGCCGTGCCCGTACCCGCGTTCACGCAGATGACCGCCTTCGCGTTCGGGAGCGTCTTGATGTACTTCATGAATTCTTCGAAGTCCCACTTGATGTCGGTCCAGTCGGTGCGGGCCTTGTCGCCGTTGCGCGTGGACATCGCGTAGAACTTGTAGCCGTTGCCGGCCAGCAAGTCATCGGTGCCGCTGTAAAGTTTCATCTCGCGGATCTGCACGCCCTTGCTCGGCAGGTCGGCCGTCTTGAAGCGGATGGCCACGTAGCGCGTGTTGAGCTGCTTGAACTTGTACTTGGTGGTGCCGCCGCTCACCTTGACGACCGATTCCACCTTCAGGTTGTTCACGAGCGCCTGGTGCACGCCCGGGTATTCGGCGTAGTCCTCGGTCCAGTAGGCAAACTCGAAGGACTTCGGGCGCAGACTCCCCCAGTCGATCTGCAGGGAATCCAGGGGCTTCTTCTCGGGGAACTCCACCACGATCCAGGGCGGGTCGGCCGGGTCGAGGATTTCGCCCCACCACATGGTTTCCATGTTGCCGTCGGCCAGGTGGCTCCTGCGGATGAACCCGTAGTTGTCCTTTGTCGTGCCGCGGTAGATCGTCTCGCCCAAAAAGCCGCGGGCCCATTTTTTCTCGTCGGGAGTCCAGAGGCCGGTACTGTCGTAGCTGCCGATGCCGTTCCAGTGATAATCGTTCGAGAGCGAGCCATTCGGGAAGCGGAACAGAGTGTAGCCGCCGTCCACCAGCGCCGACGTCATGTCGTAATAGCGGCTGGGCGGATTCCAGATGGCCAAATCCGCCGACATCATGTTGTCCTTGCTGATGACGACGCCCGGATGGAGGTCGTCGACCTTGACCACGTTCTGCGCGGCAAGGGATGCACCGACACAAAGCCCAAGCATGGGGGGAATCATTTTTAAAAAGCCACGGGAATTATCTTTCATAATCACCTACAAGATAATATTGGGTAAAAATCTTCACTTTGAATATATAAATAAAGACTGCGGTTTTTTGCCGCAGTCATTTTAATTAAAAACAAATAAGTGTATCAAATGTGCTATTCCGCCGAGAGCGGCACTACCACAGGCTCCGAGTTAACGGAGCGCCAACCAAGTTGATACACCTCAAAATTATAGGAGCCTTCCACAAGACCTTTAATAACGACGCTTTCACTCTTCACCTCCTCTTCCGTCAGCAATTGGCAACTATAAAAATCATAGGGATCATAGAATTCCGCTTCGTCATCCACTAATAGTGCGCAAATTTTAACCTCATCCATTTTTGTCAGCGGATGTGGAAGATTTCGGACAGTGTCCAAGTTGACCTTGACGGAATACAAGGGTCCTAAAACAACTTCTTTCAAATCGGCAAACAACTCTTCGTCAATTTTCACGGCATCTACGTTGGCAAAATTGAACCGTGCCACAACGCCAAGGCTCGTATCAGCCGAGCGAACCCGGAATCGAACTGTTTTATATTTAGGCAAATCCGTATCTTCGGAACTCGATACTTCTTCAGCACCTGAATATGTTTCAAAATACGAAGCATAGTGAACGCTATCTAGGTAGAGGAAGCCATCTTCATCGGTGGTATATCGGCAATCACGTTCGTCGTCCCTGCATTCGTCCTTATAGACGGTCGCTCCGGCCACAGGTTTGCCATTGGGATCCACAAACCGCGCCCTCACATTTATAAATAGCATCGTTTGGGCAATAGACTTCCCACATACAACATAAGACGCCGTATCGTCAGCCGAATCAAACAACGAATCAACGACAACCGAATCAAGCGACGGATCAATGGCCGCAATATCACTTGTTCTACTGCACTTGAGAACAGACTCACCATGGCTCCGAATAACCAAGGACGTATCCAACTGCGACAGGGCGCATAGGCTTTCTACAGGTTTTCCGGAATTCGTCTCGGTGTAAACCCCTGCCGTAGCGGCATGGTCACCGCTACAGCCAACAAACATGCCTAAACCAAGCAAAGCAAAGGCAAGGCCAGTCTTTATCAACTTCTTAATAAACATTTTTGATCCTCCTGGACTTATTTTTTCAAGTTCGTGAATAAGTGGATGTTCAACTGGTGGACTCCAGTCGCTTTTTTTCTGTCTTGTGTAATGATTTTGCGGACCCTGGCCTTCAAGGCCCAGATTTCCTTGGCGATGGCCTTATAGGCATCGTCGGAGACGCTGAATGTGAACGTTCCCATATCCGAGGGATTTTCGCCATTCGAGAGCAACGCCTGCTTGGAAAGTTCAAAGCACTGCAACTGGTATTGGCGCACCAGGTCGCTGTTGTTGTAGGCACCGCTGCTCACCGAGTCGCGGCAACTTTTCCAGAAGCCGTCCTCGTTCTTGCGCACAAAACCGATACGTTCCAGCAGTTCCAGGGAACGTTTCAGGGTTCCCACGGACACCTTCGGGAAAATCCGCTTCTGGATGGGTTCCAAGTCGTCCGAGACATCCATGACATCCAGCGCCGTGAACAGCACGCTGTTGTACCAATGGTTGTAATATTCGTAGGCGTCTTCGTCGAGGATATGGTGCGGATCCGGATGCATCTTCAGCATCTCCTCGAAAAACGCATTGCGCTCCGTCGAGCATTTCGCCTGGTCGAAATTCACCATCGCCTCGAAGTACTTGGCCTCTTTCTTGTTCAAGCCAAGCACCTCGACAAACTTCGGAATCATACGGGCGGAAAGTTTCTTCCCCTTGACGATATCGTTGTAGTAGCTGCGAGTCTTGGGGAGCCCCAGCAGCACGCAGGCGCCGGCCCTTGTAAAATCAGGGTCCGACACCACTCTGGCCGCCTGGTACTCGTCCAGGTACTTGCGAAAATGAGTAAACTGGAATATGTCAATAATCTTGTCCATGTTCCAAATGTACTCAAAATTTGACTCAAAGTCAATAGGTAAAACAAAATTTTTGAGATTTTTTTTGAGTACAATTATTTTTGAGGGATTATCGACCCTTGAACTGGTCACCGAACTTGAGTTCGGTCTCCTTGGCGCCGTTCAGGTTCACGAGGCGCGACGGGTCGAACACCAGGTCCTTAGCCAAGCCTTCCTTGAGGGACTGCGCTCGGTCAAGGAGTTCGGCGGCGCATGCGCTCGAGAGAAGCGCCTGGCGCACCTGCATCGCGACATCCTGCGACTCGTTGTCAGCACCACCCGCTTCGCCACGTCTCTCGTCTAAACAGAATCCCTTGCAGAGTCTTGCGGCAAGCTGCTTGAGCCTTCCCTCGGCGCCCTTGTCGGTACTGCCGTCCTCGATCTTGAACTTGTAGTATAGCGGGAACACGTCGAGCGCCTCGGCGGCGGTAATCTCGTGCGCCGGCTTGCCTTCCCAGGCGTCGGCGATCTGTCCGAAAATCCAGGGGTTGTGCATGGCACCGCGGCCGATGGACACCCCGGACACGCCGTAGTTGTCGATGCGTTCGCGGGCGACTTCCACGCTGTTCACGTCGCCGTTACCGATGACGGGGATCCTGGCCGCGGCCGCGGCCTTGCCGATCCAGTCCCAGTCGGCAAGGCCGTTGTACCCCTGCAAGCGGGTACGGCCATGCACTGTGAGCATCTCGACTCCCTCGCCTTCTGCTATCGCGAGCGTCTCCATTATATTAATGCTATCGGAGTCCCAGCCTATGCGGCACTTGAGCGTAAGCGGGATGTCCGGGCACGACGCATCCAGCGCACCCTTCACCTCGTGCAAAATTTCCTGCAGGCGCGGAAGGTCGCGCAGCAGGCCCGACCCGCTGCCCTTGCCCGCCACCTTCGGCGCCGGGCACCCGGCGTTCACCTCGATAAACTCGGGCTTCAGCGATTCCGCTATTTTCCTGGCCGCCGCGGCCATCTTGTCTGGAAACCGCCCAAAAATCTGCACCCCGAACGGACGCTCTTCCGGAAAGAACCTCAACTGCTTGTGGCCATCCAGACAGAAGACCGCGTCCCCGTCCGTCGGCACGAACTCCGATACCAGGAGCCCCATGCGGTCCCCCGAAAGCACCCGGCACAGCCTGCGGAACGGCGCATCCGTCACCCCGTCCATCGGGGAAAGGATCGTATTCGGGAAAACCTCCAGCGAACGGAGCCTAAAGGAAGTCTTTTTCGGAATTTTAAAATTATTCAACATTTTAACCACATCTATTCACAAATTTTCCGCAACAAGAGCCCGAAAAAAATATTTAATTCTTATTCGCCCCATCATTTTTTTTATTTGCATACCTATATTTTATGTCGTGCCTAACATAACGAAACAAAGTCTTATTCAAGAAATTGCCAAATCCACCGGGTTTGTCCGGGGCGATATCAAGACCGTCGTCGAGCAGTTCCTCGAACTTGTCGGCGAAAAGCTGGTCGACGGGAACACCATCGAAATCCGCGGATTCGGAACCTTCGCCTGCAAGCCCCGCAAGGCACGCCCCGCAAGGAATCCCCGCACGGGCGAAACGGTCCTCATCGACGAGCGCCTCGTCCCCACGTTCAAGTTCAGCAACGACATCAAGGACAAGATCAACAGCCTCGACATGGTGTCCGCCAGCGAATTTGCTCCCGTCGAACAGGATGACGAAGACGAAGTCCTCATGGCCATGCCGCGCATCCTCGAAAGCACCGACGACGAATAGTCCAGAAACCTATGCAGCAGAAAGGAGCCCCAGCAGGCTCCCTTTTTTATTTCCTCCGAACAGGGCGTCATGCCAGCCGGGAGACTTCTTCGGCAGTGAGGAAGCGCCAGCCGCTCATGCCGAGCGACTCGTCCAGACATACAGGACCGATAGCCTCGCGCTTAAGCTCTTCCACGTGGTTCCCGACGGCAGCAAACATGCGGCGCACCTGGTGGTACAGTCCCTCGCCAATGGAGATGATCACGGCATCCCCGTCGCGCTCGATTTCACGGGCGACAACCTCACGACGTTCGCCCTTGAGCATCACGCCCTTCAGCAGCTCCGCTTCCTGCTCCGCAGTGAACGGACGCGCCAGCGTCACGCGGTACTTCTTGAGGTAGCCCTTCTTGGGACTTTCGACCTTGTGGATGAAGTCCCCCTGGTTCGAGAGCAGCAAAAGCCCGGTGGAATCGGCGTCCAGGCGGCCCACGGTCTGTATTCCCATGGCGGTGAAGCGATCGGGCACAAGTTCAAAGACGGAACGGTGGTCACGGGCATTGTGGCTGCACTCCACGTCCAGCGGCTTGTACAGCATTACGTACAACTTTTCTTCCGTCGTCACTTCCTCGCCGTTCACGGTAATGCATTCGGGACGTTCCGCGAATTCCATGAACGGGTCTTCCACGACATTGCCGTCCAGTTCCACGAGTCCCATGCGCACGAGCGCGCGGGCTTCCTTGCGGGAACCGAACCCAATCGACGAGAGCAGGCGATCCAAAGTCAAAACGGGCATTATTCCTCCACCATCCAGCCGACTATCTTTTTACGAACAAAACCTAATTCCGGCAGCTCGCCCGTCTTGAGTACGCGGGCACGGCGGCGCCAGAACGACAGGAACAGGATTCCCGCATAGATCAACGTCACGAGTATCAACATGAACACGCGGCACAGGTTCGTCCTCGCATGGATTTTCCCTTCCGTGTGCAAGTCCTTGTCACGGCACCAGTCCATGCGAATATCCCAAGATTCCAGATAAGGGAATCCCTTCAGCACAGCGTTCGCCGCTGCACCGTAACCCATCGTCCTGTAGTCCGCACGGATTCCCTCGACATAGCAGTTCTCGAACCGGACATCGAACAACCTAAACACAATGCCGAGCAGGCTCTTCACGTAGCGGAAGGCACGGCTGTCCAGTTCGGGCGTGAGGAGGATTGTCCAGAATTCCGTATCCGTAAGTTTGCGCTTCTCGGTTGCTGAGTCGGTCGCTGAGTCGGTTGCTGAGCTTGTCGAAGCAGTCGAAGCGGTCGAAGCATTTTCCGTTGCAGGGGCATCCTTCGCCTTTACGCTCTCGACAGGCGGCAGCTTCGTTTCCGGAGCCTTTGTCTCCGTTGCTGGAGCCGGGCCAGGCTCCTTTGCCGGAGGCGTTTCCGGCGTTGCTGGTGCAGGCTTGTTTTCCGGAACAGGTTCGCTTGCTTGAGCGGGTTTGCTTTGCGCTGCAGGGGCGGCCTTTTTCTCCACGGGTTTCTTGGGAGCCGTCGCGACGAATTCCGGCATGAAAGCCTCGTCGTCGTCCATTATGTCGCTATCCAGGTCTCCGTCATCCTCATGGGCACCCGCATCGCGTTTCCCGCGGCCCCACTTCTTTTCCCCGGACCACAGTTTCTTCTTGAAAAAGAAAAGGCGTACCTTGCCGCCGCGTTCCCCCGCCTCGAATTCAGCATTGAACCGGAACGGGAAAAAGAGCACGACCAGCGCGATAACGCCGAAAGAAACTGCTATCCAGAAAAGGATTCCACCCATCACTTCTCGGCTTCGTCAGCCTTCTTGCTGATCACGTCGATCAGTTCGTTGAAACTCTTGGTCTTGAGAATCTGGCTGAACTGGTCCTTGTAGTTGCGGGCGGTGGAAAGGTCGTCGATGACCAGGTCCCAGGCCTTCCAGTTCCCGTTCACGAGGCTCATCTTGTATTCCAGTACAGATTCCTTGCCCTTGTTCCAGAGGTGCGCCGTCACGCGGGCCTCGTCCGAGCCCTTCATCTTGGCAGGTTCGTAGATGGTGGAATCGGCACGGTAGAGTTCAAGGCGCTTGGCGCTCGAGTTGCGGACCATGCGCTGGAATTCGGCCACGAACTTTTCCTGCGTAGCGGCATCCTGGGCGGCCCAGGCATCCTTGGCGATGGACTTCTTCGCGAGCAGGGCGAAGTCGAAGGATTCATTCAGCAGCGTCTTGACACGCTCCGTCTCCTTGGCCGTACGGTTCGATTTCTTGAGCAGCGTCTGGAGTTCCCCGTCCTTCTTCTTGATGACGGTAACCGGATCGTCCGCGGCAAAGGCGACGACGGCGGCACAGGCTAGCATGACAAACAGTTTTCTCAACATCCTAATCTCCTTTTTTGACCATATACACCATGTGGTAATCCTTCAGCGACCACCCCATCTTGGCAATCAGCTGCGCAAATTCCACATTGTACTTGCATACGGCGAAGTAATAATCTTTCTTTACCGAAACATTCTGGGTGTACGCAGAAACAAGTTCATCGGTCTTGGACTTGTCGAGGTCGTACTGCATCGCAGCGCCCTTCAAAATGGATTCCGAAGCACGGAGGCTCTCCTGGAGCGCGTCCATTTTTTCCTTGGCGGCGACAACCTGGTAATACTGTTCCTCGGCCTTCGCGACAAGGCCGTTCATGGCGTAAGCTTCCTTCAACTGCAGGCCGCGATATTCCGTACGCGACGCCTTGTACTTTTCCCAGTTGTTCCAGAAATTCAGACGGTAGCGCAAGCCGATGCCGATAGCACCGGAAAGCCTGTTGACCGCATCCTGCGCAAAGGCGTTCTTCTGCATCACGCTGCGGTTTCCGGCCCAGCTTTTCACGTACTCAAATTCGCCCATGACAAAGAATTCCGGAGCCAGTTTCGCCTCGGCCAAATCCATCTGCAGGCGGCGGGCGCGCAGGCCGGCGGAAAGCTGGCGCAATTCGGGGTGGTGCTTCCCCGTCAGTTCCCGCACTTCATCCAGGCTCGGCAGCGGCTCGGAACGCGGAAGAAGGACGCTGTCCTCCGCCACGAACACTTCGCCCTCCTGCAGGCCAAGCGAGAAGCGGATGGCCAGCTGCACGCGCTTCATCCCCAGATCGGCATCGGTCACGCCTTCCTTGACAGTGTGCATTTTCGCTTTCAGGTTCAAGAAATCCATCTGGGAAACGTTCGGGTCGTCCTCGTCCAGCGCCTCCTCCATCTGCTCGTACGCCTTGTCCACCTGCTGTTTTGCATCGTCGGCCAGGCGTTTCATTTCAAGGGCGAGCAGGTAGTTGTAATAGTATGTCTGGAGCTCCACGTCCTTCTGGTGAATCTGGTTTTCAATCTCGAAGCTTTTCTGCTGGAGGTCCGCCTGCAAAGCCTCCTTGCCCGTATGGTACTGTCCGAGATTGAGCGGTTGCACGAACCTGCCCTCTACCCCCCAAAACGGGCCCATCTTGGAAAAATCGTACTTCTCGGCCTTCTCGATGCCGAGCGTATCGCCATTCTCGTTGAAATAGTAGTCGTTGTATTCCTTCAAGCCGGGAGCGGGCCCCACCATCATCGAAATCGTGAATGTGGGCAGGATGACCTCGGACTTGAGCGCACTGATCTTGTTCTTCTTGGCCTCGGTGCCGAAGCGCAATTCCTCAATTTGCGGGTCGTTGGAAAGCCCCGCTTCTACAAAACGGAGACAGTCATAGCGGACTTCGGTAGCAAAAGCGAGCCCCGCAAGCAACAATGGTACCAACGACCTAATCATCAATGTAAATTTACTAAAATGAAAGCCGCGCGAGTTCCCAATATTTCGAAATCACCCTGTCATAGTAACGGGAAGGAATCGGCTGGCCGTTCGCAATCATCTTGTCCACCGCCGCATGGCCCAGGTTGTAGGCCATCAGGGCAGACTTGAGGTTGCCATACTTTCCCAGGAGCCTAATCAGGTAGGCCGAACCCACGGCGACATTCACTTCGGGACGGAGCAAGTCATCCGTCGACTCGATGATCAAGCCGAAACGGGCACCCATCAGCTGCGCCGTCTCCAGTTTGATTTGCATAAGGCCCATCGCGCCGGTTTCCTTGCCGGAGCGGCCACGGCCACGCGCGTTGGGGTTTCCGCGGCTTTCCTGGGCCACCACGGCGAGAATCAGGAGCGGGTCGATGTAGTACGACCTTGAAATCTTCCAGATTTGCTCGGCAAGGATGGTCCGCGTCCCCTGCGTTAACTTGTTCTTAGAAAGGTAATTCAGCGCGCGGTCAATCTTCACGTAGTCAATCGTCCACTTGCCCCACGTGTCCAGCTGTTCCAAATCCCTGCGCAACGCCGATTCCTGTTCTGCCAGGTGCGTCAGCGTGTTCGCCCTCGAAAACCAGCATGCGCCAAAGACCACGAGCAGCGCAAACAGCCCAGCAAGAATCAGCACCATCAGCGGCGGCGATATCTGGATGCTATTTTTCACGCCTGTCGTTCTCCAGGTATTCCAGATAGGAGACCCAGTCCTGAATAGCGCCGAAGGAGCTCAGCATTGTCGTGTCCTGCACGACGCCCAGCTTGCGCAGCGGGCCAATGGAAGACTCGAGCTTGTCGATTTCGCGGACATAGCGGTCCTTCTGGCTCTGTAGCGCGATAATCTGCGCCTGCTTGTCCACGATGTCGTGCCCCTGCGAAACCACGATGAGGAACATCGTCACGGCCCACCCGATGATGAGCAACGCAGTCGCGATGGCCACGGAAGGACTCAGGCGGAGCCCCGTTTTCTTTCCATAATGGACGCCGACCTGCCACATCTGCTTTGCGATGCCCGAATGCCTGTAGTCGTCGCGGCTCGCATAAATCTCGAAAATGTTGCGGTACTTCGCAAAGTACTGCTTCTGTTCCTCGTTGTCGAACAGCAGGATCAATGCGGACCCCTGGCCACGCACGCGGTTTAGCAAGTCCAGGAAGAACATGATATACTCGTCCGTCGCGAAGTGCGCGTCCTGCAAGTTGAAGAAGAAGAAACAGCCGGGACCTTCGGTAAGCATCTCGATCTTCTCGCGGACAGCCGCCAGCTGGAACACGCCCAGGGAACCGGACAGCTTGATCTCGACGTCCTCCCCGCGGTCTTCTACGCTGATGTCAATCAAATCCGCTTTCATTTCATCAACTTCCTTTGCAACAGGCGGACCTTGATGCCGTAATTCGCAGTCTTAAGGCTTTCCATGGCGAGCTTCCAGAACGGGAATATGCGGATTCCCTGGAACGACTCTGGGGCCGCCGTCGACGATGCGCCAAAGATGGGGCCGAGGAAAAGGTTCGTCGGCTGGTCGAATTCCAGGCAGAACACGCACGAGAGCACCCTGTCGTGAATCTCGACCGAGCGGGCGTCCGGGTAAATCAGGGGAACGTCCAGCTTCCAGCGGAGATTCTGCCCGTCGATGTAGACCGCCTGGCTCCTCGCGCTGAACGGGCGCATGCCCAGTTCCATGAGGGAACCGAAGTAGCCCTTGAAATTGACATAGGTGGAATTGGAAAGCCCGTACAGAAGATGGAACGAGGAATCGGACGGATTCAGGGAGTAGCGCTTGTCGACCTGCACAAGCCCCCTGCGTTCCCCTACGGAGAACGGCTGTTCCGAAGACAGCTGGATGTCGGTAGAATTCTCGTGACGCTTGATCTGGTAGTCATAGGCGTCGGCAAGGAGGAATTCCCTGTTCGAAAGGATCTGATCCAGCTTGTCCGGCATGAGCGCCGTGTTCGGGACAAGGCAGTCCAGGAAACCCAGGGAGGGTTCACCGTCGTCGCGCCAGGCCGAAAGAAGGCTGAGCGTGGACTTCTTGTAGTTCAGGGAACGCAGGCTTCCACCTTGCGCATAATCCAGCAAGAAGGAGAAATGCGGATTCTCCACCGAAATAAGCTTGCGCCCGACAAGCAGGAAGTCGGACACCTCGACACGCAGACCGTCAAAACCCGTAGCGCGCCCGAGCCAGTTGACCACGCTGATAAGGTGCCTGTAGGCACGCCAACGCACAACCGGGGAACGCATGCCTCCCTGCTGCAAGTCGCGGAAGTAGAGCGGCAGCATCGCGGGCAGGAGTCTCTTGAAGAAGTCCTGCTGTTCCTTGCTGTCCAGCTGGGCGACGCCCGAGCGGTAAAGGGCCAGGATGGTCTTGTGCAGCATGTTGATCTCTGGCCTGCGGATCAGAAGCTCGCGGCAACTCTTCGCCGTGGCGGGCAGGCCCAGGTTCGTCCCGACGGACATCAGCGAACTAACGCTACCCTCGGAACTCTGCTGCGAAACGATATGGCTGACAGGCCAGGTCCGGATCTCGTTCATTTCCACGAACTCGGCGAGCCTCTCGAAGAAGGGCACGATTTCCTTGGGGTCGCGCGGCATCGTGAGGACGACGACCGCGGACTTGTTGTCGCGGCAATACGGCCCGGCGCTATATTCCCAGTCCAGCTTGTCTTCCGCAATCGCGCGGGAAAGCCCCTCGGCGACGGGAACCACGCGCATCAGCGCACCCTTGTCTTCAGTGGTGAACCAACCCGATATCGGGGTCGTCCTGCCCAGGGCGTCCTGCAACGCGGACTCGCTGACAAGGGAGTACTCGAAGGACTCCCTCGAGAGGAGGTCCGTCATCTCCATCTCCCAGACCATCGACGAACTGAAGAAGCCGGTAGGTTCTACGTCGAACATCTTGCGCAGGAGCCTGCGGTGCATCTTCAGCTGCAACTGCTGCAGTTCAGCCGGGAACAGGGGAAGCAAAGCGTCGTGGTAGCTGCCGCCCAGGAACTCGAGCTTGCCCTCGCGGATGCCATGCCGGATCTTCCCGATGGAAAGCGGGCCCGCCGCATGGTTGAGAGCCTCGAGCACCGTACCGTCCAGATAGAACGAGCTACGGAAAGAACTCAGGTTCAAAAGGAAATCGAAGGCACCCAGGATATTCCTGGCGATGGCCTTGACATCGTCCTCGAACGTCAGAGGAGGCAGCTGGAACACAAAAGAAAAAGTCAGCTTCATAAAGAGAAGAATAGAAAAAAGTGGGCCGTGGCTGTTAGTGAATAAGCGGATTTGTCATTGCGAAGGGCGAATAGCCCTGAAGCAATCACCATCAAAGAATCTAGAGGCTAGAATCTAGGAGCTAGGGAAAAATATCACGGCTTCGCCGTCTTACATTGACGCGCGGAGCGGGCATAAAAAAAGCCCCCTCGACGGTTTACCATCAAGGGGCGTGAGCGACAAGCGGCCGGTATCAACCGGCCGTGGTCGCGAGAGCGAGCGCGTGCCGGAGTCGTACGTCGACGGCAGCGCGAGCGGTCTGTAAAAACGAAGAGGCCCCCCGCCGTTAGGCGAGGGGCCTCGAGAATCCAGCGACGCCCTACTCTCCCGGACCCGGAGGCCAGGTACCATCGGCGAAGCGAGGCTTAACTGCCGTGTTCGGAATGGGAACGGGTGTGACCCTCGCTCAAGAATCGCTGAAACAATCCTTGGCAGAGCCGGCGTCCCGCAGTGCTGTGGGACGGCGGCGTGAAAACCTTGAAGAAGTCAATCGGACGAGGCTTCGAAGCCCCATGGATCCGGGCTGCACACGCAGCGCGAACTGAATCGTAGAAAAAAGGGAGAAGCCTCACGGGCTATTAGTATCGCTCGGCTCAACGCATCGCTGCGCTTACACCTGCGACCTATCGACGTCGTAGTCTGCGACGGCCCTTCAGGGGGTTGCCCCCGCGAGACCTGATCTTGGGAACGGCTTCACGCTTAGATGCCTTCAGCGTTTCTCCGATCCGAACATGGCTACCCGGCAGTGCCGCTGGCGCGACAGCCGGTACACCGGAGGTTCGTCCGTCCCGGTCCTCTCGTACTAAGGACAGCTTCCCTCAAGTCTCGAACGCCCACACCGGATAGGGACCGAACTGTCTCACGACGTTCTGAACCCAGCTCGCGTGCCGCTTT
>CAMZDZ010000047.1 GCA_947305535.1 uncultured Fibrobacter sp.
GCCGCGATTGCTAAAACCACGACCGCCATCCACTTGCCAATAAAATCACTGATTTTTTCAAGAATGCGCATCGTTAAAAAATCCTCAATATTTACAGGAAAGATAGTTCTTTTTCTTTTCATTAAGTGTTTCCCGCTTTCGCAAAAAAAATGTGACCGTCGGCAAACATGTCCACGGTCATGGATTTTTTCAAGAGTTTCCGGGCTTTCTAAGTATATATTTATGAATGAACTGCTTCTTTATAAAGCGTTTACGGGAGATGTTTATGGATTTTTCTAGGAATTTTGCGGCTGCAACCTTGATTTCTATGCTCGCTTTTTCTCCGGCCCTTGCCGGTATCGATGTTTCGGTAGACGTAAAAGCGGGGGTGCTCCCGATATCGCCGTATCTTTATGGCCGCAACATCGACAAGGTGAACGACGGGTCTGCCGAAAGCGATTCGGCCGAGCAGGAATTTATTGGCCAGGTGCGCGAGGCGGGCATCCACATGATGCGCGCGAACAACGGCAACAACGCGACGCGCTACAACTGGCGCAAGAAACTCACGGTGCACCCGGACTGGTTCAACAACGTCTACTCGCACGACTGGGCCATCACCGCGAAGAAGGTGCTCGACAAGATGCCGGGAGTCGACGCGATGTACGCTTTCCAGCTCACGGGCTATGCGGCAAGTAGCACCGACTATAACTTCCCGGACTGGAATTGGAAACAGGAACACGGCTCGTATCCGTCACGGGCATTTGACCTTGCTGGTGGCGGAGAAGTATCAGAAGACGGCGAGACGCTTATCAAGGCGGGCGACTACACGCTCTATAACGAGGAATGGCCCGCCGATTCCACAGTGGGGATTGTCCCGTACTGGAGAGACGAACTGAAATTCGACATGAGCCGGTTCCAGTACTGGAGCATGGACAACGAGATGGAAATCTGGCGCGGCACGCATTCCGACCTAGACCTGCCCGTGACCGGGGATTTCTTGGTGGAACGCTACATCGATGTCGCCAAAAAGGCGCGCGCCGCCTGGAAAGACATCAAGCTTACCGGCCCCGTGGTCGCCAACGAATGGCAATGGTGCCACATCTCCGCCTATAACGACGAAAGCAGGCCCAAGATTGACGGCCAGGAATACTGCTGGCTGGAATTCTTCACCAAGAAAATTGCCGAGGCAGAGAAGACGAGCGGCATGAAGCTTCTCGATGTTTTCGACATCCACTGGTACCCCAGCGAAAAAGATTACGAGAGCCGCATGAACTGGCACCGAGTCTTGTTCGACACTACTTACTACTACAAGGGCGGAAACGGCATCCGCTGCGCTACGGGCAAATGCGACTGGAGCAACAAGGATCTGGGCTACAAGTCTTACATATTCGTACGCATCAACCGCTGGCTCGAACAGTACTTCGGCAAGGATCACGGAATCAAGCTCGCGCTTACCGAGACAAGCCTTATCGACGAAGACCCCATGGTGACGGCGCTTACCTATGCCTCGTTCATCGGCACCATGCAGGATAACGGTGTCTCAATTTTCACTCCCTGGAGCTGGGGCGACGGCATGTACGAAACGGTACACCTGTTCAGTCGTTACGGCCATGCGAACCGCGTGCAGTCCGTGTCCACGAACGATTCGCTCGTGTCGGCTTACAGTTCCATTACGGCCAAGGGCGACTCGCTCTCGGTGATTTTCGTTAACCGTGCCGAAAAGGATGCGCAGGATGTTCAACTGAAATTGGCCAATTTCGATGCTGACCTGAAATTCAAGACGCTCACGCTGCAGAACCTCAAAGGCGAAACGTTTGTTTCGCACACGAATAACGCCCTGGAAGAAGACGTCGTGAATGCTACCGTCGCGGGTGGAGAAACGACCGCGACCTCAGCGTCTGTGAACATGATCAAGATGACTCTCCCGCCCAAGTCCATCACGGCGTTGTTGCTTGTTTCCGATGAGCCGGAAGTTGCAATTCCCGCACGCAAGGCGACCCTAGGCGATATGCTGCGTTACGAGGGCGGGGAATGGTTTATCGACAACCATTCGGGCGAAGTCCTGGGCGCCGCCGTGTTCAATAGCCTCGGTCAGAACGTGCTGCAAGTGAATCCGCCCGCCCGCGCAATTATTCGCATCGCAGGCGAAAAACTTGGCTCGGGCAACTTCATTGCCCGTATCAAAACGGCAAACGGAATCCAGTTGAAGAAAATGGAACTGAAGTAAAACAGGCGCTTTTAAGAGTGGCTACCCGAATATCTTGGCGCAGAGTTCGGGAGCGAACTTGGAGAGGTATCCCTGGATGAGCAGGATGGAAACAAGGACCGGCAGCACCCACTTGAAATAAATCCTGAAGAAGGTGTTGCTCGGAATCTTGTAGCCGCTGCCGGAGTTGACTTCGGCAAAGAACTTCTCCTGTCCCCAGCCGTAGCGGCTGGAGCAGAAAATCGCCATGAACATGCCGCCTGCAGGTAGCATGGTGTTGCTCACGATGAAGTCTTCGAGGTCAAGCACGCAGCTGCCCGGGCCGAACGGCTCGAAACCGGCGAGGACGTTGAAGCCGAGTGCGCACGGCAGCGAAAGCAGGATCACGACCAAGATGTTCCAGAAGGCGACGGTCTTGCGGTTGTAACCCTTGAGGTCCATCCAGAACGAGACGAGGTTCTCGAAGACGGCAATCAAGGTGGACAGAGCCGCGAAAGACATGAACAGGAAGAACGCCGCACCGCAGAAACGCCCTGCGGGCATCATGGAAAACACGTTGGAAAGCGTGACGAAGATAAGGCCGGGGCCCTGTCCGGGAGACTGGCCGAAGGCAAAGCAGCTCGGGATGATGATGATGCCGGCGACAAGCGCCACGACCGTGTCGAGAATGCAGACGCTCGCCGCTTCCTTGACAAGGGAATGCTTCTTGCCGATATAGCTTCCGAAAATCGTCATGCTGCCGATACCGATGCTGAGCGTGAAGAACGCATGCGCGAACGCCGCGAAGATGGCTTCGCCGACACCCTTGCCCGACTGTGTCAGGCGTTCGAAAGACGGCAAGAGGTAGAACTGGAGCCCTGCGGTGGAACCCGGCAGCGTAATGGCGCGGATGGCGAGAAGTACCATGATGACAAGCAGGCAGATCATCATCTTCTTGGTGATTCCCTCGACGCCTTTCTGGAGACCGAGGGAGACGATGCCGAGGCCAAGCGCGATGGCGACGCACATCCAGAAAATCATGAGCGCGGGGTTCGAGAGCATTTCGCCGAAGCCGGCCGCAATCTGGTCGGGAGTTCCCTTGAGGAAACTTGCGTCGGTGACCATCTTGTAGAAGTAGTAGAGCATCCAGCCCGTCACCACCGAGTAGAAGGCCATCAAGATGTAGTTCGCCGAAATCAGCGGGAACTTAGCCCAGTGCCACTTGGTGCCCGGCTTTTCCAGGTTGTCGAAGGCGCGGGCGATACCGCTACGGCCGCCACGGCCAAGCGCAAGTTCCGCCATCAGGATCGGGAGCCCGAGGAACAGCAGGAACCCGAGATACGGGAGCACAAAAGCCGCGCCGCCGTACTGGCCTGCAATGTAAGGGAAACGCCACACGTTGCCGAGGCCGATGGCGCATCCGGCAGCGATGAGAATAAAACCGAGTCTGGATTTAAAGTTTTCTCTTTCCATGTTCGGAAAAATAGCAAACTTTTTTCTAAATCTCGATGGACTCCTCGTCGCTTGCGATAAATGCCTTGAGACGTTCCATGGTGCGCTCAAAATCGCTCTTGATGGAGCATTCCCAGACGGTGGCGACACGGAAACCTTGCAGCGAAAGCTCCCAGTTCGTCTTGATGTCGCGAACGACGTTGTTGTCGAACTTATTGTTCCAGAAATCTGTATTGCTTTTGGGACGGCTGGTGAACTTGCAGCCATGCTGGTGCCAGAAACAGCCGTTGATAAAAATGACCACGCCGTACTTGAGAAGGAAAATGTCGGGGGAGCCGGGTAGGTCTCGTCGGTGTAGCCTGTAGCGGAATCCGGCGCGGAACAGCTCCCGACGTACTTGCAATTCCGGCTTTGTGTCTTCGGAATGGACCGATTGCATCATTTGCGAACGGTTCATGGGTGAATGCTTCTTGTGGCGCCGTTTCATAGGTGCCCCAGAGCTTTCACGACTTCAACGTCGGCGGGGAGCCATTCGACGGAATGAAGGTCCGCTTCGCTCAGCCACCTTGCCGCCTCGTGTTCCAGGAGAGTCAACTTGCCGCCCACCACCGAGCAAAAAAAACAGTGCATTGTCAGATGGAATGCCGGATAGTCGTATTCGACCGTGCACAGAAAGTCGCCCACGGTCACGTCGACGCACAGCTCTTCCCTGAGCTCGCGGACGAGCGCCTGCTGCGGGGTCTCGCCGGGCTCCACTTTGCCGCCCGGGAATTCCCACCCGTCCTTGAAATCTCCGTAACCGCGTTGGGTCGCGAAGACCTTGCCGCTGTCCCGGATGATTCCCGCCACTACCTCAATGCACTTCATGCTGTGAAATGTAGAAAAAGTATTGGCGGTATCCATTATTTAGGTTATGTGCCGCTTTCAGGATTATTCGTCGCAATCGAATTTAAGCACTTGATGAATTCATTCTCGTTTGAGATTATGTAAAAGTCCCGGTCCATCGACGTGTTGCCCTTGTTTTCCCTATCCGGCAAGAAGCGATGCAAATTGCCGTCGTCATCGACGAAAGAATTCTTTTGATGCCGTGTGTTGCACAAGTCTTTGTCTACGATTTGTTGCGTGTAGTGCCCGACGCAAGTTGTTGAACCGTCTGAAACTTCCAGATTTAAGTCTACCGAAAGCAAACCTTTTCTTTCGAGGCCCTGTTTCACGTTGTTGACATTGAACGTGTATTTTTTTCCGTTCAATAAGAAGGTTTGGCTCGTCTTTGAATTCTCGAGGATTTCTACATCGTGATGGACTTCGTCGGGTTCAAAGAACCAGTAAAACGACAATGCCGATTGCTCGCCAGCCAAGATGGTGTACAGGCTGTTCATGAACAGGGAACTTGTGTAACCCGCGGCCTCGAAATCGGCAAGATACTCGTCGAAACGGCTGTCCTTCTTCTTGGTGAATTCTCCCTTGGAGAGGGCCAAGGTGACCGTCTTGTAGTCGACCTCGCTCGCGTAGCATTCCGTTTGGTCTTTATCGTTGTCGTACGTGCAGCCGGTGTATGTCCATGTGCCGTTGAGGTCGTCCATGTTCCCGCCTACGTACACAAGGCCGAGATTTGCCGTATAGCCGTTGTTAAGTGTGTATAGGACAAGCGAGTCACCGACAAACTCATACTCAACGCTGTCGGTTTGTGAAACTTTTTCCCAAGAATATCCATCGCCTTTTGGAACGCATTCCTCTGTGGTCCCGTTAGATGTCATGGCCAGAACCTGTTTGTTCTTGTCGATGACATAATTGCCTTGGAGAATATGAACGCCAGTACTCTTTGGCGACTCCGTATCGGCAGCGCTCGGTGTACTGTCGTTGCTGCAAGCGAAAAAGGGTATAGCGGAAAACGTAATGGCTACAACTATGCCATTCCTCATGATGACATCTCCTATTAGGGGGTTAATTTGTTTGTTCCCACAATGTACAAACCCCTTAATCGAAAGAAAAGCATTTGTTTTCCTGTGACCGAAGTTTTACGAAAAGAACATCCTGTATGACAATAATTAAAAATGGGAGCCACAATTGTGGTTCCCATTTTGGTATTTAGGAGCTAACAATATAGTGCGTTGGTTAAGCCTATGTCGGAGGCGGGAGGTACATGTACTTGCCCGCATTGCATTGGTATACGCAACCATCCTTGCTGATGACATTTTCCTCGGGCTTGCTCGCATCGCATTCGGTGCCGATGATGGGGTCGTCGCGGCATACGTCGTGCGTCCCGCAAGAGGCGTTGTTCCCGCAGTCGTTCAGTTCTTCGACTTCGTGGATTTCGTGGACGTTCTTATTGTTGTCGTACTTGATGTATTTTGCGTTGACGAACTCGTCGCTGAGGGTGAACGTGATTACTCCCATGAAGCCGCCGGTCGTCGTGCATCCCGGGTACGTGAAGGTTGCGTACAGGGTGTCGTTCGAGAGCAGCGCCTTCAGCCCGTTGGTGGTGCAGGCGTCGTCAATGAGCACCCCGTCGTCCTGGAAGGTGGCTGTCCCGTCGGCATTTTTCACTTTCACGATGGTCGGGGTCACTGCAGGGCCGCTAGGGTGCCCCGTCTTCACGTTGGTCGACACTTCCAAGCGCTTCCAGTAATTCGAAACGCACTTGTATTGTTCGCCGGTCACGCAGTCGGGGACGATTTCATTTTCCCGGTCGATGCAGTTCCCGTTGGCGGTCATTCCGTCGTGATCGGTGATGTGCTCGCAGATGGAGTCGCTCAGTATCCAGGAGCCCTCGTGGCATTGATAGGTTTTCCCGGTATTGCATTCCTTGGCGGTTTCCCCTTCCGTACTGCACTGGATGCAGGGCTCGTTCGTCAGCGGGCAGCTCGGTCCGTCGAGAGTCCTGTTGCACGGCGGGCATATCTGCGCTGCATCGATGCAGTATTCCTGTGCGCTGGAACTGGAGACTATGTCCGAAGATGATGCCGGTTCCACTGCGGATGACGATTCTGGTGCGGTGCCGGACGAGGATGCCGGAACCGTTCCGGAAGATGCGGGTGCGTCACTGCTCGAAGTCGGCGTGTCGCTGGATGCGGGCGGGTCCTGCTTGGCTTCGCTGGATGCCGGTGCATTGTTGCCGCTGCTTGTGGGGGTGTCGCTGCCGCTGCTTGCCGGGGTGTCGACGCCCGATTCCTGATTCACAGGAGATACGCTGGAGCTGTCGTCACCGCAGGCGGTGAACGCGAAGGCGATTACCGAGGCCGCGGCAAGTCCGCAGACCATGCTGGTGATTTTCTTTTTCATGATGCTTCTCCTTGTTTTTTACCAGGCCACGCCGCCGCAGTCCTGATCGGGCGGGCATTCCACGCACGACGAGTTGTTTCCGCAGTCGGTCAGTTTATCGACTTCGTGAATTGGTTTGGCGTAGTCTCTATTGGGATACTTCAGGTAATTTACGCCCTCGCAGGCTTTGCTCAGAGTAAACGTGAGGGTGCCCATCGAAAAGCTGTTCGTTGTTGCTTCCGGAAATTCGACATGCGCGACTAGTGTATCGCCGAAAAGTTCGACACCTACGGACACGGCGTTGAAGTCGTAAATGTCCACCCCGTCATCGCGGATGGTGACCGTGCCGTCGGCGTTCTTTACTTTCACGACGATCGGGGCCACTGCAGGGCCGCCGCGGTGTTCTGCTTTCGCATCGGTCGCCACTTCCCTGTGCGGGTCGGTGTCGTCGGGGTCGGGCGTGTATACCCACTTGCCTTCCTTGCAGGTGAAGATGCGGTTGTAGAATTCCATTGTCGAGTCCTCGACCGCGCAGGGCTCGAGATCGGGCCTGTAGATTCCGTCGGGAATGCCGTCACCGTCGCAGTCGCCGCCCGGGGGGCATTTGTCTATGGCGTTGAAGCTGGTCGTGTCCACTTCCGAGGAGGTCGGGGCCACGTCGGACGAGGAATTCGGTGCCACGTCGGCCGACGATGTCGGCGTGACGTCGGAGTTGGAATTTTGCGTGGTGTCCGCGCTCGGGTTGACGCTGGAAGTGGGCGCGTCAATGCTGTTGGGGCTGGCCGAATCGCTGGAAGCCGGAGCCGGGGCGTCGTTGCCGCTGGATGCGGGCGTGTCCTGCTTGGATTCCGTGGATGTCGGGGTGTCGTTTCCGTTGGGTGCAGGCGTATCGTTGCCGCTGGAAAGCTGCTCCTCGATCGAACTGGTGTCGTTGACGGGGGATACGCTGCTGCTGTCGTCGCTGCAGGCGGTGAGCGTGAAGGCGACAATCGTGGCTGCGGCAAGGCCGCGGGCCATGCCGGTGATCTTCTTATTCATGATGCTTCTCCTTTATTTTAAAATGTATTTGCCGTCCTGACAATGGTATGCGCATCCGACGTCGTATACCCATTCGTCTGATTCGGTGCAATCTGCCCCGATGAGGGGACTGGCGGAACAATCTGCTCTTCCGATGGTTAGCCTGCGAATGTCCATCCAGGTTTCGTCGATGCATTCGTAGGTGTCTATGAATACCGTTACGCTGTCACCTGTTTCGCAGGGTACGTTCGATAGAGGTTCTCTCGTTGATATTTCTGTCCATTGGCCATGGTTGCAATAGTACCGCAGGTTGATGGAAAAGGATGCCCCTTTCACGGTCTTGTAGTCGAGGGGAATCGTCTTGATTTTCCCTTGTTCGGTGCAGGGTTCGCCTACCCAGGAATCGTTTTCGGTAAGGGCGTGCCAGGTGCCTTCGCGGCAAATGATCGTTCCGTCCGTGTCGCAGTCCTTCGCGATTGCGTGCTCGTGGTGACAGGGAATGTCTGCCTTTGCAACACCGGAGGAATCCTTCATGTGTACGCAGTAGCTTTCCCAGTAGCTCTCTTTACAGATGTAGAGGTCGTTGCTCCCGCATTCGACGAGCGTGTCGTTTTCCATCCCGCCGCAGTCGTTGCAGGCGACGACAGGGATGGGGCACGGTTCTTCGTTGCATGGCGGGCACATCGTTTCGTAATTAAAACATTGGTCGTGCTTTTCTCCGACGCGTCCCGCCGAGGAAGAACTTGCCACTGCCGAAGAGGAAATGGTCACGGCCGAGGAACTCGATGAGTTGCCGGATTGGCCATTGGACTTTTTTACCCAGTAATTTGCTTCGCAGACATAGATGCCGTTGCCGTCGCACGAGGCGATGGAGTCGCCCAAGGAGCCTATGCAGTGGTTGCAGGGAAGGACAAAGTTGATGCATCCGTTTTCATCGCATGGCGGGCACGCCCTCTCGATGTCAAAGCATCCCGGCTCCATTCTCCCGATGCGTTCAGCGGAGGACGAAATTCCGGTGGACGAGGAACTCGCGATGCCCGCAGAGCTTTCGATGTCCGCGGAACTTTCGACGGTTTCGGCTTCTGCCGAGGAGTTTGCCTCCGACGAGCTGCTGATATCCCGGTTGTTGCAGGATTCCGACGGCTCGCAGGTGCAGATGACGGGGGACGAGTCGCTTTCGCAGGCGCTCAGAACGAGGGCGATTGCCGATACTGCGGTAAGCCCGCAGGCTATTTTGGACAAGTTCTTTTTCATGATGCTTCTCCTTATTTCACCCATTCACTTCCCGTAAGTCTGTCCGGACACTGCTTTGTGGGAACGTCGCTGGTGACGGACGTCCTCACGATTTCCGGATCGCTGTTCACGTCTCCGCAGTAGCTGAAGAGGAACCGGACGAGCTTCCCGTTGGTATTGGTCATGCAGTTCGGCGCCACGATGTCTACGACGGTCATGGAGTCGGGCGTGACCTTCGTGAGCAGGTGGCCCACGTTCTCGCTGCTGCCGCGGATGTTGAGCAGGTAGAGCCCGCATTCGGCGCTGTCGTTGGTGATGGCGGTGGCGAGTTCCTTGTACTGCTTGGCGGCAATCGGGAAGAGGTCCTGCAGTGCGTAGATATTCTGCTTGACGAACTGGTGCACGCCTATCCTGTCGAATTCCGAGGTCTGCGCGGCAGGCGGTTGCTGCGGCGAGGAGGTGTCTTCCTTGGTGGCAATCGATGCCATGACCGTAGTGTCGAACGGCATGTCTTCGAGACCGAATATTGCTATGTAGTCGCTCAGGGAGGGCGGGTTCTCCGGTGTGGAGGACTGCGGGGGCGTATGCGTGTCTCCGTCGCCGGGGTCCTTGAAAGAACTGCTGGAAGGAACGCTGCTCGACGATGATTTGTCGTTTTCGTCGGGCGGCTGGATTCCTTGGGGCGGTTTTTCGCTGGAGGAACTGCTGGCGGGTGCGCTGCTCGACGTGCCGGGCTTGTCATTGTCCACCACGCTGCTGGAAGATTTCGGCTTGACCGGTTCCTGGCTGCTGGAGGAACTGCTTGTCTTCTCGGAACTGGAAGAACTGCTCTTGACGCGCTCGGAGCTGGAGGAAATCAGCGTATCCGGTTCCTTGGAACTGGAGGATACCTGGTCCTGGTAGGCGAGCTCGTTGGGTTCCTCGGCGGTACCGGCGAGCTTGTCCGATTCGGAACATCCCGTGCAGAGCAGGACCATGGCGAAACTTGCGAAGAATATCTTAAGCTTGTTCATGGTTGTCCTCCTTGACGTTCCGTGTCAGCGGGAAAAGTTGCAAATTCAGTCGGTATACCTGGTCGATGTTCTTGTCTTCGGATGCGATGGCGATGACCTTGCGGCGGCATTCGTCGAGTTCCTTGACGATGCGCTCGTAAGTGTCCCTGGATAGGCCCATGGTGACTCCGCTGAAGTTGCGCTCTTCCCTGGGGAGGTCGAGAGCGGGGGTCGCGAGTTTGGACATCTGGCGGTGCATTCCGCGCAGGGCGAGGCGCGTGGCGTCAGGAGTCCCGATCACGGACGTTTCGGCCTGTTCGAGCTGGCCGTCGATGGACTTTTTGAGGAGGCCCGTCCTGGAGAGGAAATCGAGGGACTGGCGCACTTCCGCCGCCGAGATTTCGGGATAGCACTTCTTGGCGATTTCGCCGGGGGTGGCGCCCGGCATCAGCGGGGCGAGCTCGCGGATGACCGGGTTGCGCCAGGAGTCGTAGAACTCGAAGAGGTCGCCCTGCAGCACGCGGACCTTGTGGTTTTTCGCGATGGCGAGCATGCTTTCGTAGGCGGACTTCTTGGCGCCTTCTTCTTCGGCCTGGCCGAACTTGACCATGGCGCGGAAGTATTCCTTCTCGAAACCGGTAAGGCCCATGGCGTCGGCGACGCGCTCCACGCCGAGGCGACTGAGCTTGCTCTTGCCGTCGCAGACCACCTTCATGTAGGACGAGGAACTGAATCCTGTTATTTTCGAGAACTCGCGCCACGAAAATGCGGAGCGGCGCTTGCGGTCCTCGTAGTAGTCCAGCATGTACTGGCGAAAATCTATGTAGTCGATTATCGGTTTCATCAATGATAAATATAAAACCGAAAATTCGGCGAGTCAAGTGTTTTATGCAACAAAAGTTCAATTTTTTAATAAAAATCACAAGATTTTGATAAATATCACAAAAAATTTTTCCATATGCAACGCCTGTTGCATATGGGAGGCATGTCGAAGACATATGGGGGTGCATTTGGAGAATATGCTGGTAGGAATGTCGGTATGTCGGCGGGGGGGGATTAATAGTGTCGGCCAGGGAATGCCGCGGCCGTTTTGCCGCTAGTCCCCGTAGTCGAATGCCAGGATGGCGACCATCTGGTGCGTTTTCGCCGTGTCGGCCTGCGCTGCGCCCGTGCCTTCGCTTTCGAAGAGCGTCCATGCGTCGGGCATCCACCCGTAGGCGTTCACGGTGAGTTCCTTGCCCATGGCGATTTCGGCGGCTTCCACGTCTTCCCAGCGGACAGGTCCTGCGGGCGCCTTGTAGTAGCGCAGCATTCCGAGCGCTTCCATGGATTCAGGGTGGTCGTCGATCAGCTGGTAGACGCAGTCCTTGTAGCTTTCGCCCTGCAGGCGGATGACGCGGAAGAGCCGCTTGCGTCCGAGGAATTTGGAGAGGTCGCCGTGGTGGACGTCGATCTTGCTGCCTCCACCGAAGAACGTGGCGAGTTCGCGGAAGACTTCGGAACTCTCGTCCAGTAGGGGCGAGAACTTCTTGATGAGGGCGTTGATTTCGTCCGGGGCCATGCTGTAATTATAGATAAAAAAGGCCCGTGCGTGCATGTCTCCTTACTAAAAAGCCGGAATCGCCGCTTGGCGTATGGGGTGGGGCTTGAAGAGGTGGGTAACGTTATGTATATTGATGGAAAAAACGGAGGGTTGCATGAAAAAAATTCTTTTTGCGCTAGTTGCGCTTACCACGGCCGTCTTTGCCAATGTGCTGATTGAGGATTTCGAGGACGACGACAAGGTGTCGCTCCTTAGCGATCAGGACTACTGGTTCGTCTATTCGGATTCGGCGGATGCCGGCTGCCAGACGGTAGACTGGGATTTCTGGGAACCGATCTATAGCGAATTCCCGCGAGCCTGCTCCGAATTTAACACAATCTTCGTTGATGGCGCTTTCTCGAATTGGACCTTTGAGCCCCGGACCTTCGTGTACGAGGACAGCACGGGCGAGGAACAGGACACTTCGATATATTTCCCGCTACGCTCCAAAAGTCCCCTTACGGCGGAAGAACTCAAGGCTGGTGGCCCGGAAGTCCAGTACCTGGAATCTAACGACAGCTGGGTAGGTGGTCTTTATTATGAATTCGGTCCATCCATGCTGATGATGCAGAAGGGCCCCTACGATCCCTATTACGAAGACTACGACGCGGCTCCGTCCTATTGGTTCGTGCCTTACGTGGCGTTTGGCCTGAAAACGGTGGGCAATGGTGTTGACTACGACCTGAGCAAGTGTACGGGCATTTCGTACAGGTTCCGTGGCGAAGGTCACCGATTCCGCGCGGACCTCAGCACGGTCAAGGACAACAACTACCACTATATAGAGGTCAATCCGTCGCGTGTAATCACCACGGTCACCCATGCCGCGGGCTACCAGGGATACGAAACGGTTGAAATCAAGTGGTCGCAACTGTCCCAGGAAAGCTGGGGCGTGAAAAAGACTTTCAACGCGTCGCAGATTACGCAGCTGATCTGGGAGTTGAGAGGCGGAAATCTCGATAATGTGCCTCATGGCGAAAAGAATACGAATAACCTCTTCGAGAAGTCGATTGTCGGAATATCTTCCGATATCGGAGACCTGGTCATCGACGATGTCACTTGCCTTACATCCATGGATTCTATCCCGGTCGGAGCCATCAGCAGTTCCTCCTCGGCGCCCAAGTCCTCTTCGTCCAAGGCGACGGCGAAATCCTCGTCTTCGAAGAAGAAGGACGATGCCAAGGACGCCCTGCCTGGTTACGTTGTTCATGAATCGGCAATTTCTGCACAGGTGCTGGCCGACGGAATCCAGCTGAAATCCGAGTTCTCGACGAAGGTGGATTTCTTTGACCATGTGGGACGCCGTGTCGGTAAGACAGCCTTGCTGCCGGTCGGTTCGCACTTTGTCCCGTTCAAGAACCTGGCGAAGGGAATGTATATCGCCCGCATCCAGTACAGGGGCAATTCCAGGTCGGTGAAGTTCCAGGTCAAATAGCCCTATGGGCTAAATCCGTCATCGGTTTTCCAGGAACTCGCTTAACCGGATTGTGAGTTTCTGTGCCCCGATGAGGTTCAGGTGGTCGGAGTTTTCGAATTCCTCGCTCTTGTAGTCATGCTTGCCGTTCTTGTTTTCGTCCAGGACGCGGAAGTTTGGGTATTTCTCGGTTAACGCGTTTACCTGTTCCTGGATGAACTCGGCGCTCTCCAGGTTGAGCCCGTAGCGTCCGAAAACGTTCATGTCCTTGGCGTAGTGGGGCGATTGCGGGAAGACGACCCCGATGACGAGCATGTATTCCTGGATGGCGTAACGGATGATTTTTTCGAGGATGTCGAAGTTGTAGTAGAACGCGGAACTGTCTTTCTCGAGCCAGTCCGGATCGTTGTCTACGTCGGGTTTCTCGGGTCCCCAGCCTTTGGAAAACGAGTACGCAATGCCTCGATGGTACGAGTAGGAATCGATCAGGTCGTCTTTGGGTTGAAGGGCGGCTTTTGAAAGTTTCGCCATGTTCTTGGGCACGCCGCCATGCCAGAAATCGTGATGCTCGTCGTACAGGTAGCCGGGAATTCCTTGGAAGATCTCCTCGAAAATCTCGTCCTTGATGTACCATCTGTCGTAATCAAGCGCCAGTATGATATACTTGACGTTGCGCGCTAGCGGGATGACGTAGTTGGATACGAAGAAATCCGTTGCGGTGAGGCATTCGCGCGAATACGACATGTTGATCGTGAACGGGTTTAACAATATCGGGTCGATTCCGGCAAATGAGCGGGACGATCCGATGATGACGGCGTCGAGGGTGTCTAGGTATTCCCAGAACAGGTCCATCTTCACCTTCATGATTTGCGATTCGGGCGAAGAAGTCTCGGTCATGTACATACCGACGCTGTCGGGGTCCAGGTCGCTATAGGCGGAGTCGCTTGCGGATTTTGCCCAGAGGCACGGGTGCCAGAGTTCGTCCCCTTCGGCTAGGGTCAGGACCAGGTTCTTCTGAGGAGATACGAGTACGATCTTTTCGTGGACGCCGTCCGGCGTGGTAAGCGTCGCGACGAGCTCGTTGTCAGTGGCCCACTCGGAATGGTCGAACGTGTAGCCTTTCGGCGCCTTGACTTGCTTGACGTGCTTGCCGTAACGGCTCGCGATGTGGATGTACTCGTGGGCGCGTTCGGAATTTGCCGCGCTGGTGGTTGATGTGGAGCCAAGGGAAAGGAAGGCTAGCTGTGCGGCGTTTCCTTTGGAGAGGCTCACGTTGCATATCTGGTGATCTTCGTACCAGACCGTGTCGGTGGAGTGGGTGTCTTCGACGGTGGAACCCTTGGGGGCGAGGCGGACGCGCAAAAGCTGTGAACCCGTGACTGCTATTTTTCGGTCGTCCGAGATGCCTCCGTGGTAGGCCCCGTCGGATATTTTTTTCGGTGTCCCGAATTTCCCGCGCTCGAACTTGACTTGCCAGGTGCTTTCTTTTTTGAACGAGTTGGAGTCCTTGTTGTTGTCCGCGCTGGTCACGTACACGATTACGGTGTCGCCGTCGACGATTCTCCACCGGGGGATGGCCGCCTGCTTGACGTCGAGCTTTACTAGGCCGGAGCCCTTGCTGTCCAGTTTGCGTACGTACACTGCGGAATTGCCGGTGGCGCCTTCGTAGCCGGTGCAAAACGCGACATAGTTCCCGTCGGGCGATACGTCCGGATGGTACGAGTCGATGGTGTCGACAATTTCTGTGGCGATGTATGAACTCTGCGGAAATTCGACGAAGGCCAGGTTTCCCGTGACGTCGTTGCGGAACACCAACTTGAACTTGCGGTTTTCGGTAACGAGGCGGAGGGTGGCGTAGTCGGTAAGGATGGAAATCCTGCTGCTGGTGGGCTTGGCGTCGTGCCCCATCCATGTCGCGTCGGGGATGTTCCCGTAGGCCAGACGGAAACCGACGTAATCCGCTTGCGTGTTCGAGGTGACCGTGTAGATGTCGCCGCGCGAGTACAGGTGGATGTTGTCGCTGTTCGTGCGGAAACTGCCTCCCTTGAGCACGCGCTCGTCGGTACGTCCGCCATCGGGAGGCCCGGCGAAGTTTTGGAGTGTCGTGTCGGCGAAGTCGCCCATCCAGTCGTTGACCCACTCCAGCGCGTTGCCTGCCATGTCGCAAATGGCGGCCTTTTCTTGGTTTCCGCTGCAGACGGAGTGCAGCCGGTAGTTGGAGTTGTCCGCGCTCCAGGATGCTTTGGGGTTCCAGCCGATAGATGCTGCCGCGACCCATTCCGCCTCGGTGGGGAGGCGGAACCCGTTCGATGCCGGCTTGAACATGTAGCCGTTCAGGCCCTTGCAGTGCCCGGACTTGTCGAACGATGCGCCCGTGTAGAAGTACGCGGTGTCGCGCTTCGCCTTCTTGCTCAGCGCGTTAGCATACAGCACGGCGTCGTAGAACGTCACGTCGGTTGCCGGTTTGTCCCCGGTGCAGTCGAGCTTGGGGGATTTCAGGATGCTGCTGAATTCCTCGCACGTGACTTCGTGCTTCTGGATGGCAAAGTCGTAGGTGAACTTGACCGTCATTTCGGGGCGTTCGTTGCGTTTCGCGCTGGGCACGTCCGTGCCCAGTTTTGTCGAATCCCCGCTGGCGTGGATCCTGACGAACCCTTTTTCCTTGTCCTTTTCGACGGCCATGGTGTTGTATGCGTTGGGATCCGACAAAACGAAGTCGCCGCAGGCGACAAGCGCGAACGCGCATGCGAGCAGGGATATGCCGGATTTGCGGTTGGCTTCCATGGGATCCTTTGAACTAGAAAGACTTTGTCGTAAAAAAAGAAAGCCCCGTTACCAATTCGGTGAACGGGGCTTTTCGTGGGGCCTCCCGGACTTGAACCGGGAACCCGCGGGTTATGAGTCCGCTGCTCTGCCCTGTCCCGCGTAGATACTGGGTTTTCGATT